>JABCYU010000183.1 GCA_013290045.1 Methanobacteriota archaeon | reverse complement strand
CGCCTCAAGGTCGGCGTCGGCGACATCGTGGAGATCCGCGGCCGGAAGGCGACGGCGGCCGTCGTGAACCGTGCCCAGCAGGAGGACGAGGGCAAGGGCCTCATCCGGGTCGAGGCGGTCGTCCGCCGCAACGCTGGCGTGAGCATCGGGGACCGGGTGCTCATCACGCGGATCGACTGCCCGATCGCGGAGTCGGTGACCATCGCTCCGATCTACTCCGGGTCGGCGAAGATGGACCTCGGACCGGGCCTGGAGCAGTTCGTCTCCAAGGCGCTCTCCCGTCGACCGTTCGTCCGCGGGGACGTCTTCGTGATCCCGGGAGTGTTCCTGATGGGCGGCTCGCTCCCGTTCATGGTCGTCGCGACCTCGCCGAAGGGAACGGTCCAGGTCGGCCCGACGACCCTCATCACGATCAAGGACGAGACCGTCACTGAGACCGAGGTCGCCGCCCCGAGGGTCTCCTACGAGGACATCGGCGGGCTGAAGGAGAAGCTGGGCCGCGTCCGGGAGATGATCGAACTCCCGCTCAAGCACCCGGAGCTGTTCGACCGGCTCGCCATCTCCCCGCCGAAGGGCGTGCTGCTCTATGGACCGCCGGGGACCGGGAAGACGCTGATCGCCAAGGCGGTCGCCAACGAGGCCGGGGCGCATTTCATCGGCATCCAGGGCCCCGAGATCATCTCGAAGTACTACGGGGAGAGCGAGAAGGAGCTTCGCGAGAAGTTCGAGGAGGCGGAGAAGAACGCGCCCTCGGTGATCTTCATCGACGAGCTCGATTCGATCGCCCCGCGACGCGACGAGGTCGTCGGCGAGGTCGAACGCCGCGTCGTCGCGCAGCTGCTCACCTTGATGGACGGGCTCTCCGGCCGAGGGAACGTCATCGTCATCGCCGCCACGAACCGGGAGGAGGCGATCGACCCGGCCCTCCGGCGCCCGGGTCGGTTCGACCGCGAGATCGAGATCGGCGTCCCCACCCAGGCCGGTCGGCTCGAGATCCTCATGATCCACACCCGCGGCATGCCGATCGAGGGGACCGAGAAGGAACGCGACCGGATCCTCCGCGAGCTCGCGACGCTGAGCCACGGGTTCGTCGGCGCCGACCTCGCCGCCCTGGGCCGCGAGGCCGCCATGCGGGCGTTGAGGCGCTACCTTCCCGAGATCGATTTCGACAAGCCGATCCCGCTGACCCTCCTGGAGAGGATGAAGGTCACCGACCGGGACTTCCGGGAGGCGCTGAAGCAGATCGAGCCCTCGAGCCTGCGCGACGTCGCCATCGAGATCCCCAGCGTCCGCTGGGAGGAGGTGGGCGGCCTCGACC
Organism: Methanobacteriota archaeon; assembly: GCA_013290045.1. Taxonomy (GTDB): domain Archaea; phylum Thermoplasmatota; class Thermoplasmata; order Lutacidiplasmatales; family UBA184; genus Lutacidiplasma. The sequence continues at coordinate 1,194 of JABCYU010000183.1, read as the reverse complement.
GCGTCAAGCAGTCGCTCCAAGAGTCGGTCGAGCTTCCGTTCCGAAACCCCGGGGTCTACAAGCACATGGGGATCGAGCCGCCGCGCGGGATCCTGTTGTACGGGCCGCCCGGCGTCGGCAAGACGCTCCTCGCGAAGGCGGCCGCCACCGAGAGCCAGGCGAACTTCATCTCCGTCAAGGGCCCCGAGATCATGAGCAAATGGGTCGGGGAGAGCGAGAAGGCGGTCCGCGTGATCTTCAAGAAGGCCCGCCAGGCGTCGCCGGCGATCGTCTTCATCGACGAGCTCGACGCCATTGCCCCGCGACGCGGGCTACAGACCAGCAGCGGCGTCACCGAGCGGATCGTCAACCAGCTTCTCACCAGCATCGACGGGCTGGAGAGCCTCGAACGGGTCCTCGTCCTCGCGGCCACGAACCGGCCGGACATCATCGACGAGGCGCTGCTCCGGACCGGTCGGTTCGACCGGATGCTGTACGTCGGCCCTCCGGACGTCGCCGGGCGGCTCGAGATCCTGAAGGTCCACACCCGGAAGATGCCCCTCGAGGACGTCCGCCTGACCGAGCTCGCGCAACGGACGGAGGGGTACGTCGGAAGCGACCTCGCCGCCCTCTGCCGCGAGGCCGGCCTCGTCGCGATCCGCGAGAACGTGAAGGCCTCCAAGGTGACGATGGCGCATTTCGACGAGGCGCTCAAGCTCACCCACCCCTCGGCGGACGCCGAGTCGTTGAAGTTCTACGAGGATTTCCAGAAGCAGCTCAATCGGGAGCGTACGGGGCGCCGCCGCGAGGAACCGGTCCAGGCGATTTATCGGTAGAAACGGCGCCGGCGAGCCACACCGGCGCACACCGCGCCCCCGCTTCGAGCAAGCTATATGTAGGGAGGCAAGGTTCGGCGCCGAGTTCCTCGATAGAGGACCATGAACAGGGAGACGTGAAACACGATGGGAATTGGGCTTCCGCGGACTGCCCTGTGGGCTCTGGTTTTGATGATGGTGACGACGTCGTTCGTCATCGTCCCCGGGGCACGGGCCAGCCCGACGACGAACTACACCCTCCAAGGGTATGTCGACCAGCCGGGAGGGATCCCGGTACCTGCGGGTGTGACCGTCGAGCTCATCTCTTCGGGGACCCACCAAATCTACAAGACGACGACCACTGCGAACAGCGGCGGGTTCTCGTTCACGAACTTCCCGA
>JABCYU010000182.1 GCA_013290045.1 Methanobacteriota archaeon | reverse complement strand
CGTGGCGGTCCGCCACCTGAAGCCCGGCCGCGTGATCGAGACCGGGATCTCCTCCGGCTACTCGGCGCGGCTCATCCTTGAGGCCCTCGAACGTAACGGGACCGGCCACCTCGACTCCATCGGAATCGACGTGTTCGCCCTCGCCGCGTCGACGGGCGGCGTCGCCCCCGAGCTCGCGGGTCGCCGGGTCGGGTGGCTCGTTCCCGAGCACCTGAAAAAGTTCTGGTCGCTGCACCTGGGCCGGAGCGAAGAGCTCCTGCCCGGGCTATCTCGCGGGGGTCGGGTCGACCTGTTCCTGCACGACAGCCTCCACCAATACGCCACGATGCAGGCCGAGTACGAGTGGGCGTGGGCGCAGATGGCGACCGGGGGCTGGCTCTTCTCCCACGACGTCCACGCCAATCGGGCCTGGCCGGACTTCGTCGCCCGGCATTCGCTCGTCGGCGACGTGGAGATGGACCACGATCTTGGGGCCGTGCGATTGCCGTCGCACCCCGCGGGCGAAGCCGGGGTGGCGGCCGTCGGCGCAGGCTAGCGGAACATCTCCCAGACGAGCGTCCGGATCAGGTAGCCGAGGGCGAGGTTCGTCAGGAACCCTTCGAGCTCCGCCGGGTACTCGCGGATCTGGCAGGATCGGAAGCCGAGCTCCCCGGTCGCGACGAGCTTGGGTCCCTGGAGGATCGCGAACTTGCCCGTCAGCTTCTCGTTGACGGCGTACGGGAGCCCACCGTAGTCGAACGTCATCGGCCCGAACAGCGACGACTCGGTCTTCCAACGCTGCTCGCCGATCTGCACGATGATCTCGTCCTTCTTCACGTGGTAGGAGACGGTCGAGTAGACCGCGTCCGGTTCCGTCGAGCGGTGCGTCTCGTAGACCGTCGAGAACAACGAGGCGATGCGACGCGTGATCGCCCCCGTGGCGCTCACGACCGGCCGACAGGTCCAGGTCTCCTCGCCGACGTGGATCTCGATGATGTTCTGGAGGACCCGCGCGGTGGCCTGGATCATCTATGGGGAACTCAGGGGCCCTCAGCCAAAGTCTTTACGCCGGTCCCTGTCCGCCGCCTGTGCCGGTCGGCCGGTGGCGACCCCCCGATCCGGAGATCGCCCTCGGCCTCGGGTTCTACTCGTCGACGACTCCCCCGCTCTCGGGGAGGTTGAAGGAGCAGGCCGAGGAGTTCCGGGTCCGGGAGATCTCCTCGTACCCGATCCCCTCGCCGGACGGAGAGTACACGGTCCTGCGTATCGTCAGTCGCAACTGGGAGCAGCACGAGCTCGGCCAGCGGATCGCGGAACGGCTGCGCCTCCCGCCCCACGCCATCTCCTGGGCGGGTACCAAGGACCGCCGGGCGGTGACGGAGCGGCTCGCCTCCTACCGCGGTCTCCCGCCGGAAGGGGAGCTCGGCATGCGCGACGTCGAGATCGTCGAAGCGTACCGGGCGCGGGATGGTCTCGTCCTCGGCCACCACTACGGGAACGTCTTCACGTTGCGTATCGGAAGGCTCGCGGATTCGGCAATCGCCGAAGCGACTGTCCGGTCGGCGGCGCGCGAGCTCTCGGACGCCGGCGGGTTCCCGAACTTCTTCGGGCTCCAGCGGTTCGGGGAGGTCCGGCCCGTGACCCACGCGGTCGGTCGCGCCCTTCTGCGCGACGGGCCGGGCGCGGCCGTGGAGGTCTACCTCACGGCGGCGGCTGAGGGGGCGGAGGTGGTGGGAGGAGAGGCGCGACGATCGTACGCGTCGCACCACGACCCCGTTCGGGCGTTGAAGGAGTTCCCCCCGCAGTTCCGGTTCGAGCGCCAGTTGCTCGACCACCTGGCCCGCGGGCATACCGCGGACCGGGCCCTCCGCGCGCTCTCGCGCGAGCTCCGCCAGCTGTTCGTTCACGCCTTTCAGGCGCTGATCTTCAACCGGTGGGTCACCGCCCGCGCCTCCTCGCAGCTCTCGCTCATCGATCCCGTGCCGGGCGATTGGCTGCTGCGCGTCGTTCGGGACGGTACGCTTCCGGGGAACCAACCAGTGCCCGTGTCGGACGACAACCTCGAGGAGGCCCGCCGGATGGTCGAAAAGGGCCGGGCCCGCCTGGCGGGACCGCTCGTCGGGTTCGAGACCCCCCCGGGAACCGGCGCGCCGGGCTCCCTGCTCGACGACCTCCTAGAAGCCGAACATATCGCCCGCGGGTCGTTCCGCCTCCCCTCGGCTCCGGAGATCGCGAGCCGCGGGACCTGGCGCCCCCTCTTGGTCCCCATGCCTCCCCTGGGGATCTCCCGCGGCGACCCCGAGGGGAACCCCGGCGTCCCGGACCACGCACCGGACGGGCTCTGGCTCACGTTCGCCCTGCCCAAGGGGGCCTACGCGACGGTCCTTCTCCGGGAGTTCCTCAAGTCGGGCGCCATCGCTTCCGGCGTCTGAACCACGTCGGAAGCCGCTCCTTCACCCGTTCCAGACGAGCCTACTAATACTCCGCCCCGACGTGAAAGGCGCGGAGTCCCATCGATGGCCATCGAGGCACCGCGTCCGTGGTTCGCGCCCTCGGGCACCACGAGTCCGCCCAAGGCGACGGACT
>JABCYU010000181.1 GCA_013290045.1 Methanobacteriota archaeon | reverse complement strand
CGGCGGAGCCTCACCCGCGTCGCCACGGCGTCTCCACCAGGTCCGTCCGCTGGCGGGGCTGGACGATCGACTCCTCGACCGAGGAGGTGGTCCCCGCGCGCAACGCGAGGAGGCCGGTCCAGGCGATCATGGCGCCGTTGTCGACGCACAGGGCCCGGGGCGGCGCGAAGGAGCTACCTCCTCGCGCCTCGACCATCGAGCGGACCATCGATCGGAGGCGCTCGTTGCACGCCACCCCGCCGCCGAGGACCACCGCCTCGGCGTGTCGATGGGCGAGCGCCCGTTCGGTGATCTCGGTCAGCATGCTGTAGGCGGTGGCTTCCACGGAGTAGGCGATGTCCTCCCGGCTGGCCCCCTTCGAGCGGAGCGCCAGGGCGGCCGTCAGCATCCCCGAGAAGGCGACGTCCATCCCGTGGACCGTGTACGGCAGCGGCAGCAACTCGCGTCCCTCCTTGGCCGCCGCCTCAATCGCCGGGCCGCCGGGGAAGGTGCCCCCGAGGGCGATCCACAGCTTGTCGAGGAAGTTGCCGATCCCGACATCGAGGGTCTCCCCGAGGACCCGATATCGTCCGGAGGCGTAGGCGATGACCTGGGTATTGCCTCCGCTCGCGTACAGGAGCATCGGATCGTCGAGGCCGCTCAGGACCCGGGCGATCTCGACGTGGGCCACGCAGTGGTTGACCGGCACGAGCGGCTTCTCCCAGAGCATCGATAGGGTCCGGGCGACCGTCGCGCCGGCGCGCAGGCACGGGCCGAGACCCGGACCCTGCGCGAACGCCACCCCCTCGATCTCCGATGGCCGGACGTGGGCCTGCTCCAGCGCCTGGGCCACGAGTCCCGGGAGGACCTCCACGTGGTGGTTCGCGGCCTCGCGGGGATGGATCCCGCCGCTCGGGGGTCGGTACATGTCGGAGGCGATCGCCAGGATCTCCGCCGACTCCCCGACGACCCCGACCGACGCGGTGTGGGCCGTCGACTCGACGCCGAGGAGGACCATCCTGACGGCGAGCGGACCGGGGTTAAAGCGCGGTCGGAGCGGCGATCCCTTCCGAACCGGTCAGTCGGAGCTCTCCATCCGGAAGAACACCCGCTTGCCGTGGAGCGCCGCCTGGATCCGGTCGGCGAGCTCCAGCGACTCCCGCACCGAGGCGGTGCGACCCCAATCGTAGACGAAGTCGTAGCCGCTCCCTTCGGGCGCGAACCCCAGGTCCTCGAGGACCCCGGCGACGTCGGAGTATCCGGCACCCTCGCTGTCCATCTGGAGCAACAGGAACGTCCGCAACGCCCGACCTTCGGCGCAGGTCGCCGATACCGGGCCCCTCACCGGCCGAACGCCCTTAAGGCTCGCCCTCGGGAGGTGGAACGGCGGGCTCGAGGAGCGCCGTCGGCTCGTCGGCGGTCTCGGGAGGGCCTCGGGCATGGGCCGTCACCCGGACCGCGACCCCCCGCGGGATCCGGCCCATCTCGTTCGGCGCCATGACGAGGCGACCTACGGCGAGGAGCCGATCGTCCGGGTCGACGACGAACGCGCTCGATCCGGGGCTCAGCGCCGAGTCCCCACCCCGCACGAACCGGGAGAACACGCTCTTGCCCGCGGCCGCGAACTCGGCGGCGTCCGGTTCGACGATGATCCGGGAGGCGGGAAACGACAGCATCGGGTGGAGCTTCGTCGCCCCGAGCCACGTCGGGCGGGGGACCCCGTCGTTGCCGAAGATGAACGCCGGCGCTCCGTCCCAGGAAATCGAACGCAACCGCCCGGACCTCGCCGACCGCTCGGCCGTCAGGGGGGCCTTGGCGAGGCCGACGACGGCCTCGACCCCGTAGCGCCACTCGATCGACGACATCACCTGGCGCTGGGTCCACGCGTCGCCCCAGTCCCGCTCCGGGTCGACGTCGAGCCCGCCCAAATCGAGCGTCTCGCCCTCGGGGAAAGCGGCGTGACGCGCCGCCGGCCCGTCATCGAACTCGTCCAGCCCGACGTAACATCCCACCGGGTAGAGCTCGGTCAGTTCGAGCGGGACCGGGCCGATCCCGGTCAAGCACTCCCACCGAACGGGGACCCCCGAGCGGGTCACGGTGGGGGTTCGGCGCAGCGCCGAAGGGATCAACGGGACCCAAGGATGGGAGCGGAAGTCGCCCTTCCCCGACCGCCAGTTCCGGAGATGGGCGAGGAAGCGGATCACCGAAGGCCGCAACCCGCTCGTCGCTCCGACCACCCGGAACGAGGTTCGGCTCTCGGCCTCCGACGGGAGAAAGACCCGGGTCCCTCGGACGGCGGCGCGGAGACCGGCTTGCAGCGCCGGATGGTTCCCGGCCCGCCGCTCCACCAGCTCCCAGAGCGCCCCATCGCGGATCGCCTGGCGCACCACGGAGATCTCCTGCGCGCACATGAGCAGGTTGTGCTCGGCGATCCGGCGCTCCCGCTCGCCGGCCGCCCGCTGGGCGACTTCGGTGAGCGGCATCTCCTGGCACAGGAAGCACCGGCAGGTCGCCTCTCGGAGCCCGTCGATCGACACCGTTCCTTCCGGGAACATCAGGCTCCCCCGGCGCGCGAACTTGAGGTAGGACGAGGAGTCGAACAG
>JABCYU010000180.1 GCA_013290045.1 Methanobacteriota archaeon | reverse complement strand
CCGGCCCTCGGCGAACTCCTCGTCGACGGCGACGTTCACGTAGCCCGCAGGGATTGGAGTCTCCACGACCTTCCGTCGGACCCCCAGGGTCCCCCTCGGCGGCCGCTCCGGGGTCTCGAGGAGCCCCCCGAAGACGAACGGAGAGCGGCCCTTGAGGCGGAGCTTTAGGTGGGTCCCGTTCGGATGGTCGATCGTGACCTCGGATCCGATCTTCAGGCGTGCCGCCAGCCGCCGACCGGCGCGGTCCATCCCGACGGGGTCCACCAGGCTCGCCTCGACCAGCTCGCGACTCCAAGATCCGGCCGCCACGCCGTAGCTGGACGCCGCCTTCGCCCCGATGCGCCCCAGATAGAGGACCGCGAGCCGAAGGCCGATCCGATTGGCCACCGCCCACCACTTCTCCAGGCTCTTGGAGCGGCGCTCATGGAACGCGCTCGGGAGCGCCGCCTCCCGGGCGATATCCGAGGGGCCCCAGAAATCGACGTATGCGTCGGTCCGTTCGAGCATCGCCAGCTCTCCCGAGTGGTCGCTGCCGAGCGACCGGGGGTTTCCGGCGGATGCGGCGTCCCAGAACGTCGGTTCGTCGCGGAAGAGCAAGGTCGGCAGCGCCCCCATCCGATGACATTCGAACACGAACGCGTTCGCCCACGGGAGCGTGCCGCTCCAGGTATCGATCGTGACGGACTCCCCTCGAGCAACCCGTAGCGTCTTCGAAAGGATGATCTGGGCAAGCCGGCGGGCCCGCGGATCGGGGCGTCGCCGCCCCGTGCCGTCGGGTGTAGGGGGTCCAACACCCACGGCGTGTGGTACCACGGGGTCCATATAGGGTCGCTCGGTGCGTCTCTCCGAGCATGACCGCGGCCCCTCCCCCGGTCCAGCCGCAGTACGCCCGCCCCGGCGCGAATCCGACCCTCGAAACCCTCGAATACATTCATTCCGCGCTCAACGCCGCCGGCGAACCCGTGAGCCGCAACTGGTTGCTCGCCGTCCTCGCTTCTTGGGGGCACATGACGACCCGACGGAGCCTCAATGCCGCCCTGGAGTTCCTTGCCTCGACCGGAGCCATCGTCGAGGGTCCGAAGGGGCTCAGCGCGGTGCCTTTCCCCGCCCGAGCGCGAGCCCCCTTGGCTCGACCACGCTGAACGGAGCCCGACGGCGGCCCGTTCTCGAGGCCCGAGCAGGCCAGCGTCGGACGCGTCGAGCGACCCATCGCCACGGGCGATCGTGAGAATCTCTACCCTCACATCGGGGAGCCGGCGGCTGGGAATCCCAACCCCCCCGGCGGATGGGCTCCGTCCAGACCCTCGTACTGGCGCAAGTTGAGCGAGAGGGGAACCCGGGAGCGGGTCAGGTAGACCTGGATATCCCGCGGGATCTCCCCGGCGGGCGGTCCTTCCGACCCCCATCTGGGGAGGGATCCGTAGTACTCCGAGGACCCGACAATCCACAGCACGATGTCGTCCGTCGACGGGTTCTTGCCCGTGCCGGAGCCTCGGAGCTCGAGTCCGAGGTGACGCACGACGGCGCGCGGGAGGTGGAAGATCTGCTTCCCGCTCACCCGCGCCGAGGCCATGTACCGGTCAAGTGCCGTCTCCTGGGCGAGAAGCGTCGCGCTATGAAACGTGGAGACGACCCGGCACACGCCCGGTCCCCGCGCCAGGAACGCCACCGATCGAGCCGGGGCCCGAAGAGATCGGAGCCCGTCCGCATCGTAACCGATGAACCGTGCGACGTCCGCGGTCAGCTGGAGTGACATCCATCGAGGTCGGGCCGTCCGAAGGACCACGTACTCCGGCGCTTCCGAGAATGGGGCGGGGCGGGTAGCGGGCAACAGTTCCGCCCCGGAGCTCATCGGCCGACCCCGTCGGGGCCGCGGCGGGAGCCGACCCGTTCACGGGCCCGAGCCGGCTCTCGGACCCGCATCCGGCGCCTCGGCCACGGGGGTCGACGGGTCCCGGGCAATGACCCGCTGGCGACGCATCCTAGACGATCGCTGGGAATGTGGTCCAAGGCGCCGACCCCCTTTGGTCTCGATGAGGCGAGCCCCTATATGAGCATCTCCCGGCAATAGTATTCGTATATGTCCACTGGTCGTAACCGACCGGTCCCCACATATATACCGGCGTCGGGCTCATCATCCCAGGTTCCGCTTCAACGGGATCTAGGTGAAATCGATGGGAGACGGAGGAACGACGAAACGCGTGAACGGCCGATGGCAGGGCCAGCGGGCCCTGTCGACGCCGCTCGCCGCTGTGGTGATGCTGGTCGTCATCGTAGTGGTGGGCGCCGCCGGCTATGCCGCGTTCAGGAATGCGACGGGAAGCAACGGCGGACCCTCGACGAGCACGCAGTCCACCCTGACCTGCCAGCCGATCACGAGCCCATTCTGCAAGCCCTACGCCACGGTGCCCGATATCGCGCTGTCCGCACCGTTCAAGACGGTGCAGCAGGGCAGCCTGATCCCCCTGACCGCGACCCTACCCTCGGGACAAACTTCGACCAACTGGACGTTCAACTTCGGCGACAACTCGTCGGCGAAGTCCACCACGGGCGTTTCCAGCCACGTCTACACCTCCCCCGGCACG
>JABCYU010000179.1 GCA_013290045.1 Methanobacteriota archaeon | reverse complement strand
ACCCCCGGTTCCCACGAGAACAGGAGGTGCTCTTCCCGGCGCCCATCGAAACGGCGGGGCGACGTCACGGGAGGGGTCCGATGCGGAGGATCATAGCACGGGATCGGCGGCTTCCCCGACCGGGGGACGCGGCAGTACAAGGTAGAGGCGTTTGTTCCGCGCCCCCTTGTTCTCGATTTTCGACAGACGGGCCTCGCCGACCTCGGAGGTCCGGTGGACATGGGTCCCCCCGTCCGCCTGAACGTCGAAGCCCCGGATGTCGATCAACCGGACCTGATCGACGTCCGGGATCAGGTCGGGGGCCACGCGGACGAGGGTGGGATCCCGGGCGGCCTCGGCTCGATCGATGTAGCGGACGACGACCTCGCGGTCCTGACGCACCACCTCGTTGACCTCCTCGATGAGCTCGTGGGCGAGCGCGGCGTCGAACTCCGGTATCGAGAAATCCATCCGGGCGCGGTCCTCGGCGATCTGTCCACCTGTGATCCCGGCCTGGTAGCGCCGAAAGACCACGCCGCTCAGGATGTGCAGGAGCGTGTGGTAGCGCATGTGCGCGTAGCGACGAGGCCAGTCCAGCCGGGCGTGGACCACGCTTCCGGCCGGCGGGGCGGGAGCATCCAGGTGGTGCAGGACCCGCGGACCCGCCTTCTCCACGTTCAGGACGGCCCAAGAACCCGACCCCGGACCCGTGAGGGTTCCCGTGTCGTGCGGCTGACCTCCGCCGGTGGGGCAGAATATCGTGGGATCGAGTTCCACGGTGGAGTCGACGGCGTCGACCACGCTCAGCTCCGCCTGCCTTAGGTAGGCGTCGGTGAGGTACGATGCGGCCCCCATCCCGCCTCGGGACGCCAGACGGTCTAAAGAATCTCACGGCCCCCAGTCATGCGCATCCCAACACATCCTGCGGAATCTCCGGGAAAGGATGATATCCTCGAGCGGGCAGAAGGAACCTATGAACCGGGCCGGCCGGCGGGGTGTCCCGACCCGCGGGCCCACGGTCGCCCCTGCGACCCGGGCCCTGCTTTTCCTGGTCGTCCTCCCGCTCCTCGTCCCGACGCTCTCGGCGGGTCCGGGGGCGAGCGAGACCTCAACCGTTCGGCACCTTTCGGCCCTTCCGGCGTCGGTCGCGCTACGGCCGTTCCACGGCCTCCATGCCGTAGGCCATCCGTCCGACTCCGGCAGTTTCTACACCCAGGAGGGTGCGACGGTGGCCCAATGGGATGGGAGCTCGTCGAAAACGGTCCTGCCGACCGTCCGGCTGACGGTCGGGCTCGCGAACAGCCCGGTCTCGATCGGCTACGAGCTCAACGGGGTCTCGAACGCGGGGGACTGGTACCAACTCGTGGTGGCGGACAACTGGCCGGGGTGCGCGAGCGGCTTCGAGGAGGTCACGGAGATCTGGTCGAACTCCGGGAGCACGGGTCCCGTGACCTGCGATCCGACCCTAACGCTGCATGCCGGGGACCTGGTGGAGCTGAACCTGTCGTTCGCCTCGGGCTCGTCGGTGTGCCTGGGCGTTGTCGACCGAACCACGGCGCGTAGCCACCTGACCTGCAGCGCTCCGCCCGACACCGGCGGCACCGGGTTCACGACCCTCTCGGGGAGCGCGGACTCGAACGGCTTCTTCACCGGACCGATGACCGAGATCGTCAATACGACCGTGACCGGCTGCCCGGACTACTCGAAGCTGCCCACGCTCGCCTACTCGTTCCTCGCCCCATCCTGGGTGTCGGAGTTCACCCCGTGGGCGGACGAGTTCAACTACGGGGGGTCTGGGACGTACTGTTTCGGCAACTCTCCCGGATTGCAGTACGTGCCCATCGGGGACCCGGTGACGTCGTACTATGACAACGCCGCCGGCACCGGCTACGGCTCTCGCTGGGGAGCGGCGCAGAACGACTCGATCCGGGCCCCGGGCACGACCTTCCGATATGAGACGGACCCGGCCCGCCTGCTGACGGTCACCGCCTCCGCCAGCAGCCTCCTCCTCGCGATCGGCGGCTCGACGACGTTGACCGCCGTCGTCAGCGGAGGGGTCCCCCCGTACGGGGCCCTCTGGACCATCGATGGGGGCTGGGCGCCGAACCGGAACCTGAGCTGGACCTGGAACGCCACCGCCGCCGGAACCACGACGTTCGTCGCCTACGGGGTCGATTCCCAGGGAGACGTCGTCGGACCGTCGAACTCCGTGCTGGTCGATATCCCCGGGCCCCTCTCCGTCTCGAGGATCTTCGCCAGCCCTTCCTCCGGGTCCGTCGACATCGGACAGACGATCACGCTGACCGTCTCCGCCAACGGCGGCGTAGCGCCGTACATCTTCTCCTGGACGGGGCTGCCGACCGGATGCTTGTCGGCCAACGCTTCCACGCTCTCCTGTACCCCCACCGGAGCCGGAACGTTCGCGATCGAGCTCCAGCTGATCGATGGGAACAACACGACCGTCGGCTCCCCGACGATGATCTACGACGTCGTCGCCGACCCGGTGGCGGCGTTCGCCGTCTCCGCCAGCACCGTGGAGGTCGGCCTTTCTCTCACGTTGACGGCCGTCGCCTCGGGGGGCGCCGGCACGCTTCAATACTCCTGGACCGGGCTGCCC
>JABCYU010000178.1 GCA_013290045.1 Methanobacteriota archaeon | reverse complement strand
GCTGCCGGCGCCTCCCCCAGCCGGTCGAGCAGGTCGGCCTTCTCGACTAGGAGCCCCGGGTCGGCGGGGGTATCCAGAAGGAGCGCCTCGCACGCCTCGACCGCTTGCCGGTACGCGCCGTGGGAACGGGCCAGCTCGAGCTGGACGTGCAGCGCCCGGGAGTTCTTGGGCGAGACCTTCAGTGCTCGTTCCACGTACTGAAGGGAAGTGGCGTCGAGCTCCTGCGCCTTGAGGTAGGCGTCCACCGAGTCGTCCGGTCGACCGAGGTGGCGAAGCGCGTCACCTTTCGTCGACCAGATCGCCTTGTCGCGGGGGTTCGCCTCGATGGCCCGATCCAGGAGCGGGACCACCTCGTCGACGTTCCGGTTGAGCGCGAGAAGGATCAGCGCCCGATGGTGGAGAAGGGCGGAGGAACCGGGGGCGAATCGAAGCCCGGCCTCCACGGCCGCCGCGGCCAGTTCGGTCTGTGAGGAACGGTAGAACGCCATCGCGGATTCGTCGAGCCGCGACGATACCTCGGCCGCTGCTCCCTGGAGAGCGGAACGGTGCTTGTCGACGTAGGCGAGATACCCCTTCAGGGCCTCGATGTACCGAGCCCGATCGGCCCGGGGCTCGAGGTCCGCGGCCTGACGGAACAGTCTCCGGGCCTCCTCCGCCGGAGCGGAGGGCCGGCCCTCCTTCGTCGCGGACGCACGCGAAGCCGCCATTCGCATAGATTGAAGCGTCGGCGGCCGATATAACCGAATGGTTCGAGCGGTGGAATCCTACCGGAGTCTCCATCGGCCTCCGCCCGAACCGGGGGGTCATGTATGCCACCACGCTTCGCCACGGCCGTGGCCAGGGCTCGCACGCGCCTCCGGCGCAAATCGATCTTCGATCCGGTCCACGGGACCATCGTGCTCGAGGGGGCGGCCCTCGACCTCGTGGGGCACCCCGCCTTCCAGCGGCTCTGGGGGATACGTCAGACCGGGTTCGCTCACCTCGTGTTTCCGGGGGCCAACCATACCCGGCTCGAACACTCGCTCGGGGTCTACTGGGTCGCCCACCAGCTCGCGGAGAGCCTCCATCTCCCGGCCGATGACGCGGCGGGGATCGCCGCCGGCGGGTTGCTTCACGACACCGGACATCCGCCGTTCTCCCATTCGCTCGACGGACCGATGCGAGAGGTCCTGGGTCGCGGGCACGAGTCCATCTCCCGCGATTGGATCCTCGGGACGCCCGGCCAAGGGGTCGACGTGCCAGGTTTCGACCGAATTCTCCGCGACCATGGGATCGATCCCGGATTCGTAGCCGATCTCGTCGACCCTCCGGCGGGCCGCGAACGCCACCGGTTCCTTAGGACGCTCCTTCACGGAGCGATCGACGCCGATCGGATCGACTACCTCCAGCGGGATGCCCACTACACCGGGGTCGCCCACGGCGCGATCGATGCGAGCCGACTGATGGAGACGGCACGCGAGTGGCACGGACGGCTCGTCTTCGCCGAGAAGGGGAGGAGCGCGGTCGAGGGGTTCCTCGTGGGTCGGAGCCTGATGTACGCGAGCGTCTACTATCACAAGACGGTCCGGGCGGCGGAGATGATGGCCCAGGGGGCCGTCGAGCGCATGCCGGATTTCCCCGAGGCGGCCCGACCGCTCCTCGGCGGCACGGACGGCGACCTCATCGCCCGGTTGCGTTCGACCGGAGGCGTCTCGGCGGAGCTCGTTCGGGGCCTCCTCGAGCGGCGGCTCTACAAGCGCGCGACCGGCCTGCGCTCGCTCGAGCCTCGCGTCCGACGGCGCTGGCGCGTATTCGCCCGGACTCCGCCCCGGCGCCGATCGCTCGAGGACTTGCTCGCCGCTCACCTCGGGGGAACGCCCGGGCAGGTGCTGGTCGATCTCGCGGGATTGGATAGCCGGGAGCCCGCCGGGGGAGATTGGATGGATGTAGGGATCCTCGATGGCAATCGCGTGGAGCACCCGTTCCGGCCACCGAGCCTGTGGGCGGTGTTCGCTGGCCGGCCGCCGGCACCGTGGCCCGTGTCGGTGTACGTCCACCGTTCTCTCCGCTCGAAGGCCGAGCGCCGGCTTCCGGCCCTCTTGCAGGACGGCCCGGCCTCGTAGGGCGCCCCGGCCACGGTGGAACGGAGCCGGTTCGCTCCCGAACGACTAATATGGCGGCACGTGTCGGCGCGAAGCATCCATGAGGACTCCTGAGCCCCGTCGCTCCCCTGAGCCGGCCGCACTCGGCTTCGCTGACCGGGGAGGCCGCTCATGATCCCTCCCCCGCACGGGGGCCGACTCGTTCAGCGGATCGCCCGGCCGGCGGAACGCGAGCGCCGCAAGTCCGAGGTCGCGTCGCTTCCAAAGCTCCATCCGTTCATCGATCAGGTGTTCGACGCGGAGAAGATCGCGATCGGGGCGTACTCCCCGCTCGAGGGGTTCATGGACCGGGCGACGTTCGAGGCCGTCCTGGCGACCCGGCGGCTCCCGAACGGGCTCCCGTGGACGATCCCGATCCTCTTCGCGCCGGCGGCGCCGGAGGACCAGGCCGTGGTCCGGGATCTGAAGGGGGGCGAAGATGTGGCGCTCGTCGACCGGGACGGCCGTTTCTTCGC
>JABCYU010000177.1 GCA_013290045.1 Methanobacteriota archaeon | reverse complement strand
CCAGAAGGTCCGCTTCGCTTCGGATGGTTCCGCCGACCTCCAACTGCTCGGTCCTCGCGCCACGGTACCCCGGCGGGCGATCGCCCGGTTGACGCTCCGAGAGCGGTACGCCCCGCGCTCGGAGATGCAGGACGGCGAGGCCTCGCGGGGCGCCCTCGCGACCGGTCCGCAGACGGGGCTCGCGACGCTCGAGCAGGCGACCGCCTGGGTCCGGAAAACGGGAGTCATCCCGTTCGGGGCCGCCCTCCTGATCTATCTCTCCGAGGAGCGGGTCCGCTACGAGCTCGATCTCGTCGGCCAGGCGCTCGGGCCCGACCCCCGCGCCGGTCGGCTGCCGCTCGACCGAAGGGTCAAGCGCTCGGCCCGGGCCTCCCACGGGCTCGACGTGCGGATCGCCCGGGGCGAACTGCCGGTCACCGGCGCCCGCAGTCTCGAGGTCCTCTTCGAGACCCACGGCCTCACCGCCCTCGACCTCGCCCACGTCTTCGGCGGCCTCAAGGAGTTCGGCACGACCGCGCTCGAAAGCCTGTGCGCCCGCCGGTACGCCGTCTACGACCGTCGGACGGGGATCTACCGCCCGCGCCTCGAGGCGTTCCTCTCGGCCGAGGAGCGGCTCCGGCACCGGGACGATATCCTCCCTCCGCTCCCGAATCCTCAGCTTCGCACGAGCGTCGTGGAGCTGCTCGCGGCCGCCGACGCTCGGGCGACCTGCCCGTTGTGCGGCGACACCCTTCCGCCCGGCCCGCGGGGGATCCTCTGCGCCCGCTGTCAGGCCGAGGTCAGCGCCGAGCCGGGTCCGGCCGGCTCATCGTAAGACGGGCCTGTCGGGAATCCCCGCCCCGGGGCGTTCGCCGCCCGCGGGGCATTTGAACCCGAGATTGCTGGCTTAGAAGGCCAGTACTTTGTCCAAGCTAAGCTACAGGCCCGGACCGTTCGAGACGCGGCCCGGCCCATAAGCGTTGGGCCGATTCGGCGCGCGGACCGCCGCCTCCGCCCGGTGCGCGGAGTTCAGGCGCCCCAGATCCGCCGACCGGGCGACGGGTCATCCTCTTGGGTCCGGTGCCCTCGCTCCGCGTCGGGCGTCGCCCACGGGACGGCCGTACGCCCGGGCAATCAGATGAGCCAACCGTAGCGGCTCCGGCCAGAATCCGTGCACCGAGAGCCGGCGCACGAGCGCGACGGCGTCGACGCGACGGCATCCGACCGCCGCGGCCCAGATCGGTTCCCCCCCGGTGGGGACGCGGAACAGCGGACGGGCTCGGATCAGCGCCCAGCGGCGGTCGAACTCTTTCGGAAAGTACTTGGCGATCGCCCGCCGGATCTTGGGATATTCGGGGCGCCGTCGGGTCACCGATACGACCGGCCGATGGGTGAGCGCGGCGAGCTCGACCAGGTCGAGCAGATTGAACCCGCCGAACGCGACCCCGTCAACCAGGATGGCCCGGACGCCATCGAGGTGGGGGGAGGCGATCAACATCGAGGCGATCCGAGCGGTGGAGTCGGTGCCGTCGACCTCGACCGAGCTCCGTAGGACCCCCTCGACCTGCGACGGACCGGAACAGACGACGCCGACGAGCGGTGCCCGTCGGTCCGAGCGCCGGAACGCCCCGTCGTCGACCCCGACGGTCCGGACGAACGGCTTGCCGAGCGAACTCCTCAACGCTAATCCGCCCGACCTCTCTGCCGACGGTCCGTGGCGCTTGCGGCGGTGACGCTCCGCTGCTCGAGGTGCGGCAACTTCGTCGGCGCGGTCGCGGCGCCGGCCGGCCCCACGACCTGGCACGCGTGCCCTCACTGCGGCGCCCCGATCCCCGTCGTCGGCGAACGCGACCCGCCGCCGCTGTTCTCCTGGGAGGTCTACCCCCATCTATATCCCTCGCTTCCGGCCCCGCGGGGCCCGAGCCCGAAGCTGGCGACGGCGACGATGGTCGCGCTCCTCGTTTCCACCCTCCTGCTCTCGGGCGTCGCCGGGTACCTGGGGTATGAGGGTGCCAGCGCGCTCGCGCCCGGATCGTTCGGGGTCCACGGTACGGTGCTCGGCCTCTCCCCGGACGGAAAGACCACCGTCCCCCTGCAGGGGGCGAGTCTCTACCTCGCCGGGGAGCACGGGTTCATCGCCCGGGGGTCGACGGATGCCTATGGCGAATTCTCCCTTTCCGGGATCCCGGCCGGGGAGGCGAACCTCACCGTGAGCTACCCCGGCTACTCGGCGATCACCGAGCAGCTCCTGCTGGCGCGGCCGTTCGATACCGCCTCCGGCGGGCTCACGATCACGATGAGCTCGGGTGGGCCGGCCGCCGGCACGACCATCACGACCTCGCCGTTCGGTTCCCTCGAATCGCTCGTCGCCACGCTGTGGAGCGGGGCGAGCCTCTTCGCCGTCGCCGCGATCGTCGTCGCGTTCGGCACGGAGGCGGCCACGCGTCGCCGACGCCCGGCGCTCGTCGCCGCCTCGGGGGTGGCGGCCGCCTCGGCGCCGGCCGCCGTCTACCTCCTCGGCCTTCAGGTCGTCTACCCGGACCTCGTGTATCTGGCGACCGCGTTGGTCGGGCTCGGGGTCCTCGCCGCCACGTTCACCGCCGTCCCGATGGCCCGGACCGGGCCCTCTCCCGACGGGTAGGCTACGGCGGTCCGGCGGAATGCGCGGTCGTCGCGCGAGAGCGGTCCGGAAGGGGACGGCGGTTTCGGAAGCC
>JABCYU010000176.1 GCA_013290045.1 Methanobacteriota archaeon | reverse complement strand
ACGAGCGAGGCCCGAGCCCCCGTCGCGGAGGAGTGAGCCGATGCCGTCGCGCGTGGACGAGCTGGTGCTGCGCGTCGAGGCCGTCCTGTTCGCGAGCGGCAAGCCGTTGTCGATCCGGGAACTGACGGAGGTCCTCGGGACCACCGATTTTCGGCCAATCCAGGCCGCCGTCAAACGCCTCGCGAAGACCTATCTCGCCCGCCAGACGGCGCTCGAGGTCCAGCGCGTCGGGGACCGCTACGCGCTCCAGCTGCGTCGGGAGTTCCTTCCGTCGGCGCACTCGGTGACCCCCGTCGACCTTCCTCCGAGGACGCTCAAGACGCTCACGCTAATCGCCTACCATCAACCGATGCTCCAGAGCCTGCTCGCCCGCATGATCGGCGAGGCGGCGTATGAGGAGGTCCAGCGGCTCCGCGGCCTGACGCTGATCCACGCCGAGCCCAAGGGAGCCACCCTCGAGCTCCGGACGACGAAGGTGTTCGCCGAGTACTTCGGCATCACCGCCACCCGGCCGGAAGAGATCCGCCGGTTCCTCGAGCAGAAGCTCGGCGTCTCGCCGACGCTACCGGTCTCACCGGGCTCCGACGGAACGACGCCGCCCTCCACCGCGGAACCGGACTCCGCCGACCCCGGCGTCGCCGCACCCGACCCGACGGCCGACCCCGTCCCCCCTCCGGCCGCGTAGCGCCGGACCGCTACAATCGGCCGCAGTACGGGCAGCGGACCGGCTCCGCCGGTCGGGGGGCCCCGCAGTAGGGGCACGCAAACCACGCTGGAACCGGCGGCGGCGGGGGCGGAGAGGGATACGGGCTGACCGGAACCGGAGTGCCGTACGATGCGCCCGGCGGCGGCCCCGGATTCGTAGGGTAGCCCGCGTACGCGGGGGGTCCATACATCCCCCCGGGGGTTCCCGGGGGAGGCACTCGCTGGGTCGGGCGCGACGCGACGACGATCACGACCGCCACGAGGAGCGCGATGAACGCCCCGGCGACGTACTCGAGCGTAAGCCCGCTCGGGGCGACCCCGCCGGGGATGCGGGTGGTAGGGATCCCGGGCGTCGGACCGGTGTAGGCGTAGCCGGTCACGGTGCTGTTCGCATCGGCGAAGAGGAAGTTCGGCGCATCGACCTGGCCCCAGCCCGTCACCGGGTCCCAGCCCGGCGCGGCCGCGAAGACCCAGTTCTGGCCGGAGGTCACGTCGAGGAACGGCGTCGCGTTCGATGGGAACGCTTCGAAGTAGCTGCCGATCCGATACAGCTCCGGGTCGAGGAACCCGAACGGATGGCCGGCGACGGCCGCCAGCGAGGCCAGCTCGCCGGCGAGGAGCGGCGAGGCGACGCTGGTCCCCTCGAGGATGTTGAAGTAGATCCCGGAGGCGTCGGCGTCGACGTAGGCGATGGTGTTGTTCGCGGCCATGGCGACGTCCGGCGCGGAGCGCCCGAGCAGGGTGACCCCCTGCCGGGCCGACGCGTTCGCGATCGCCGGCTGCGCGGCCGAGACGAACTGCCACGACGGCTCTGGGTAGACCGATGACACCCCTCCCTCGGTGCCGGAGAGGTTCGCCCCCACGGTTTCGTACCAGGCGACGGAGCTGGAGAGGCCGGTGAGGTTGGAGTCGTATCCGGTCGGAAGGATGGAGCCCGAGTAATCCCCCGTGGGCGTCCCCCCGACGGTGACGGTCGCGCCCCCCACCGACACCGCACCGGAGGTCGCGAACGCGGCCGTGGACGGCCACCCCGGCCACTGTCCCTGGCCCCGCCCGGTCTGCGCCTGGGGGGCGTCGGCCTGATCCCCGCTGGCCGCCAGGACGGTCACCCCGATCGCCGCCGCATGCTCGAGCTCCTGATCCCAAAGCGTATCGTTGAGATCCGGGAGTCCGTAGGAGTTCGTGACCGCGGCCAGGCGGGCCGATCCGTAGTTGTACGAGAGCGCTTGCGACAGGCTCTGGGCGAACGCGTCCGCGAACGTGCCCGAATAGGAGCTCGACGATTCGAACAAGCTCGCGCCGAAGTAGAAGTTGACCAGCGTCGCCCCCGGGGCGAGACTGCCGGCCATCTCCAGATCGAGGGAGTTCTCGGTCTGGTACAGGCTCGAGTCGTTGTAGACCCCATTCGGTCCCGGAGCCGGGGGCGCCACGGAGGAGAGGACGACGGGGGACCCGGAGACGGAGGGCTTCGGCCAGGCCGCCGGGAACGAGTCGTTATAGTACTGCTGAATGGCGGCCGGGTTGAACGGCGGCAGGTCCGTGTTCGTCGACTGATTGTAACCGGAGACGAGGATCGTCGCGATCGCCTCCCCGGTCGGAAACGTCGCGTTGGCGACACTCCCGGCCCCCGGGAAGAGGTGGTCGACCCGGTACGCCTGCGCGTAGTCGGAACCGAAGTACCAGGAACTGCCCGACTGGTTGTCGTGGACGAACTCGCTCGAGGCCGTCAGCGCTACCCGGCCGTAGGAGCTCCGCGCGAGGTCGACGATGGATCCGGTCGTGCTTACGGCCGAGAGACCGTCCACCCCGACCACGTCGCTCCTCAGGGCGTTGGGGAGCTGCGGGACCCCGAGGACGGTGCGGCCGCTCCCCTCGACCGAAGAGTAACGGACCGGCACCACCCCGAGGGCACCGTGGACGCCCCCTGCCGAGGTCTGGATCGTCACCGCGAATCCGTCGTGGGTCTCGGCCACCGTCCGACCGTCGAACCGGG
>JABCYU010000175.1 GCA_013290045.1 Methanobacteriota archaeon | reverse complement strand
CCGTTCGAGCGCATGTCGGGGAGTACCTACCTCTCCATGGCCGATGCGAGGTAGATAACTGTGCGTTGGAAAGGCGTGCGAGGGGGCGACCCCCCTCGGGGCCGGTGACGGTCGGTCGTCACCGCGGCGAGTTGCGTCGGCTCGATTTGGAGCGGCTCAAGCGGTAGGGCGCAGCCACATCTCGACCGCCGCGGCCAACAACCCGCCCAGGATCGGAGCGACCCAGAACAGCCATGACTCTCCCAGGGCCCAGGGAGTGACCGTGCTGAGCTGCCAGATCTGGCTGGCGACCGCCGGGGCGAAGCTTCGGGCCGGGTTGAGCGAGGCGCCGTCCACGGGGATGGCCGTCAGGTTCGCCACCACGAGGGTCAGGCCGATGCCCAGGGGTGCGAGGTTCTTCGCCCCGTTCTCCGGCCGAGTGATCATCTGGATCACGAGGACGAAGAGAAAAGTCAGGACCAGTTCGATGAGGAAGACGGAGCCCATGCTGTATGTGCATCCGGGCGGCGCTGTGGACGACGAGTAGCATTGGGAGCCGAAGCTGGCGAGCTGGGCCGTGTGCCAACCAGGGGTCGAGCCGTAGGCGATCCCCGCGACGATGAGGATGCCGACGAACCCGCCGACCACCTGGGCCACGAGATAGGGGACAACGTCACGGTACGGCATCCGCTTGGAAGCAGCCATCGACAACGTCACGGCCGGGTTGAAGTGCCCGCCGGAGATCTCCCCGAAGATGTAGGCCCCTCCCATCACAGTCAGGCCGAAGGCGGCCGCCACGAGCACCGTGCGCGCGTTGTCGCCCGCCCCCGCCGTGAACACCGCCGCCCCGCCCCCGAACGTCAGGAGCGCGAGCGTGCCAAGGAACTCGGAGAAGTACTTCTGGCTCGAACTCCACGCCATCGCACCGCCGGAGTTCTGCCGATTGTTAAACCTTACGACGGCGGCCGGTCGATGGCGGCGGTGAACGTCCGGCCAGGGCCCACCGGGAACCTTGGCCGTAGCACCTCCGGTCGGCCCCCGACCCCCTATTCGTCCGTGCCCGACGGCTCTCCCGGGGAGGACCCCCGTTCGAACGGTAGGGAGATGAACGAGCGACCCTCGTAGGGCGACCGATGGCGACTCCGAGCCCGCCGCCGACCGTCCCGTGGGCGTTCGTCATCGCCCTGATCGTCGTCGGATCCCTCCTTGCGGTCGTGCTCGGCTATTGGGGGGCGATCGGCCAGATAGGGCATCCGATCCCCGGGACCCACGGTCCCTAGGACGTGGAGTCAGGCCGCCCGTCGGTCCGGACCAACCTCCCATAAGGCACCGAGGCTAACTCGCCTTCGTGACCCATCCGACCGCTGGCTCCGAAGGGGCGAACCTGACCGGTTGGATCGCGGGGTTTCTCGTGATCCTGCTCGTGTTCGGCGTATCGGCGGCGCTCTGGGTCCGGTACCACGGGATCTAGGTCGGCACGACCGGACCGGTCGGATCGACCGACGGCCGGAGCCCGGTCCATCGGTAGGCATAGACCCTCGTCGCCCCGTCGAAGGCCGTGGCGGTCCAACCCGGTACCGGGTGCCAGTGACTGACCACCCTCGCCCCCGGCCGTAACTGGGCCTCGAGGAGGGGGCGGAGACGCGCCATCGCCTCGGGCCATAGGAACACGACCACGACGGTGGCCGGGCGGAAGTCGAGATGGAACAGGTTCCCCCAACGGACCTCGACCCGATCGCGGGGCCCGCCGATCCACCGACGCAGCCGCAGCACGAGGACCCGAAGCGGTTCGACCTCGACGGCGACGACCTGCGCGTGGCGCTCCCGGGCCGCGCGGAACACGATCGCCCCGGTACCGGCACCGAGATCGTAGACGGTGTCGCTCGCCCCGACCTCCCCGAACTCCAGCATCCGTCGGACCACGGCCCTCGGCGCGGGCTGGTAACCCGCCCCGAAGGCGAACGACGCGAAGACGAAGTAGAGAATGCCGACGAGGACGAGCAGCGCCGCGACGAAGACGGCCGTCGAGATGATCATGCCCGGGGCTCGCCCTTGCGCGGTCGAAGGCTCTCATATAGCCGGTCGGCGGCGCCGTACGGGTCGATCGCCCGCTGGGCGAGCTGGTCGAGGAGGATCCCGACCTCCGGGTCCGACTCGAGCCGTTCCCCCAGGTCCCGGTCGACGCGCTCGCGGACGAGCTCCAGCAGCTCCCCCCCGAGTCGCCGACGATCTCCCTCGGTGCGCCGCCCCTCCCGATCGAGGAATCCCTCGTGCGCCTCGACCGCCTCCCACAGCTGGGAGATGCCGGTACCGGATCGCGCCGAGGTCGTCACCACCTTCGAGCGCCATCCGTCCCGCCCCTTCCCGAGGCCGGCGAGCTCGAGGAGGTCGCGGGACGCCGAGTCGGCGCCCGGGAGGTCCCCTTTGTTCACGCAGAACACGTCCGCGATCTCGAACAGACCGGCCTTGAGCGTCTGGACCTCGTCCCCGAGGTGGGGGACCAGAACGACGACGCTCGTCGTCGCAATGACTCGGATCTCGACGTCGACCTGGCCGCTCCCGACGGTCTCCACCAGGATCACATCGAATCCCGCGGCGTCCAGGAGGCGAACGACCTCCCGTGTCGTCGCGGCGACGCCCCCCGAATGCCCCCGGCTGGCCATGGATCGGATGAAGACCCCGTCGTCGTCGGCGCGACGGTCGAGGCGGATCCGGTCCCCGAGCACCGAACCGCCCGAGAACGGGCTCGAGGGGTCGACGGCGA
>JABCYU010000174.1 GCA_013290045.1 Methanobacteriota archaeon | reverse complement strand
GTATGGCGACCTCGAGAACGACGTGATCCTCGAGGAGACGACCTACGAGACCACCGACCCCACCGATCCCGAGGGGAGCCTCGAGACCACGACCCGCTTCTACGTCAACCGACCGATGGAGGACCGAAAACGCCTCTGGGTGGAGCTGGCCGCCGGCCGCGAGGAGCAGGGCGTCTTGACCAAGTACCCGCTCCCGACGAAGTACAACCAGTTCGTCGAGATGAAGATGCACTTCCGCTACGGGAGCCGCGAGGGCGGCGCCTCCCGACCGATGGTCCTCCACACCATCGATGAGGCGGGCGGGATCATCTCGGACTACTTCACCTACGACCGGCTCTGGGTCACCGCCTCCGACGCGGAGGTCGACGAGAAGAGCTGCCGGGTGATCCCGCACTTCGACACCTGGCGACCGGACCGGCGCGACCTGTGGCGCCGTGGGCTGACCCTGCTCGGTCGGTTCGTCCATGAGGCCGAGGGGCTGATCCTGCTCCTCTCCCCCAACCTGCCATCGCTGCGAGACCAGGCCCAGCAGGTGAACCTCGCGCGCGGCGTCTTCCGATACGTGAAGCAGCGCAACATCCCGCTCGTCATCGCCGTCAGCAAGGCCGACAAGCTCCGGGACTTCTACGGCGAGGTCGAGCAGCTGGTCCGGGATCGGACGTTCCATTCCGCTTTCGACACCGGCGACTTCCTCCTCCGGCGAGATGGGGCGGGAATGGGGACGATCCTCGTCGCCCAGGACGGGCGAGGGTTGAGCGCCAAGGAGGACGTGTTCCTGATCTCCTCGGCGGTCTCGACCGGCGAGGGACACCCGCTCCTGCTATCGGAGACCGGGCTCGAGGCTCCCTCGGGGGGCTCCGACACCCTCGGGATCCCGGTGATGGTCAACACCACGCTCCCCCTCGCCCGCATCTGCGAGCGGGTGCTCGAACGGCGGGCGACGAAGGGGGCTTGATGAACGCGCCCGTCGAGCCCGTCCCCCCGACCTCGGTCGGGACCGGTTCGACGGCGCCCCGGAACAGCCCCAGCACGTCGCCGGTGGCGGTCGTATGGTGTCGCCAGGTCGATAACGAGGCGGAGAGCCCCGGTTACACCACCATCCCGGAGGAGTTCCCCGGGCACCGCGAGACCCTCGACATCATTCGCATCGTCGGCAACCTCACGGTCAACGTCGCCGACACCCACGACTACTGGGACCCGGACCCGTCCCAGCCCCTCTCGTACTACCCGAACCTGTTCCTGTATCCGGCCAACGGCGGTCGATACACGTGCGTCGGCCGGATGTTCCTGTCAACCGAAGACCGTCCCCGCCTGGGGATGAAGACCCTCGTGCTCGATACCGCTCAGCTCCTCGCCTCCGGCGAGTTCGGGGCGACGATCCTGCGCTGGCACGCCTCCATGGGCGGACCCCGGCGGGACGGGATCCGGCCGCCACCCATCCCGGACCCGGGCCTGTTCGCCACCGTCGGCGAGGGGTTCCTCTTCCATCGCGGATCGACCGACCCCGTCGTCCTCGTCGCCAGCGAACAGTGGGAGCCGGCGATGCAGGCGATCCTCGAGATGATCCGCGTCCTGCCGGCGTCCCTCGTGGCGTTGGGCGCCGTCCTCGCGTTCCCCTACTTCCTCCCGGCGGCGAAGACCAACATGGAGGAGTTCACCCAGCAGGTCCCCCTGTCGATCGCCCTGATGCGGGTCCCCCGGGGCGAGGCGGCCGGCGACCGCCACACGAAGCGCCTCAGCGCCTGGTCGTCGGCGAACGTGACCGTGCGGGACGTGACCGATGGCGTCCCTGCGCCCTCCGGAAAAGCGAAGGAGAACGTCCCAACGGTCCTCCAGATGATCCGCGACCACAACGAGGCGAAGCTGGCCCCGATCACCCAGCGGGTCGACCTTGTCGAGCTCCCCCGGGTCCGGCAACACCTCGCCGACCCCGACAAACAGAGCGGGAAGGACCGCCGTAAGGAGATGTGGCGCATCGGCACCGCCATGGAGAGCGCCGCCCTCCTGTTGCAACGGGCGCGGGGACGCCACCTCCCGGTCAACGTCGAAACGGCCAAGCGCGCCCAGGAGTACCTCCAGGCGAGGGTCCCCCGAGCGGCTCCGGCCGAGGAGGAGGAGCCGGTCGTGGTCGCCACGACCGCTGCCGCCCCTGAGTCCGGGACGGTCGCGCACCACCCGCCTTGGCTCCAGCGCGCGGAAGAGTCCCAAACGATCGCGCGACCGGACCGGATCGAGGTGGTCCCCGTCTCGGTGAGCGACGACCCGTCGCTCCTGAAAGCGGCCGCCCCCGCCCCGATCCCCGTGACCAGCCCGGCGGGTCCCGGCGTCGCAGCCGGGGGTGTGCGGGGATCGGACGCCCTCCCCTCCGCGAGCGCCACCCAACTGCGGGCGGACATCCAGCGCGACCTCCTGAGATTCATCGATGAGCGGCTCTCCACCCTCGCGGAGACGGCCGCCCAGAAGATCGCGGCGATTGTCGAGGCCCGGGTCGGCACCGACTTCGGCGCCCAGACGGACACGAAGATTAGCATGGTCCGCCAGCAGGCGGCCCTCGAGCTCGACCAGGCGGTCAAGCAGATCGATACCGAACTGCGACGCACCGTCTCCCCGGAGGCCCTCGCCTCGATGGAGTCGCGGGTCACCGACCGGCTCCTGAAAGCCAAGCACGAATCCGACGAGGAGATCCGCCAGGCGGTGACGGACCTCGAGTCGAGGATGCGCCCGCAGATCGGCGAGCTCGCCGGCGGGGCGCTCGACG
>JABCYU010000173.1 GCA_013290045.1 Methanobacteriota archaeon | reverse complement strand
GGGGGTGTTCCGTGATTTCGGGTTCCTTCGGCAACGGTTCGACGATGATCTCGTCCTGTGGGCGATCGAGGGCGGGATCGCCCGCCCCACCCGCGGATTCCTGCGCGAGATCGCGATCCCGCTGCGCCCTATGATCGGGGTACTCGGAACGGCGCCCGTCTCGGGTCGTCATCCCCTCATCCCGCCGCAGCGTTTCGGCGGCAACACCGACCACCGCGGGCACCGGGCCGGCGCGATCGTCCAACTACCCGTCTTCCAACCCGGAGGGATGCTCGGGATCGGGGATGCCCACGCCGCCCAGGGGGACGGGGAGGTGTGCGGCACGGGCATCGAGATGCCGGCCACGGTCCGACTGCGGATCGGGGTTCGATCCGGTGGGGCTCCTTCGTTCCCCCGCGTCGTGACGGCCCGGCCGACTCCCGAGCCCCCGGGGGAGGTGTGGTCCGCCCTCGGGATCTCCGACACTTTGGAGGACGCCGCCCGCTGTGCCTTAGAGAACTTGTTGGCTTGGATGGTGGGAGGCGGCTGGACCGAGAAGGAGGCCTACCTGCTCGCGAGCCTGCTCGGGAACCTGCGCTTGGCGGAGGTGGTGGATCTTCCGAACTACGTCGTCGCCATCGATTTCCCGGCGAGGTTCGGGACGCCGCCGACCCGCCCGCCGAGTGGCTGAAGCTTGTCGCGCAACCTTATGCCGTCAGGCGGTTCCGCCGACCGGCGGAAGACGATGGCCGATTACACGGAGGAGCTCGAGTTCGAGCGGTCGATGAAGGACCGTTTCATGGCGCACCACGCGGAATCGCCGTTCGTGGCCGAGAGCGTCCCCGGTTTCCATGGTCTCCCGTACTTCCCCATCGACCCGAGCTACGTCGTGAAGGGTCGGCTCCTCCGCCGCCCGTCCCCCGAGGAGGCGTACCTCCGGACCAACCGAGATGGCCAAGCCGTGATGCGGTACCTGGGCGAGGTCAAGTTCCGTCTACTCGGCCGTGGGCTGAGCCTCCGGGTTTATCACGCGGGCGAGGGGGTCGGAACGTCGGTCTTCGTGCCGTTCCGGGACGCGACCAGCGGTGGCGAGACCTATGGGCCGGGACGGTACCTCACCCTCGAGCTCAACGAGACGGACGAGTACGATCTCGATTTCAACCGGGCGTTCAACCCCTATTGCGCCTACACCGACGCCTACGAGTGCGGATTCCCCCCTTCCGAGAACGATCTGCCGGTCCCGGTACGCGCCGGAGAAAAGGTCTGGTCGCGGGAGCGCAATCCCGCCACGCCCAACACGGTGGTGCTCGACCTGGTCGAGAAGGCGACCGGTCACCGGCCTTCGACGCCGTTGAAACGGAAGGGCACCGATCGCCCGCGGATCCCTGCGGCTCGAAAAGCCCCTCCCCGCTCCCCCGGGGGCCGGCGCCGCGCGACGGCGCGCCGCCGCTGAGCCATCCGGGTCGTGGAGTGGGTGCGCTGCTCAGAGTAGCGGAGCGACCTGAAGGACGCCGTCGATGACGAATTGGACCCCGACGGCGGCGAGCAATAGCCCCATCACGCGCGTCAGGGCCATCACCCCGACTTTGCCGATCGAGCGCAAGATGCGCTGCCCATAGTTGAGTACGATCCAGGTGGCCCCAGTCGTGAGGGCGATCGCGACGAACACGGCCAGGATCCCGAAGGCGTCCCCGCCGGCGTTCCCCTCGTAGATCATCACCGTCGAGATCGCTCCGGGGCCGGCGAGCAGCGGGATCCCCAGCGGCACGACGGCGATCTCGTCGCGGCGGGTGAGGCCCTCGATGTGCTCGGCCGCGGTCATCTTCGTGCTCTGGGCGCCCCCGCTGAGCATCTCGTACGCGACGAGGAACAGGAGGACGCCGCCGGCGATCTCGAAGGCGGCCAGCGTGAAGCCGAACGCCGCGAACAGGAATCTCCCGACGAGCGCGAACCCGGCCAGCACGCCCCCCGACACGATCGTGGCGCGGCCCACGACCACGCGCCGGTCCCGGTCGGTGAACCCCTCGGTGAGGCTGACGAAGAACGGCAATGCCCCCACGGGATCGACGAGGGCGAACACACTGACGCTGACGGCGGTGAGGAAGGCGAACTCGTTCACCGCAGCTCCTCCCCGGCGCCTTGGCCGCGCTCCGAATTAGCTCTTCGTGTCGGCCTCGGGTCCCAGGAGAACCCAACTACCATGTATCGGGGCGGAGTAGGACGGAACGGTCACGGTGCCGGAGCGTCGATACAAAGGGTACCGCATCTACGCGTTCATCGCGCTCTCCCGGCTGTTCGCGGAGCTCAACCTCGACCTCGCCCAGCCCGACCTCACCGCGAGGGTCGAGGAGGCGTTGCTCAGCTACCGGGGCCGCGTCTCGAAGGAGGAGGTCCTCCACGCGATCCGATCGAACTCGCACATGACGGAGAAAGTCCTCGAGTACCTCACCTCGGAGAAGTTCGCCACCGTCACCCGGGACGAGCAGGGCTACGACATCCGAATCACCCGGGCGGGCGTCGAGCATCTGCGGGAGTACCACCGCTTCTACCGAGGCTTGTATGGACGGGAGCTGGCAGAGCACTACCGATACGTCCGACCCCCGGACTGGCTCACCGGCCGCTCCCCACCGTTCTAGCACCGCGCGAAACTCGGGGGAGGGCCTTACGGGACCCCGAGGACGTGGGGAACGAAGTCGTAGGTCCCGTCGGGCTGTTCCGTGATGATTTCCATGGCGATCCGGTAGTTCTCCCAGCCACGCCGGACATACGCCGGGTGCCCGACGGCGTACTCGTAGACGTCCTCCGGA
>JABCYU010000172.1 GCA_013290045.1 Methanobacteriota archaeon | reverse complement strand
CCAGGACATCTTCCGCATCCACATGAAAGGGGTCCCGGCCGACGGCGCCGTCGACTTCGGCGAGCTCGCGCGGCGCTCGGAGGGGTTCTCCGGCGCCGACATCGCGAGCGTCGTCGACGAGGGCAAGCTGATCGCGTTGCGAGAGCAGCTCGTCACGGAGATCTCCGACTCCCAGGGCAACCGGATGGGCTCCATGGGCCTGTTCGGGACCGGCGGCAGCTCGCCGGCCGTTCCGAAGATGGAGCCGGTCAGCAAGGTCGTCGGGGTTCGGATGTCGAACCTGCTCGAGGCGGTCGGGAAGACGAAGTCGTCGATCACTCCGGAGACGCTCGCGTGGGCCCAGGAGTTCATCCGTTCGTACGGCACGCGCGGATAGGACGGGGGGGACGAGCGACGGCGGCGCCGTGCCCGTCCCACCGCGGCGCCCCGGGCGAGAGCCCGGGGCGTTTTCCCCTCGACCGGGCGCGACTTTCCACGCCGAAGATTGATAAGGTGGGAGACCAGGCAGGATGGCAGGGGGTAGCCGTGGCGCGCAACCGCTCGACGCCTCCGCCTGGCTGGGCGTCGGCATCGTCGGCATCCTCGTCTTCTTCCTCGGGATCTGGAAGCCGGCGCTCGCGAAGTTCCCGTACTCGGGCGCGCTCCAGATCGTCGTCGCGATCGCCGGCGGCGCGATCGCCTACATCGGATTCTCCGGATGGTGGGACGCCCGGGAGTACGAGAAGCTCCACCCGCGTTCGCCTCCGCTGCGCGGCCGCGCGCGGGAGATCGCGACGATCGCCCCGAGCTTCGAGGTCTACAACCCGCGAGGGACGAAGCGCCCACCGCCTCGCCCGCCGACCGAGGCTCGCCCGGACGATGACGATCCCTCCTGAGGAGCCCGCTGCATGAACCGACCGAACCACCCGATCTGGAACCGCGCCAGCCTCGCCCTCCTGGCCCTGCTGCTCGTTGTCTCGTTCCCGAGCGGCGCCGCGGCACCGGTCTCCCACGTCACCGCGCCGGTCTCGGCGGCCGTCGCCGCCCCCATATCGGCGCTCCCCGCGCTCCACCCGGGGGCCCCTCAGGGCCGCTTGGCCTCGATGGCGCCGTCGCACGGGCCGACGACCCCGAGAGCCCACGTCCATCCGCTGATCACCTGTCCGATGATGTACCCGATGTGGGGGGCGGTCGGCAACTACCTGCCGCTCTCGCCGAGCCAGTACTCCCAGTCGCCGTGTCCGTGGACCGGCCAGGACGAGCAGCACCTCACCTTCTCCTCCCAGGCGGCGGGCTCCGGCAGCAACTTCCGGCTCCCGCTCTACCTCCCGAAGGACCCCGCTTCGAACCAGTCGAGCTCGATGTACGGGTTCTACGTCGGCATGGTCGTCACCGGCGACGTCCACTCCGAGTGGCACCAGTCGTACGCCGAGCTGAACTTCGCGCCGTCCGGTTCGGGCGCGGGGCTGCTCTGGAACGAGGGGCTCGCGATCTACTCGCTCGTCAACCAGTCGTACTTCGGCAACACCCCCTGCCCGGCGCTCAACTTCACCTGGAACAACTCCTACTTCTGCGAGGTCGACGAGTGGGGCGGCGGAAGCGGCAGCGTCGACGCCTCGGTGCCCGCCGGCAGCTGGCTCAACGTCACCTTCAACGGCACGGTCCTCGGAACCACGGGGCTACGAATCTGGTCGAACGATTCGACCTCGGCGGGTCACGATCTCAAGTACACCCTCAACGCCACGAACGGCGGGACGGAACCGGACGGCAACCACACGTTCGAGCCGACGTACGGGACCTCCTGCCGCGACAACTGCTTTTTGAAGTGGGGGATGGGCTACGGCCTCGGCATCGGCACCGAGCCGTGCCCGGATGCTCCCCAGCCGTTCGCCGCGTGCGATTCCTACAACCAGTACACGTGGCTCACGAACCCGCCGACCGGATTCGGGATCCCGCACTTCTTCACCGGCGGCGCCTACACCGGCGACTACCGATGGCTCGCCCCGGAGTCGGCGTCCGGCGAGTGCAACACCGTCGCGAGCCCCGGCACGGTGACGAGCTGCTACAACCAGCAGAGCGTCGGCGGGAGCGGGTACTACCCGATCTTCACGTTCAATGGCTCCCAGCTCAACTTCGGCACGAACTGGTCGTGGACGACCGACGACTTCGGCGCCCGGACGGGCGGCGAGTTCCGCTCCGACGGCTTCGCCCAGGACATCGTTCCGTTGGCCCTCGATCGGATCTCGAACGACTCGCTGGCCGGGTTCATCCCTTCGGGAGCCTCGCTCAACGTTTCTGTCCGACTCCAGGACGTCGGGGAGATCGCCACGGCGACCCTCCACTACCAGATCGGCAACAACGTCCCGACCGATCTCCCGATGTCGCGGATCTCCGGCTCGCCATCGATCGGGATCTACAACGTGACGATCCCCGTCGGCCCGGACGGCTGGCTCACCTACACGATGACCGGGACCGGCGCCGCCGCCTCGTCGATCAACTCCACCGCCTTCCATGTCAAGCGCGGCCCGCTCCCGACGTTCCAGGTGGCGCTCTCCACGAGCCCGCCGGGCTGCGGCCGGGTCTTCTTCAACGGCACCCCGTACACGACCGGCCAATCGGTCCTCGTCCATCCCGGCTTCTACGAGATCCAGGGCTCTCCGTGCTACCCGTCGGTGTTCTACGACTGGAACGTGTCGCGGGGCGTCTCGCTCGCCGGGCAGCCGAGCCGGGGCGTCCAGTTCGCCCTCGCGGCGGTGAGCTCCAACTCGACGATCCAGGGCGTCTGGAAGTACGTTCGGCCGCTCGACCACCTCACCATGCTCACGAACCCCGGGACGTGCGGGTCGATCGCCATCAACGGGTCGGTCGTCGGGAACTCCACCACCGTC
>JABCYU010000171.1 GCA_013290045.1 Methanobacteriota archaeon | reverse complement strand
CTCGGCGGAGAACGGGACGACCTTGGCCGCCGCCGGCTTGAACCCCTCTCGGGCGACCCCGCGCCGGACGGCGAGCCGCAGGATCGAGCGACCTTCGGGGGTATCGTCGAACGCGGAGGCGATCGACGCCGCTTGGATGAGGACCGTCTTGTCGACCCCGTCGGCCGGATGGAACTCGACGGCGATCCGATTACCGGTGGTGATCGTGCCGGTCTTGTCGAGGATGAGCACGTCCAGGTCCCCGGCCGCCTCGACGGCGCGACCCGACTTCGCGACGACGTTCGCCTGCGCCACCCGGTTGACGGCGGCGATCCCGATGGCGGGGAGGAGCCCGCCGATCGTCGTCGGCATCAGGCAGACGAGCAGGGCGACCAGCGTCCCGAGATCGACGACGACCTCGGGGACGCCGGCGATCATGTACTGGAAGGTCGTGATCACGATCAACAGCGAGACGGTGAACGCCGAGAGCACGAGCGTCAG
This sequence comes from Methanobacteriota archaeon, assembly GCA_013290045.1. Taxonomy (GTDB): domain Archaea; phylum Thermoplasmatota; class Thermoplasmata; order Lutacidiplasmatales; family UBA184; genus Lutacidiplasma. Next base: position 2,410 of record JABCYU010000171.1, on the reverse strand, counting down.
CGCGAGCTCGTTCGGCGACTTCTCCCGCCGGGCCCCCTCGACGAGCCGGATCATCCGATCGAGGAAGCTCTGTCCCGGGTCCGAGGCGACGCGCATCATCGCCTTGCCGCGTAGCACGGTGCTCCCCCCGAGCAGGCTCGTCTTGTCCCCGCCGCTCTCCCGGACGACGGAGGCGGACTCGCCGGTCATCATCGACTCGTCGATCTCGAGGACCCCGCCGACGACGTCGCCGTCGAGCGGAACGGTGTCCCCGGCCTGGAGGGCCACGCCGTCCCCCTTGCGGAGGGTGGAGGCCGGGACCCATTGGAGCGACCCGTCCGCGTGGACCTTGCGGGCGCGCGTCCCGCTGCGGATCTCCCGGAGGCTCTCCGCCTGCGCGTGGCCCTGCGCCTCGGCGATCGACTGCGACAGGGTCGCGAACCAGAGCGTCAGCAGCAGGATGACGGTGAGGGCGAGGTAGTACGATCGGCTGAACCCCGGACCGCTGAGGTCGGGAAACAGCCAGGGGAACACCGTGACCGTGCCCGTGAAGATCGTGAAGACCCAGACGACGAACATCACCGGGTTCCGGACCATGTACCGGGGCGCGAGCAGCACCACCGACCCGCGAAGCGCCGCGGCGACGCTGACGCGGGCGACGTGGCGGCTGGCGAGCGACTCCGCCCCCCCCGAGGCCGCCATCAGCCGCCTCCCACGATCTGGGAGAACGGCCCGAGGGCGAGCACCGGGAGGAACAGCAGGCCGGCGACGATGATCAGGAACAGTGCGAGGAAGATCGTGAACGTCCCGGACCGGGTCTTCAGGGTACCGGGGCCGGGGGGCCGCGCGTCCTGTTGCGACAGCGAACCGGCGATCGCCAGGATCGCCAGGATCGGGAAGTAACGGCCGACGAGCATGACGATGGCCCCGACGACGTTGAAGAACGCCGTCCCGTCGTTGATGGGCGCCATCCCGCTCCCGTTGTTCGCCGCCTCGCTCGTGAACTCGTAGAGGAGGATCGTGAACCCATGCGGGGAGTAGCCGCCGATCGCCGACTGGATGTTGCCCGTGACGACCGTGACGGCGATCGGGATCAGGATGGCGAACGGGTGGGAGAGGAGGGCGGCGGCGGCCCACTTGACCTGGGGCATCCCGATCTTCTTGCCCAGGTACTCGGGAGAGCGGCCGACCATCAGCCCGCCCATGAAGACGGCGAGGACGACGTAGATGAGCAGGAAGGCGAACCCCGTGCCGTCCCCACCGGGGGTCGATTGGAGGAACATCCCGAACAATAGGACGGTCTCCGCGATCGGCGTCAGCGACGCCAGGTCCATCGACGTCGCCCCCGTGTTCGAGTAGACCGAGGTGAACTGGAACAGCGCGCTCTCGGAGATCGAGAACCGGGTCTCGGCGCCGACCAGGTACCCCGACCCCTGGTTCACCGAGGTCGGGAGGTACGAGTTCGACCCCTCCACGTAGAGGAACATTGCGAAACCGATCAGGAACACGATCAGGATCGTGCCCATCAACGGCCAGACCTCGCCCGGCCGTCGGACGATTCGGGCGAAGGCGAACGGTGTCCCGAAGGGGATCGCCATCATCAGCAGGATGGCGACGAAGTTCGAGGAGGCGCTCGGGTTCTGGAACGGGTGCCCCGCGTTCGCGGCGAAGTAGCCGCCGCCGTTCGTCCCGAGGAATTCGATGGAGTCCCAGCTCGCCACCGGACCGAGCGGAACCGTCTGCGCGCCTCCCCCGGCGAACGGCAACGGGTGGATCAGGACCGACTGGCTCAACGTCTGCGGCACCCCCATCACGATGAACGCGAGGGCGCCGAGCACGGTCAGGGGAAGCAGGATCCGGGTGAACGTCCGGACGAGGTCGGCGTAGTAGTTACCGACCTTTCCGTCGTTCCGCGAGAAGCCGCGGGCGAAGGCGACGAAGCTGCAGAGCCCGGTGGCGGGCGACAGGAACATGAGCGTCTGGAGGCCGAAGAGCGAGGCGAACAGGGAGACCTGGGTCTCAGGAGCGTAGTGCTGGTAGTCGGTGTTCGTGCCGAAGGCGCTCGCCGTATGGAACGCGAGGTGCCAGCTCATGTTCGGCACCCCGAGCGAATTCCAAGGGAGGTTCTGCTGGTCCTGGAGCAGCAGGAACACGAAGGCGATGGCGATCGCGTCGGTGACGAGGAGGGCCCGGAGGTACTCCTTCCAACCCATCGGGCGCTTCGGATCGACGCCCATCAGGGCGTAGAGGGCGCTCTCGACCGGGCGGGCGATCGGGTCCCACCGGGAGAACCCGCCCTGGTAGACGTTCGCCATGTAGCGCCCGAGGCCGATGGCGAGCACGAACCCGACGGCGAAGATCAGGGCGACCTCGGGCAACGTGCCGATCGGGATCATCGGAACGCATCCGCGGCTCGGGTGAAGGACGGATC
>JABCYU010000170.1 GCA_013290045.1 Methanobacteriota archaeon | reverse complement strand
TTCACCACGACGGCGAGCACTACCGCGGTCTGGCCGAGGACGATCTGCCCCGGGCTGGCCAGGAACTCCACGAGCTGGGGCACCGGGAGCCGAACCGGGCTGACGTTCAGCTGCCCGTTCCGTTCGGAGGCGCCGTTGAACTCGTCCGTGGCGACCACCGTCAGGTTGTAGACGCCGGCTTTGGTCGGCACGCACGACATGAAGCTCGCGTTCACGCTGACGCACCCGGGCGGGAGTCCGGAGTAGTTGTAGGTCGTCCACCCCGTGCCCGCCCGTCCCAGCGTCACCAGGGTGACGGTGCCCCCGACCGATACGTTCGAGGGGAGGACCAGGAAATGGGTGACCAACGGGGGGGCGACGACGGAGAACAAGGCCCCGGCCGATCCCTGGAGGCCGAGAACATCGGTGACCACGGCCGCGATCAGGTACTCCTTGGCGTCGCCCGGGTAGCAGTGGATGAAGGCGGTGCCGTTCGGGATGCACTCGTCCGGGAGACCCGACCAGTTGAACCGGAACGGGCCCACTCCGCCCGAGATATTGAGCGAGATCTGCTCGCCCTGGTAGGAGTCCGTGACCGGAGGGTTGAGGTTCATTGGACCGACCTGGAGCCGCCCGTGGACGGTCCAGGTCAAGGTCGCTACCGCGCCGCCCCCGGCCGTGTCGTTCACGGTCACCGTAACTTGGTAGGTTCCCGGGGCCGAGGGGGCACAGGGCAGCGTCGAAAGGTTGGCGCTGAGGCAGTAGGGCGGGAGCCCCGTGTATCGGTAGCTGAGCGTCCCCGATCCACCGGCGGTCGCTACCGTCAGGTTGCCGACCACGCTGACCTCGTCCGGGTTGGGGCTCGCGGTGAAGCTCGTGATCCCCACGACCCCCGCGGAGGAAGCCGACGCGGTCGGGGGAAGCCCGACGACACTCAGCGAGCTCACGACAGGATGGGGGGTGACAGGACTGCCCGGGGCCGTGACGGGCCAGACGCCGACGACCAGGAGGGCGGTGACCAGGCCCGCCCAGCGGACCGGGCCCCCCGGGCGGTGCCGGACAAGGGATTGGGCGGCCCGCATGTGGGCCGGCGAAGCGGGGGCCGCTCCTAAGGTTCGCGGTTCGATAGCCGCCGGGTCCCAACCAAGGGCCGCAAAGGAGAGATACCCGAGGGCGGCTGGGGACCGCCGAAGCGACGATGAGCGAGGAGAAGTGCTCGGACTGCGGAGCCGCCCTGGACCGCGGGTTCCTGTCCACGACGAACGGCTCAGGGTTGTACTGGTCGCACGAATCCGCGTCGACCCGCCTTCGACCGGTCGGCCTGGAGGTGATCGTCCCCACGGGGTTCAGCGGGACCTATTCCGCGAACATCCCGGGGACCCGATGCTCCGGCTGCGGGGCGATCCACCTTCGGCCGAAGAAGCCGTAGGGGTCCTAGGGTCCGACGCCTCAATCCTCGCCGGCGACGGCGACGTTGTCGACCTGGATGGTCGGCGCGCTCAGTTGCCCGGCAAGGAGCGAGCGGCTGCCGAGGTTCGTGATCGAGGACAGGATCGACGGATCTTGCCCACCACCGAGCAGCACCCCGCCGATCGTTCCCCCGCGGAGCGGCTCGGCGAGCTTGCCGTGCCTAATCCGGTAGCCGATGCGGATCTCCCCACCGAACGCGGCGGAGACGTTGTCCGGGAACGCGTAGCCCAGCTGGGCGAGCCAGATCCCCTCCCCGGCCGCCTCGATGAGCTCTTCGTCGGTCCCTCCGGAGCCCGGTTCCAGGACCAGGGTCGTGGCCACGGGTTGGGGCGGGATCGAGAAGTGGAACCACGGCGCGAAATCGATCGAGTCGCGACGCCCGTTGCCCGTCGACGCCGGGTGGTCGGTCGCGGAGGCGTAGATCAGGTCCAGCAGCACCGAACCCATTTCGCCGCGCTGGATCAGCGGCAGGCGTCCCGAGGGAACCCCTTCGTCGTCGAACGGGACCGTTCCCAGCCCGAACGGGAACCGCCCATCGTCCCACAGCGTCACCGTGTCGGTCGCGACCTTGGTTCCGGGCTTCGGGGTCATGTTGCGGAGCTGGGCGGCCCCCGAAAGCCGGAACCCGAGGATCGAGGGCATCACGTCCGCCATGACATCGGTCGGGAACAGGACGCGTTGGGGGCCCGTGGGTGGGGCCTTGGCGCGCCGGGCGTCCTGGGCCCGCCGGGCCCACTCCTGGGCCTCACCCTTCAATCCCCGCGGGTCGAGGCGGCGGGAGCGTCGGTTGACCCAGTACTCGCCCGGGGCCACGCCTTCGGGGCCTCCAGAGGCCTTGACAGCGATCTCCAGGTCCGCCATCGTGTGCGCGCGCTGACGCTCGAGGCCGGCGGAGTTTGCGAGGGTCGACTCCCCGAGAGTGATCCGGACGGATCCAAAGCTCGGGACGACATCCTTCCGGTCGCCGGTCGCCGCGAGCAGCTCGTCGACGTACCGTTGAAGGGTCTCCTCCGGGCGCTCCCAAAGATCCCAGTCCAGCGCTTCGACCGAAGGCGGGGTCGGACCGCTGGAATCCGGTAGCGCCACGCCCTTGGCGGGGGAGTGTCCGTAGGGAGCGTACTCCTCGGCGGACTTCCACGCCCGGTCGACATCGTCCTCGGCGTGGCCGGTCCCGGCCACGAACCCGACCCCCAGCCCCGTCCGGGACGGCCTAAATATCCTCAGCCCGAACCCCTCGAGCTCGACGGGACCGCGGGCCATCTCGACCGACGCGCCGTTGAGGTGGACCTCGTAACGGCGCAGCCGTTCTCCGAAGACCTCCCAAGGCGCCGACGCCCGTCCCCGCAGTCGATCTGCCACGCGGAATGCCGTATCGGCACTCGGCGCGGTCACGCCGGCCCCACGACGGCGCGGGTGAGCAGGTAGGTCCCGCCCGAGGCGACGGGGAGGAG
>JABCYU010000169.1 GCA_013290045.1 Methanobacteriota archaeon | reverse complement strand
ACGTTCCGAGTCCCCGAATCTCGGCGGCCCTCCGATCGCGGGCCGTCGATGGCCCCGAAACGGTCGTTGCCCTGTGGGATGAGATCTCTCGCGCTGGGACCCCCATGATCGAGCCGGACCCCTCGGGCCCGGAGCGAGTCCTCGTGACGTTTCTATGGAATCCGGCGAAGCCCGTCGTCCAGGCATGCGTGACCAGCTCGCTGTTCGAGCCCGGTCCGGAGCGGCTTGCGATGACCCCACTCGGGGAGTCCGGGGTCTGGTTCCGGACGGTCCGACTTCCCGCGAATCTTCGAGGATCGTACGCCTTCTACCCCGCGCCAGCGATACCGTTCGATCGGCCGGAGGAGGAGTGGTGGCACATCTTCCTCAACGAAGTTCCCGATCCGCTCCAACCCCAGACGATCCGGTTCCCGAAGGTCCCTGACGATTCGGAGGATCGGGACCGCACCCGCTCCGTGGTCGAGCTTCCCCGCGCGGTCTCCCAACCGTACGTCCGGGTCCGGCCCGATGTCGCCCGCGGCACCATCGAGAGCTTCCGCTTTCCGAGCCAGATCCTGGGAGGGGAGCACCCGATCCGGGTCTACCGGTCGCCCGGCGAGGCTCCCGAACGGGGGGATGCCGACCTCGTGATCCTGTTCGACGGCCTCGCCTACGAGCACGCCATCCCGACCCCGACGATCATCGACAACCTGCGAGCCGAAGGTCGGATCGACCCGCTCGTCGTCGTGCTTTGGGACTACCCGCTCGGCGGGCTCCGGAACGTCGAGCTGGAATGCAATCCCGCGCTCGCCGATTCGCTGGAGCGTGAGCTCCTCCCGTGGCTCCGGAGCCGGTACGGCGTCACTTCGGAGCCCGACCGAACGGTCGTCGGGGGATCCAGTGCCGGCGGGCTCGGGGCGGCGTACGTCGCCTACCGATACCCCGGGTCGTTCGGCAAGGTCCTCTCGCAATCCGGATGGTTCGCTTGTGCGCCGAGCGGTGTGAAGGGCCCTCCCGGATGGTTGCCGGCCCAGTTCGAAGCGAGCCCCAGGTTGCCGCTCGAGTTCTATCTCGATGCCGGGACGCGGGAGACCGACCCGGGAATGTGGGCCGAGGGGATCCTCCAGTCGAACCGGTCGTTCCGGGAGATCCTCCAACAGCGTGGGTACCCCGTGCACTACGCGGAGTTCGTCGGCGGGCACGACTGCGTGAACTGGCGGGGGACCCTCTCCGACGGGCTGCTCGCTCTCCTGCCGAAGCGACCGAAGAGGGAAGTCTCGGGCTGAGCCAAGAATGCGCCCGGCCTGGGGGCCGACCGCCGGTCGCCCACGTCGTTCGCCGGGCTATCGGACCGGAGGCGCCGCATCGGGCCCGGACTCGATCAGGAGCCTCCCCGCGCGCCGGACCCAGAGACTCCGAGGGGTCGCCTCATCACGGCCACCTGCTCCGCGTCGGGAGACTTCGATCTCCTCCCACGAGGTCTCAGCTCGCGGGAACGGGGGAACGGGAGCCGTTCCCGGATGCTCCTCGATCCAGAGCCAGACCGCCTCGATGTGCTTGCACGTACCGATCCCTCGACGGCTGAAGTCGGTGCACGTGCACAGCGATCCGTCCCGGAGGGGGTACGACGGGGCCACCACCAGATAGCGGGTCCCCCTCGCCGGATTCCGCACGTCGAACGCCACGAACGGGAGCTGCTCGCGAAGACGAACGTCCAGGCCCCCTTCGACCGCGCGACTCCGCCGTTCGGCCCTCGACTCGGCGACGTCGGGGACCGGTCGGGGGGTCCGACCATCTTGGGAGGGCACAGATTCCTTAGCGCCTCGTGCTATAATGCGAGGAGGAGCCGCGGCCCGGCCGTCGGGGCGGGCCGGATCGCGACCGCCGTCGCGGGGTCACCGTCCGCCAGGACCGGTCCGGTCAGGGTTATCCGAGCGCGGCCCTCGCCGACCGGGTGGCCGATCGGGATCCGGCGGGGGTCGAACGGCAACGCCGCCGTCGCCAGGGCACGGTGGTCGGGGGTCTGCTGCTGACGCTCGGCGGGCTCTACGTGCTCATCGAGATTCTCCCGACCGATCCGGCCACGCTCGCCCACGACATTCCGTTCGTCGGGGTCGGCTTGGTCGCGCTGTGGGTCGGGGGAATCCTGTTGGGGTTGGGCAAAGGTCGGGGTCGCCGGCGGAGTTGACGCTTGGGTAGAGTCCCGTGGCGCCTCGCGACGTTCGATGTCGACGGGACCCTGACCACGGTGCACGGTTGGAAGGTGATCGCCGAGGCGACCGGCCGGCAGCGGGCGTACTCGGAGAGCAATGACCGGTTCTTCCGCCGTCAGGCCACCGAGGACGAGCATCTTCGGGATCTCGTGGGATTAGCCGAAGGGCTGACCGTTCCCGACCTCGAGGAGCTGCTCGCGAAGACCCCGAAGCTCTCCGGGATCGGGGCCGGCGTCCAAGCGCTCCGTCGAATGGGCGTGACGGTCGCCCTGCTGACCCACAATCCAACGTTCGTGTGCGAGTGGTACGCCCGCCAGTTCGGTTTCGACGATTTCGAGGGCGGCTGGAGCCCGCCGTTCGAACGGGGTCGGATCCCTCCATCCTGGCCGCTCCGGGCCGACAAGAGGACGGGACTGCTCCGACTCCTTGCTCGCCACCAGCTCCGACCGGTCGACGTGGTGCACGTGGGCGATGGTTGGGCGGACATACCGGTCTTCCACTGGACGGGGGGCGGGGTCGCCCTGAACACCGACCGGCCGGAGGTCGAGCAGGCCGCGACCGTGTCGGTCCGGACGACGGAGTTCGGATCGGTTCTTCGGGCCCTGGTCCAGCTCTCCCCGCGTCCGCCCGTGAACGATGTGTTCGTCTCCGGTGAGCCCCTAAATAGGTGAGCGGCGGTGGAACGCCGAGCTCCGATGGAGTACGTCATCCTACGGGCGGCGCATCCGAGTTGGCTCACGCTGGCGCTACCGACCGAGGTCGGCCAGCTGATCCAGTACGACCGAGCGGAGGTTCGCGACCTGCGGAGTCCCGGCCGGGGGATCGCCTTCCTCGCCCGGGGACCCGGGGTGGTCCGGGTGGTCGCCTCGTACCGGGCGCAGGAGA
>JABCYU010000168.1 GCA_013290045.1 Methanobacteriota archaeon | reverse complement strand
CACGATCTACAATCCCTCGCTGGCCCAGGGAGCCTCGATCATGGTCGGCTACTTCCTCGGCGGGCTCGCCGGGGCGCTCGCGATCTTCTCCCGCCAGGAGGTCTCGGGATGACGGAGGAGGGTCGGATCGAAGTCGAGCACCTCGTCAAGAAGTTCGGGGGCCGTCGGGCGCTCGACGACGTGAGCTTCGAGCTGAACGGGCCGCGAAGCGTCGGATACTTGGGACCGAACGGGGCCGGGAAGACGACGACCCTGAAGATCCTGGCGGGGCTGTTGCGCCCCTCGGCCGGCCGGGCGGCGATCGACGGGTTCGACCCGCAGGTCGATCGGAAGAAGGCCCTCTCGCGCGTCGGGGCGCTCATCGAGACCCCGGAGCCGTACCCGCAGTTCACCGGGCGCGAGATCGTCGAGTACGCGGCGCGATTCCGCGGCGTCTCCGACGTCGACCTCCGCGACCAACTGATCCGCTACCAGGAGCTCCTCGAGCTCCCGCCCCTCGATCAGAAGGTCGGTCGGCTGTCGAAGGGCCAGCGCCAGCGGGTCGTCATCGCCGCCACGCTCGTGGCCGACCCGCCGATCCTGCTCCTGGACGAGCCGACCAGCGGGCTCGACCCCGCCGAGCGGGTGCGCATCCGCCAGGTGCTGTTGGGCCTGAAGAAGGACCACCTGATCCTGATGAGCTCCCACCTGCTCAATGAGGTCACCGAGGTCTGCGATGAGGTGATCTTCCTCAACCAGGGACGCCTCCTCCTTCGCGACACGGTCGAACACCTCGCCGACCGTCTCACCGTGCGCCAGGTGGAGGTCGAGTTTGCCCGACCGGTGACGCCGCCCCAGTTGAGCCCGCTGACCGAGTTCGTCGGCCGGTTCGAGGCGATGAACGAACGACGCTATCGGCTCACGTTCGACGGCCGGGATTCGAGCCGGATCCGGATCCTCGAGCTCTGCCAAACGGTGGCGCCGGTCCTCAGCTTCGCCGGCGCGGGTTCCGCCCTCGAGGACGTCTACATGCAGCTCATGACCGAACCTCCGATCGGGGGAGCTATCCTACCACCGCCGCCCCCTCCGCCGCCGTCGTAGCGTCGGCCCCTGGGGCAGCGATACCGGGGATGTCGAGGTCTCGCGAGGGCGGCGGGCGTGTCTCGGGGGGACAGGATTATCATGGGTCCACGGCCTCCCCGCCCCTCTATGCCGAAGGTTCGGGGGACCCGCCGACCCGGGTCCCCGACCTTGGCGGCGATCGGGCTCCTCGCCCTCCTCCTCGCGCTCCCGTCTCCCCTGTTCCCGGCGGGCCCGACGGCATCGTACCACACCGCCGCGACCCCGTTCGCGGCGCCTGCCCATCGGGCTCCCGTGGCCGGCCCGGACGCTCCTGCGGCTCCCCGCGTGCGGCCGAGCGCCATCACGAGCCTCGATTGGGATGGGATGGGGACCTTCCGACTGGCGGGCGTGAACTCGAACCTGGTCCTAGGGGAAGGCGCCGCGATGGTCGCGGACTCCCCGTACCGCAACGTCATCGTGTTCGGCGGGCGGGGCTCGGCCGGGCTGACGAACGTGACGCTCGAGGTCAGCCAGCTCACGGGCCGCTGGAAGAACGTCACCGCGGCGGTGGGGCCGTCCCCTCGGGCGAACATGTCGTTCGCCGACGATCCCGCTCGACGGTTCGCCGTCCTGTTCGGAGGCACCACGGACCCGGTCTCGGGCCGCTCGGACAACTCGACTTGGGTGTTCTGGTACGGCAACCGCTCGTGGGAGAACGTCACGCAGCGGACCTCCCCACCGGCGCGCGAGAGTGCGGCGTTCGCCATCGATCCCGGGGCCGGGGTCGCCTTCCTCGAGGGGGGGCGGGACCCGGCGTTCGTCCAGGCCGGTTCGACCGGCTCGGTCACCTGGAACGATACCTGGGTGCTCAACCTCAGTACGTTCGCCTGGTCCCCGATCGGGCTCCGGGGAACTCCGACCCCCATGTTCGGCTCCTCGATGGCGTATGACCCGCTCGACGGGGAGTTCCTGTTGTTCGGAGGGTGCGACTCGGCGTGCTCGAACGCGGTCCTCGCGGTCAACCTGACCCAGGGGATCTGGCGCGCCCTCGTTCCACCGCTCGGCACGCAGGTCCCCGCCCCCGGGGGGGGCGCCGACTTCGTCTGGAGCCCGTTCGTGAATGCGACCGTGATGTTCGGGGGGTTCGGCCCGACCACCTCGGCGTTCGCCCCGTACAACAGCACGTTCGTCTTCGATCCGTCGACCCGGACCTGGAGCTACGTCCAAGGGTTCGCCGACCCGTTCGCGCGGTACGCCGCCGCCGGGGCGTGGCTGAGCGCCAACGGATGCCCGGGCCTGTTCCTCGCCGGCGGCTCCAGCGCCTTCTACGGGCCGCCCCCGGATCTCTGGTTCCTGGACCCGAACCCGGATACCGGGATCGGGTGCGACATCTGGGGTAACGACCGGGTCGGCAACTCCACCGGAAACGTCTCCGGATGCAACGGGAACGGGACGCTCGTCGTGATTGTCTCGGACAACGCCACCCACCGGCCGATCCCCGGCGCCGGGGTCTCGTTGACCGGAGCATGCGGCGCCAAGTCGGGCCAGACGAACGCGACGGGGGTCGACCTCCTCACCCATGTCCCGCTCACGGTGGAGACGGTGACCGTCACCGCGGCCGACTACCACCAGGGGGGCACCGTCGTGAACGTCACCGACAACTACACGGCGAACCGGACCGGACCGATCCCCCCGCCGCTGTGGATCAATCTCACCCATCTGCCGACGCTGCGGTTGAGGACGTTCGGGCAGAACCTGACGGACCTGCGGTATCCGCTCGGCGCCGTCGACATCAGCCTCGACGACTCCGTCGACCTCGGCAACACGACGGCGCTGGGGTTCCTCAACCTGAGCGGCGTCTCGACGGCCGGGGGGCGCCTGACGTTCCGGGCGTACAAGGCGGAGTACTCCCAGCCGGAGTTTGTCACCACGCTCCCGAACACGGGAATGATCTGGGTCAACCTCACCCTCCAGGCGGCGGGCACGTTCGTGGTCGAGGTCCGGCTCGCCGGCTCGGCGAGGGCCGTGGCGACGGCGACGGGCGCGATCAATCCGATCGACACCGGCGCCCCCGGCGGGACGATCTACTTCCGGGTCAACGACGCGGGGGACTACACGACGGCCCTGCCGATCGGCAACTTCTCG
>JABCYU010000167.1 GCA_013290045.1 Methanobacteriota archaeon | reverse complement strand
GGGGAGGGGCTGAACCCCTTAACGACTTCTCCGGGTTCGACTGTTCCCGGCGAGAGACTCGCTCAGGTCGAGAACCCCGGCGCGTAGCCTATCGGCGTGAGCGGCGGGGGTCGTTCGAGCCAAGCGTCGTACCCCTGGATCACCCAGGTGACCCCGAGGGCGACCACCAACGGGGGGACGACGCCGACCAGGCTCCCGTACGGGCTGTAGAGGGCGAGCAGTCCGAGGAGGCTCAGGCCGGTCCCGAAGATCATCGCGAACCTTCCCTGGCGAAGGATCGCCCGCTGTTCCTCGGGAACGATCCCCTCGAGCGTGCGGGTCAGGCTGCGCGACGCGAAAAAGTACAGGAACAGGTTGGTGAGCCACGACGCGATCACCGACGCGAAGAATGCGCCCTGGAGCTCCGACTGGAGCGCCGAGAACTGATCGGGACTGAGCGGGATCCCGCCGGAAACGTGCGACTCGGCGACTTGGAAGGCGATATCGAAGATCACGGCGGCCACGACGAGCGCGACCAGGAACTGGACGAGGAACGCCCCGAACGCCCAACGGCGGTCGCGGTTCGCCGCCCGGGCTTCCGTGAGGTGGCGGGCCCCGTACTCCCACCCCGCCCCCTCGACCGTCTTCGCCCCCTCCCGCCACTTGAGGTACGCGACGAGCTCGAGGACCAGCCCGGCGACCGCGAACAGGCCGGAGAGGACCGCGACCGCCTGCAGACCCCCGCTCTGGTTGACCAGTCGGCTGACCGTCGCGTTGTCGAGCGAGGGAGGGTGGCCCGGGACCCCGATGAGGTTGCCGACCCCGGTCGCCGGGGCCGAGGCGGCGGCGACGAGCGCGGCGAGGGCGACCAGGAGCAACGACCAGCGGAAGTACGCCATCGATTCGCGGATCGCGGCGACCGCGTGGTAGGTCATGCTCGCGTGGGGAGGGACCACCCGGGGGGGCGGCGGCGGCGGGAGGGGCAGTGGAGCTCCAGGGCCCGGGGGTGGAGGTGGAACCTCCCGGGGGACGCCGAGCGCGACCCTCCGCCGCTCCTCCATCTCGGCCGCGATCGCCCCGGCGGCACCCGAGCGGGCCACGAGCGGAGGGAACGGCCGGGGCGGCTTAAATCGCTCGGGAGCCGATGGAGGTCCGGAAGGGCCCCCGGATCACGCTCGGAGCTCCCGGATCCGGCGCGCCATCTTGACGACGGCCCGCACGGCGTTCGCCGCGTTCTCGATGCGGTCCTGCGCCTGAAGGCGCGTCTCCCCGGGGCCGGAGATGCCGAGCCCGACCGGTTTCTCGAAGTCGACGGAGAGGTCGGCGAGCTTGCGGGCGGCCTGGTTCATCACGACCTGGTCGTGATCGGTCTCGCCCTCGATGACGGCGCCCAACGTGACGACGGCGTCGACGTCGGGGCGGGCCAGGAGAAGTTTGGCGGCGAGCGGCATATCGTAAACTCCCGGGGTCTTCACGACCGGGCCCAGGACCGCGCCCAGGAACTCGACCTCTTCCTTCGCCCGCTCGAGCATCAGGAGCGTCACGTCGTAGTTGAACTCGCTCGCGATGAGCGCGACCCGGATCCCCTTCCCCTCGGTTGCTGTTTTCGCCATGGTTCCCGATACCTTGTCTTGCGACCGTGAACGCCCGTCAGCGGGGACGGGCCGGGCCCGCGTCGTCGAACCCCTGGCGGAGCCCCGTGCCGGCCGAGCGCTCCAGGGCGCGGGGCCGGAACAGCAGATGATAGGCGTTGAGGGCGTGCTCCTCGGCCCGGCGCCGTGCGAGCGCCTCGAGCTCCTTGGCGTCGCGCGCCTCGCCCTCGAAGACGAAGCACTCGACGATCGGCTTCGCCTCCATCACGCCGGCGAACAGGAGTCCGAGCGACGCCTCGTGGGCGCACGTCTTGTCGTACTCGGCCTTCCCCGGCATCCCGAGGGCGAGGCAGAGGTCGACCTTCTCGTGGACGAACAGCTGGCGGCACGCCACGGGGAGGTCCTTGATCCCGGGGACGGTGCGCCGATGGATCCGGAACCCGCGTCCGGCGCCTTCGAGCGCCCGGGTCGCGGCCCGGGCCATGTCGACCCGGGCGAACGTCGTGTCGACGATCCCGATCCGCTTCAACGCGCGTTCTCCGGTGGCCGGGGGCCCATCGAGAGGATCCGCTCGACGATCCGACGCGTCGCGAGGTCGTCGTACGGGCAGACCCCGAGGCGGACGACCTTCGCCGGGACGCCGCGTCGGGCGCACTCGGCCTCGACCTCCTCAGCGTTCCAGCGCTGGTCGTGGCCGAGGGCGATCAGGTCCGGGCGGACCTCGACGACGGTCTGATAGATGTCCGTCGTCGAGCCGAGGATCGCCCGGTCGACGGGCTTGAGCCCTTCGACCATGGCGCGGCGGAGATGCTCCGGGACGTACGGTTCGTGCTTCAGCCGGCGCGCCGTCTGGTCGCGCGCGACGACGACCACGAGCTCGTCGCCCAGCTTCTTCGCCTCGGTCAGGAAGAACAGGTGGCCCGGATGGAGGAGGTCGAAGACCCCGGTGGCCATCACGCGGACCATCGGATCCACGCCTCGGTGATGGTGCGGCCCTCGAGGAAGACCCACCCGTGCTGGTCGGCGTAGCGACGGGCGGCCTCGGGAGACCGCGGACCCCCGGAGTCGCCGAGCATCTCGCAGACCGTCACCGACTCCGAGAGGCCGGCCATTTTCGCGAGCGAGATGGAGAGCTCCGTATGTCCTTTTCGTTCGCGAGCGAGGCCGGGCGCGGCGTAGAGGAGCGGAAGGTGGCCGGGGGCGGTGAACTCGGCGGCGAAGGCGGTGCGCAGCGCCTCATCGGAGAGCTCGGGGGCCCGGCCGGCGAGCTCACCGACCGCGCGGATCGTCGTCGCCCGATCGTTGTCGGGGACGCCGGTGAAGTTGGTCCGGTGGTTGATCGTGATGCCGAACGCGGAGCGCGCGTCGTAGCGGAGCAGCTGGCGTCGCACCTCCCGGAGCAGCGGGAACCGCTCCTCGCCGAGCTCCAGGAGTTCGGCGGCGAACGGGAGGCCGATCCTCCGACGGAGCTCGTCGGGGATCGCCGTGCAGATGAGGCCTCCCGCGTCCTTCCGCTGGAGGCGGACGAGCTCGGGGGTCGCGCGCTCGGAAAGGAACACCAGGTCGGTCTCCCCCTCCCGGTCGACGGCGTCGAAGATCAGGACCGGCTCGCCGTGGGCGAGGGAGTCGCCGGCGAGGGCCAGGACCTCGGGCAGGACCCGG
>JABCYU010000166.1 GCA_013290045.1 Methanobacteriota archaeon | reverse complement strand
CGAGGGGAGCGCGAAGATCGACGACGAAGAGTGACGGGGACGATCGTCCGGTCCGGGTGGATGCCCTCAAGCCCACGCTGGAGCTCGCGTCGGAGATCTGGTCGCAGCTCGATCGGGGCGAGATCCCCCGGATGCGGCTACCCCTCCGCACGAAGCAGAACATCCAGTTCCAGATGCGGGACGGCGTCTGGCGGCTCGGTCGCGCCCTCGGCACCCGCAGCGCCCGGAAGCTCGATGGCGCCTTGATGCTCCTTCGGACGTTCTACCTCATCGACTTCATCAACGAGATGGCCCGCGACGGCAAGACGTCGACGCTCCGGGAGTTGTACTATATCTCCGAGGGTTGGGAGGAATCGAAGTTCCACAGCGAGGACGAGTCGAACCTCCTCATCGAGGACCTGGAGGTGATGTGCGAGCGGCTCCGGGAGGATTTCCGCCTGCACCCCGAGGAGAATGGGGCGTCGGTGATCGGCGACCTCACGCTACGCGAGACCAACCGCAAGGGGATGGTGAAGAAGTTCAACTGCCGCGACGACGTTGGGGACGGCGGCTACTCCCTCCCGTTCAACGTCGAGAAGGAGAAGATCGAGTTCGTCTCGACGGGGGCGAAGTTCATCATCGCGATCGAGTGCGGCGGCATGGTCGACCGCCTCGCCGAGAACGGGTTCGACGAGGAGCACGACGCCCTGCTGCTCCATCTGAAGGGCCAGCCGGCGCGCTCCACCCGGCGGTTCCTCAAGCGGCTCAACGAGGAGCTGAAGCTCCCCGTCGTGGTGTTCACCGACGGCGACCCTTGGTCGTTCCGGATCTTCGCCTCCGTGGCGTTCGGCGCGATCAAGACCGCCCACATCTCCCAGTACCTGGCGACGCCCTCCGCCGAGTTCCTCGGGGTCACCGCCTCCGACATCGAGAACTACAAGCTCCCGGCGGACCAGTTGACCGACCAGGACATCCGGGCCCTCCAGGCCGAGCTCACGGATCCGAGGTTCAAGACCGCCGAATGGCGAAGCGAGATCGAGCTGATGTTGAAGAACGGCAAGAAGGCCGAGCAGCAGTCGCTCGCCAAGTACGGGCTCAACTACGTCACGGAGACCTATCTCCCCGAGAAGCTCGGGGAGATGGGAGTCCTTTAGCCGTCACGTCAGCCCGAGCGCCGCCCGACCCGGAGCCGCCAGCAGCGCGTCGGCGAGCTCGAGCGGCACATAGACGACGCTCCCGCGGGCGAGCGTCGTCTTCCGCCATCGGACCCCCTGCTCGTCGAACTCCGTCTTCTCGGCGGCCTCCTCGAGGGCCGAACCGGTGGACCGATGCCCCGGGGTCCGGCCGTCCCGGGCGATGAGGAGCAGGTCCGCCGCCAGTTCGTAGACGACCCAGGACTTGGGCACCACGACCTGGAGCGTCACGAGGCGGGGGCGGAACTGCATCTCGCTCTCCGTCTCGGTCCGGTGGAAGACGGCGTACTCCACCCCGTCGACGGCGGCGACCCGGCCGAACGAGAAGCTCTTCAATAGGAACTCGAGGAGGTTGACCTCGAGCTCGGCGTCGTCGGCCATCGGATCGGCCAGCGTCGTGGCGTCCATAAGCGCGCGGGCCGAGACCGGTGCTCTATCGAGGGCGCGCCGTCGGAACCCTTTTAAACGGACGTTTCTACCTCGCGCCACTTCGGACGCGGGTGGAATGAAACGTAGCTCACGCGTTTGGAAGAAGCGCGGCCACATGCGCTGGAAATGGCGCAAGAAGCGGATGCGGCGACGCATGCGCGCCCAGAAGATGCGTAAGCAGTAGGCGGGCGCCATCTGCGGGCGGCGGGGAGGATCCTCCTCGCCGTCGAACTCATTCCTATCCGGAACGTCGGTCGAGACCGAGAACCCTACCAGCCGAGGCGATCGAGCTTGCGGGCTTCCTTCGTGCTCTTCTTCCACTCCTTGTAGTGGTCCTTGCAGAGCGGGGCCCGACGTCCTTTTTCGCTGAGCTGGGGGAACGCCCGGCGGGCCTCGGTGAGGGAAAGGTGACGGGCCGCCTCGGCCCCGCAGTTCGGTACGGCGCACGACTCGGGTGGTTCGTCCTCGGCCGGGGGCCGCTGAGGCCCTTCCGGGCTCATCGGGAGCCCCGCTCGGCGAGGAGCCGCGCCACCGCGTCCGGGATCTCGTACGGGAACGTGACGACGGTCGCGCCGGCCGCTTTGAGCGCCTCGAGCTTGCTCTGCGCGGTCCCCTTTCCCCGGGCGATGATCGCGCCGGCGTGACCCATCCGCTTCCCCGGCGGGGCCGATCGCCCGGCGACGTAGGCGACGACGGGTTTGCGGACGTGATGGCGGATGTACTCCGCGGCGTCCTCCTCGGCCGTCCCCCCGATCTCGCCGACCATCACCACGAGGTCGGTCTCAGGGTCTTGCTCGAAGAGCGGGAGGGCGTCGACGAAGCTCGTACCGACCACCGGGTCTCCGCCCAATCCCAGGCAGGTGCTCTGACCGAGGCCATGCTCTTTGATGCCGTTCACGATCTCGTAGGTCAGCGTGCCGCTGCGGGAGACGACCCCGACGCGACCGGGCCGGAACACGACGTTAGGGATGATCCCCACCTTCGCCTTCCCCGGGGAGGCGATCCCCGGACAGTTCGGCCCGATGATGCGGGCGCCGCGGAGCCGGGCGTAATGGTACATCGTCAGCATGTCGTGGAACGGGATGTGTTCCGTCACAATGACGCACAGTCGGATCCCGGCATCCACGGCCTCGAGCAGGGCATCTTTGGCGAACGGGGCCGGCACGAAGATCGTCGTGGCGTTGGCGCCGGTCCGGGCGACGGCGTCGGCGACGGAGTCGAACACCGGGACGCTCTCAATGGTGGAACCCCCCTTGCCCGGGGTGACCCCGGCGACGACCTTGGTCCCGAAGTTGAGCATCTGGCGAGTGTGCACCGTACCCTGGTGACCGGTGATCCCCTGGACCACCACTTTCGTGTCGGCGTCGACGAGCACGCTCATGCGGCCCCTCCGGCGACGACGGCGTAGCCGGCCGCCGCGACGGCGGCCTGCGCGGATTCCTTGAGCTCGCGTCGGGCCGTGATCCCCGCCTGGCGAAGGATCTCGATCCCCTCGGCTTCGTTGTTCCCCCGGATCCGGGCGACGAGCGGGAACCGCTCGGCCTCGGGAACCTGGGTCATCGCGGCGACCAGGCCCTTGGCCACGGTGTCGCAGCGGGTGACGCCCCCGAAGATGTTGAGGAAGACGCTCTTGGGGTGCGCCTTCG
>JABCYU010000165.1 GCA_013290045.1 Methanobacteriota archaeon | reverse complement strand
GCGCCGTCGTCAGCGCGTAGATGTCGGGACAGACGAGGACGGTCGGGTGGCGCACCAGCTTCGTCGGGGTGAGGACGATCGCCGGGGCCTTGCCCTCCTTGGTCGCATCGGTAGGGAACCAGATCCGCTCGCTGCGGTAGAGGGGAAGCGGGGCCCCCGGTTTGGGCGAGCCCTTCGTCCAGCTCTTGTTGAGGAAGTCCAGGACGCAGAGCTTGAACCGCTCCTTGCTGAGGACGATGACCGCCTGGCGCTTCCCACACACATCGCAGACGCCGATGACGCCACTCCCGTATTCCAGGCCCGGGATGTTGAGCAGCAGGTCCTCGTCGGTCATCGCCTCGTCCGACCCCGGGGACGTCCGACGAGAAGGGGAGCGGTCTTAACCCTTGCCGAAACCGGGGGTTCTCGATCGGGAAGAATCAGTTCGAGGCGGGTCCGGTCTCGGGGGACGAGCACAGGGAGCCCGAGCTTCAACAGACGGTCCCGCAACAACCGGTCGGCCGTCAGCACGCAGGCCCGCCGGGCCCGAGCAAGGCGAACGATGGCGTCGTCGCCGATCCCCGAGTTCCGTTCGACCGGCAGGCGGGTCGCGAGGGTGCGGGCGAGGCGCGCCCCCTCCGTCCCCCGGTCGGCGAGGTCGTCGAGCTCGCGAAGGACCGATAAGGGGACCCGAAGCTGGGCGCCGGGGAGCTTGCGATCGACCTCGTCGTGGAATCGGGACCCGGCGAGCGGAGGGAGGAAGGCGTTGGTGTCGAGCAGGACAATCGCCCCGACCCCCTGTCGCGGTCTACGGCTTCCGGAGGACGATCCCGAGGGCGTCTCGGTCGTGTTCGATCCCTCCCCGTCTTCCCCGCAGGACGAATCGTTGGGCCTTCTGGTTGGCCGTCTTCGGGATCTCCTCGACGAACTCGACGAACCGGGGGACCATGAAGAACGGCAGGCGTTCGATGCAGAACTCGAACAGCGCGCGGGCCTCGACCGCCTCGCCCGGCCGCAGTTGGACGAACGCCTTCACGTCCTCTTCTCCCAAGGGCGAAGGGACTCCGACCACCACCGACTCGAACACCGACGGATGGCGGTTCAGGACGGTCTCGACATCATAGGGAGCGAGGTTCTCCCCCCTCCGACGGATGACATCCTTCTTCCGGTCGACGAAGTAGTAGTACCCGTCGCCGTCGCGAGTGACGTAGTCGCCCGTATGGAACCAGAGGTTTCGCCACGCCTCGACGGTCTGCTCCGGCTTGCGGTGATACCCGAGGAACATCGTGAACGGAGCGGTCGGACGCACGACCAGCTCGCCTCGGGTCCCGTCCGGGACCGGCTGATCCACGTCGTCGACGACCTGGGCCTCGACGAACCCGAGCGGGGTCCCCACCGAGCCGACCCGGACCCGATCGGGGGGGTTCATGAGCGTCGTGCACCCGCACTCCGTCATCCCGTACAGCTCGATGATCTTCAGACCGAACCGCCGCTCGAAGAGCGGCCAGACCTCGCGCGTGGTTCCCGCGGTGAGGGCGACCCGGACCCGGTGGGTCCGATCGGTCCCCTTCTCCGGCTGCTTGAACAGGACGTTGATCATCGAGATCAAGAGCGAGACGTGGGTCGCTCCGAAACGCGCCGCGGTCTCCCAGAAGGTCGTGGCATGGAACCGTTCGTCGAACGCGGCGGTGAGATCGTAGGAGAGCGCCGTGAGGGTGGTCATCTCCTGGGCGTTGCAATGGAACAGCGGCAGCGCCGTGAACAGGACCGAGCCTTCGGCGAGTTCACTGCGCTGCCCGATCTCGTGCGCGGTCGTCAGGACCTTCTCGTGCGGGATCACGGCCCCCTTGGGGGGCCCGGTCGTCCCGCTCGTGTACAGGATCGACACCGGCTCGTCCGGTCGGGGCGGGTCGACCGGCGGCGGTTCGGCATCGGATGGCAGGGCCGACCAATCCGGGACCGAGGCGGGTGCGATGCCGTGCCCCACCGTCCACTCGAGCGGGAGCGCAAGACCCGCGCGATGCGGAACGTAGGCGTCCCAGAGCCGCTGGTCGATAACCAGCCCCTTCGGCTGACAATCGTCGAGCTCGTACCGCAGGAGGTCGCCTTTCAGCCCGGTGTTCAGCGGGACGATCACCGCCCCGATCTTGGCGGCCCCGAACCAGAGCTCCAGGAACTCCGGGCAATTGAACAGGAGCGCCGCGATCCGATCCCCGCGAGAGAACCCTGCCCGGGCCAGGCCCGAGGCCACCCGATCCGAGCCGTGGTCGAGCTCCTGGTAGCTGCGGGTCCCCTCGGGGAACATAGCGGCGGGACGGGAGCCGTTCCGTTGGGCCTTGCCGCGGATCAGCGACGCGAGGTCGTGGAACTCCGGGCCGGGAAGGGGCATCCCATTCGGGGAACGGGGCGCTCGCATAAGCGTTCTCGGAGGTGGGAAACTCCCTATACCGGCCCGGAGGTGGGAGCAGGGCATGTCGCCGCGGTCCACCCCGTACGTCGCGGACCGCCCCATCATCGCCGAACTCGCCGCCGGCGCCGTCGTCCAGCTCCGGGGGAGCGGGGAGATACTGATCCTGCACGATCCGTCGGAGGACCGGTGGTGTTTCCCGAAGGGGCATGTCGAGGCCGGCGAATCCCTCGAGGGGGCCGCCCGCCGCGAGGTCACGGAGGAGACGGGGATCACCGAGATCTCGTTCGAAGGGGAGCTCCGGGAAGTCCATTACCGGTTCTACCGCCCGAAAGACGCGTGCAACGTTCACAAATCCGTGGTCTACTTTCTCGCGCGGACGACCACGCGGACGGCGCGACCCGAGGCGATGTTCGACCGCGCGGAATGGGTCAGCGTCGCCGAGGCGCTCCGGCGAATCCGGTTCGAAGCCGATCGACAGGTCTTGGCCGCCCTGAGCGACCGTCCGTAGAACTCCTCGACGGCCCTCCCATCGGAAAGGCACCCCGTCGAACCCGAGGTTTTGCCAGGCCCCGGCGCGGGTGGACGCCGGGGCCCGGCATGTATCCCTACGGATGAGTGCGCATATAGACGTTGCCCCGGTTTCGTTCCTTCCCCTGAACGAGACAGCCCTTCGGGGCGTCGCGTACGCGGAACTCGGAGCGCGCGCCACTCTGTGGATCATTCCCAGTGGACAGCCGCGGTGGGGGGAAGGGGTTGGGGGCGGCCCGGCGGGGGAGCCGGGCCGTCCGCGGGACTACGCGGTCGGAGGTGGCGGAGGTGGCAGGCTTGCGGACACCCCGGGACGTTCGACGGGTGGATCGACGGCGCCGGTGGGG
>JABCYU010000164.1 GCA_013290045.1 Methanobacteriota archaeon | reverse complement strand
GCGCTGAGGAGGCGATGGAGAGAAGCTACGGCCCGTCGATCCAGAAGGGCCGGATGCTCGCCATGACGTACCACTTCGCGAAGGTACGCGAAGGCCCCGGGACCTACCTCGTGTTCTGGTATTCTCTCGAGTTCTCCATGCTGGGCCGGGCGGCGGGGGTCCTCGCGCGCGTCGACGCCGAGACCGGCCGCGTCGAGACCAAGAACTCGTGGATGTCTCCCCGCCGCTTCGCCGCGTGATCCGGACGTTTCGCCACGTCGGAGCCCGGGGGGCCGGCGGGTATCCCGTCGGGGGCCGCCGCTCCTCACCCGTCGGCTCGCCCTCGACTGCTTGGAGCGTCCCCGGATCACCCGTTCGAGCCCACGAGCCCCACCGGCCCGAGTGACCCGGCGCCCGCGCGCCGGATCCGGCCCTTCCACCCGGAGCGCTCATCCGTAGGCGGCGCTCGGTCGACAACGGTGACGCCCCGGCCCCGCCCCAGTGACCGCCATCGGCGGCGCCCGGCCCGCCGGACCGACCACGTTCGGACCAATCGTGCCCTCTGGGAACGTCAGAGCGACGCCTACGATCGACGCTTCCGATCCGTTCTCGGGGAGAAGAACGCCGAATCGTGGGGGTTCGAGCGGATCCCGGAGGTCGAGCTGAACCTGCTCGGCCCCGTCGAGGGTCGCGACATCCTGGAACTCGGGTGCGGTGCTGCCCGGTGGTCGATCTCGCTGGCGGGACGCGGGGCGAACGTGGTGGGCCTCGACTTCTCGTCCGCGCAGCTCGAAAAGGCTCGCAAGGGGGTCGCCCGGGCCCGAAGCCCCGTCCGACTGATCGAGGCGTCGGCGGAACGGGTGCCTCTACGGTCGGCGAGCTTCGACCTGGTATTCTGCGACTGGGGCGCCATGACGTTCTGCGACCCGTATCGGACCGTCCCGGAGTGTTCTCGGCTCCTCCGGCCGGGCGGGCTGCTGGTCTTCGCGACCGCGAGCCCGATCGCCTCGCTCGCGTGGAACCGGGCCGGCGATCGCATCGGCACCCGATTCACTCGGGACTACTTCGGTCTCCACCAGGTCGAGCTCCCGAATGAGGTAAACTTCCAACTCCCCTACGGCGGGTGGATCGACCTGTTCCGCTCGAACGGGTTCGAGGTCGTTTCGCTCCTGGAGCCGCAGATGGGCCGCCGGCGTCGCTCCCGGTACCTCTCGTCCCGCGAATCTCGCTGGGGCGAGCGATGGCCGCTCGAAGCGATCTGGCGGGTCCGCAAGCTCGGGACCGGATCGCCGGCACCACCCTGAGGCACCTCGGAGTCGCCGGAACGTGTACCCCTCCGGCCGGGGTCCGCCCCCCGGAGGACCCGGACCCGACGGAGGCGCTCGGGAGCAACAGATTAATTCGTCCATCATAGGTGCCCCCGCTCGCGATGGGGCTTGTCGAACTGTTCTTCTCCACCCTTATCCTGGCGCTTTCGATCGTCAACGCCGCCGTTCCGGCGGCCGCCTACTCGCGCACCCGGGACCCGCGCTTCGTGCTGTTGGTCGGCGCGAACCTGGCGTTCGCGGCGCTCGGCGCCCTGTGGAGCTGGGGGGAACTTCCGGTCTCGCCGCCGGGGTACGTGGCGGTCTCGCTTCCGGTCCTCGGGCTCGCCGCGCTGGCCGTCGTATTCCTGTTCGGAACGGTCCTGGTGCCTCGCCGTCGTAGCTGATGGAGGTCGACCCGCTCGCCCTCGAGAGCCGACGGCGGATCTACGAGGCCGTGCGGACCCGGCCCGGTGTCTCCGGGCGGGAGGTCGAGCGGCTGACCGAGATGGCTCGGGGCGAGACGGTCTACCACCTGGAGCGTCTGGTGGAGGCGCAGCTCGTCCACCGCGAACCCGCGGGCCATCAGGACCACTACTTCGCCGCGTCGGTGCCGCTGGGAGAGCGGACCCTGCTACGGCTGGCCCGATCCCCCTCCGCCCGGCGGCTAATGGTCGTGATGCTCAAGGACCCCGCGCAGACGGTGCCCGAGCTCCGCGAGAAGACGGGGTTAAGTCAAGCGCGCATCTCGGTGCACATGCGCCGGTTGCTCGAGACCGGGTTGGTCGAGTCCGGGCGCAAAGGGCGGCTTCGGACGTTCGCGATCGTGGACCCGGCCCGCGCCCTCCGACTCTTGGTCACCTACCGCCAGGGGTACGCGGACGGATTCGTCGAAGGGCTCTTGGAGACCTGGGCGGAGATGTTCCCGCCATGAAGAAACCGACATTGGACCAGCGGTTTGCGACTTCGGACCAAAAACGGGGTCCTCTCTCGGCGCCCATAGGGAGTTGGCGATGACCCCCTCCCCGCAGCCCGTGCATTCACCCACCCGCCGCGGGGAGGGATCATCGTTCCCTCGGGCCACGCTCACCGTCGTCCTCGCGGCAGTCGCGTTGCTCGGGGTCGCTGGCCCCACCTTCGGCGGTCTGGCACCTCCCGGCGGCCCCGTCCCCACCCCGCTCTCGTGGACGAACGGGGTCGTCCTATGCAATTTCACCGCCGATCACCCGGCGGTCACCGTCTCCGCGTTGGGGGCCGCCGGGACGGGGCTCTACCTCGGCTTCTACGAGATCGACGAGGTGTCGCCGTCCGGTGCGGTCGTGGCGAACGCGAGCCTCTTCGGGACGACCTGGACGATCGCGAACCTGAGCGACGCTTCGATGTTGACGCTCGGCTACACCTCGACGGCCCCGGTCCGGACGACGCCCGGGGCCGGGATGGTCGGCTCGGTGGGCGTCGCCGTCGACATGTCGACGGCGTACGACTCCGACTCGTCGGCCAACACCTCGTTCGTGGCCCTCCACCTCGTCATCACCGGTTGGCCGTGGGTGTCGTCGGGCGATTCGCTCTCGGTCCAGGCCCCGATCTGGCCCGCCTTCCCTTCCGCCGAGCGCCTCTCGAATGTCAGCTCCGGAGCGGCCGAGCTCCAGGACACCTCCCGGAACGGGGGGACCCCCCTCGAGTACGTCCAGTGGGATCCGACGGCGTTGACGACCGGGGCTTCCCGAGCCTCGACCACGGTGCCGGCGAGGGCCCACATCGACTTCGGAACGTCGTACACCACGATCACGTGGAACTTCGGGTCCGCCAGCGGCGGGGCGACCTCGCTGGCGTTCGACTCCCGGGTCGGGATCGTGCTGCCACAGCGGGTTCTCGGAATCCCGCTCTACGAGTACGCCTTGGCCGCGGGCGCGGCCGGGATCGTCGCGCTCGTGGCGGCGGGGAGCCTTCGCCGGGTACGCCGGCGTCCGTCCAGCCTGGAGTTTGTGGAGGTAGAGGAACGATGAGCAGAGCAGAGCCGC
>JABCYU010000163.1 GCA_013290045.1 Methanobacteriota archaeon | reverse complement strand
TGCTGACCTGGCAGGTGCCGGCGGGATCGGACGCCAGCATCACCCTCTTCGAATGGAATGCGAGCACGCCGACGCAAATGCTCCGGACGCTCGAGGACCATCGGAAGGACCTCGTCGCGGGGTTCGGGACCAACCTCAGCCGGCTGGTCGATTGGGCGGTGGTCGCCGGCGTCTCGATCGATGGCGCTCGCCCGGTGTTGCTGCCCCTCGAGTCGGCCCTCGTCCCCCTCGCCACCCGCGGCGTGGCGCCGATGGCGGTCCTTCTGGAGGTCTACAACCAACGCTCCGACCTCCAGGCGACGTTCCCGGAGGTCGTGGAGTTCGGCAACTACTCCGGCCTGCTGCACTGGGCCGACGAGGTCGTCCGGGGAACCGTGTCCGACCCGGCGAGTTCCCAGTTGGCGCCGTATTCGGCCTACTACAAGGCGAACGGCGGGTGAACCCGAGGAAAGCCCCGCCGCGGGGCGACGGGGGCACGCCGAACTATCCCTGGACCTTCGGCTCGGCTCGCTCGACCACGGGGGACGGGGCGTAGCGGCCGATCGGCCGGCCGGCGTACGAGCGTCGCAATTCCCACGACAGGCGGGCCAGTCCGGTTCCGTGCAGGTAGATGTCGGAGAGCAATCGCCCGAGCGGGGTGCGGTTCCCCCGGCGTTCGTTCCACTCGATCGGGACCTCGACGACCGGGAATCCCTCCCGGAGGGCGCGAACGAGGACCTCGGTGTCCCAGAACCAGTTGTCGGTACGGGTCGATGGGAGGACCTTCTCGACGGCGCGTCGGCTGAACCCCTTGAGCCCGCATTGGTGATCGCGGATCTGCTCGTGGAACAGGAAACGCGACGCCTCGTTGTACGCGCGCGAGCTGAAGTCCCGAAGCCGAGGGCGGTGGACCTGGGCCCCCGGACAGTATCGGGAACCTGTGACCACATCGGCGCCCTCGAGGACGCGGCGGGCGACCCCCAGGATCGCTTGCGGCCCGGCGGCGAGGTCCGCATCGGCGAACACGTAGGCGTCGGCGCTCACCTGGCTCCACAGCCGTCGGATCGCCCAGCCCCGTCCCATCCTGAGCGGGTTCGTCCAGACCTGGAGCGTCGGGATCTCGGCGCGGAGTCGGTCGAGGACCTCCGGCGTTCCGTCCGTCGAACCATCCTCGGCGATGGAGAGCACGTAGTCGATACCGGAGGACTCGAGCGCGCGGTGGACGGCCCTCGTCGACTCACCCAGAAGTCTCTGCTCGTTCCAGACGGGGAGCGTGACCAGCAGTCGCGTGTGAGGGGTCGACGTAGTGGAGCGCTCCCGGATTGGCCAGTACAGGCGAAACCCCCCTACTTCAACCCTATGCTAGTTCCGCGCGCGACTCCTCGGCAGGAGACCACCGGGCGTTCGGCGCGCGAGGGTACGGAGCGCGCGCCCCAGCGAGGCCCCCGGGAGCGCAGGCCTTAATCTGGCGGCGCGTGGCCCGACCGGGGAGGATTCGCCATTAGCACCGGGCTCGGAGTCCCGACGACGCGATTCAGCGGAATCGGGACGACCGGGCTCGGCGCACGGTGGCCCCGGCATCGGTGAAGGCGGTCGTCTCGAAGACCCCGTTCCGCCTGACGTTCGCCGGCGGGGGGACAGACCTCCCCGGTTACTACGAATCCCACGGCCCGGGGGCGTGCGTCGCCGGGGCGATGGACAAGGGGATCTACGTCATGGTCGTCCAGAACTTCAACGAAGAGGAGATCCGGGTCAGCTACCGGGTCACCGAGGACGCCAAACGGAGCATCGACGAGATCGAGCACGCCTCGATCCGAGAGTCGATGCGGTTGGTGGGGATCCGAAGCGGGGTCCAGGTGATCACCGCCACCCAGATGCCCTCCCGAGGCACCGGCATCGGGTCGAGCAGCAGTTGCACCGTCGGCGCCCTCAACGCGCTCCACACGTGGAAAGGCGACCGGGTCGGACCCCGCCAGCTCGCCCGCGAGGCGGTCAAGGTCGAGCGGGAGATCCTCCGCGAGGCGGGCGGGATCCAGGACCAGTACATCGCCGCCTACGGAGGCCTGGACCTGATCACCGTGGACCGGGACGGCTCGGTCTCGGTCCAGAGCTTGAACATCGACCACGATGCGCTCGAGGACCTCAACCGGCACCTGCTGCTGTTCTTCACCGGGATCGAGCGGCGCTCCGCCGAGATCCATTCGGATCAGATGAGCCAGATGGAATCGCACCTCGACGAGTACAACCGGATGAAGCAGCTCGCCGTCGGGACGGCGCGTGCCCTGGAGAAACTCGACTACGAGGAGGTCGGCCGACTGATGGACGAGAACTGGGCGCTGAAGAAGCGGCTCTCGCAGGGGATCAGCACGCCCTTCATCGACCAGGCCCACGCCGCCGCCCAGGCGAACGGCGCGCTCGGAGGCAAGCTCCTGGGGGCCGGCGGGGGCGGCTTCCTGTTTTTCCTGGTCCCCCCGGACCGCCACGCCGACGTGAAGCGGGCGCTCGAGCCGCTCGGCCTCTCGCACAAAGCGGTACGGCTCGAGATCGAAGGTAGCCAGATCGTTCACGAGGAGTGAACGAAACGCGACGCGGGTTGGGGGGGACGGACGGGGATGAGAGGTGGCGAGGGACCGGCGCTCACGGTGGACGCGGTGTGGATCCATCGCGGACGGATCCTGCTCGTCCGACGCGGACGTCCCCCGTTCCGGGGGCGCTGGGCCCTCCCCGGCGGATTCGTAGAGGGCTCGGAGACCGTCGAGGAGGCGGTACGACGCGAGCTCAAGGAGGAGACCGGCCTCGTCGCTCGCGAATGCGGGATCGTCGGGGTCTATTCGGGTCCCGACCGGGACCCCCGGCGATCCACCGCCACCGTCGCGTTCCGGATGACGGGACGCGCCGCCGCCCCCCGCGGCGGCGACGATGCGCGGGAGGCCGCGTGGGTCCCGCTCCGAGAGGCTAGGGGGTTGGCGTTCGACCACGACCGGATCGTGGCGGATGCGCTGCGGGCCGTCACGCGGCAGGGGGGGAGCCCCCATCGGAGGCGGCGGGGCTCGACGGCGCGACGCCTACGTCGACCGGTCCGTGCCGGTCAGTCGGAACTGTAGATCGGGGGCGCCTTGGACGCCGTCGGGTCGTACGTGGCCAACCGGGCGAGGTGGACGCCGACCAGGACCGTCCAGAGCAGGATCGGAGCGACCACTAGGCGCTCCATCCCCCCGCGCCCCAATCCCAGGTAATTCCCCTCGACGTAGAGCGTCATCGCCACCAACGTGACCACTCCGCCGACGACGGTGAACAGTCGGAAGCCGTCCCATCGGGTGTCGCGGAGCATCGCGGTC
>JABCYU010000162.1 GCA_013290045.1 Methanobacteriota archaeon | reverse complement strand
GCCGGCGGCCCCGAGACGGGGCGCCGCTCCCTCAGTCGTACCCCCACGATCTCATCTGCTCGTCCCCGAGCTCCTCGCGCCGGAACTCCTCGAATCCCGCCTCGGGCGCGAGCGGGTCCGCCCCGCTGTACCCGAAGAAGAAGTTTCGGCGGACCGCCTCTGCTGACGCTCCCGTGAGCCGTTCCCCCTCGGTGCTGTCGGGGTCGGTAGCGAGCCCCCAACGGACGACCTCCCCGGTGGAAAGGTCCAGCTGCAGCTTCGTCTCGCCAATGTACGCGACGATCTGCCTGCGGTTCCATTCCCGGTCGGTCCCGATCCCCACGAGCGAATGGTTGGGGTCCGAGGCCGGTCCGGCCTCGCAGTAGACGATCCGGCGGCCGGGAGGCGACACGGGGAACGGTACCGTGATCGAGCCGTCGGCGTCGAACGGGGGCTGGCCGAGCGCGCTCGCCTTTAGCCACGAGGCGAGATCGCACAGGCTGACCCAGCCCGGGACCCGGCGAGGGAGATCGGTCCCTTCGGCAGGCGCTACGACGAGCGGCACTCGGGTCACGGACTCCGTACCTCCGCATCCGTGATACACGATCCCCCGCTCCCCGAACGCCTGGCCGTGGTCCGAAGTGACGACCACCATCGTGCGACCTCCCGCCCCGTGTCGCTCGAGGATGTCGACCAGCCGGCCGAGCTTTTCGTCGCCGCGTTCGAGAGCACGGACGTACCCCTCGGCGACGGCCGACCACGGTACCAGTCCCTGGAGCGCGGCGACGGCGAGCAGGTAGAACCGGGGAGTTCGAGCGAACTGCTTCTCCATCCAACCGAGCTGCTCTTCCGGGATGCCGTCGGGGTACGGTTCGTGCGCGTCCGCGAAATTGACCATCGCGTAGAACGGTCGGGCGTCGGTGCGGCGCTCCAGCCACCGATCCATCTCCTCGAGAAGATACTCCCCGCAGACCCGCGCTTTGTACGCGGTCTCCTGCGGGTAGTTTAGCAGGTTGACGGGAAGCACGGTCGCCGGGATCCGTTCGACCAACCGTCGCATCCCCGAGGAGTACAGAAAGCGGGTGTGTCCCCCGATCTCATTCGCGAGGGTCCGATCCTCGCCGTGGCCGCCGGCGGCCCGCGAGAACCGCTCCGCGAACCCCGTCTCGAGCCCCCAGCCACCGACGAGGTGCAGCGTCTCGGTGAAAAGCGCCGTGTCGTAGCCCCGTCGACCGAGCCACGCCTGGATCGTCTCGGGAAGCACGAGATCGCGTCGGAAGGTGCGAAGGCGGTGAACCGACGGGTACGTTCCGGTCATGATCGACATGTGGGAGGGCAAGGTCCAGTTGCTGGGGGCCACCGCCCTCTCGAAAGTGGTGCCGCGGGAGGCCAGCCCCTCCAGGTTGGGGGCGCGGGCCGTGCGGGGCAAGCCGCCCGGTCGGAAGCTCAGCGCCCTCGCGCAGTCCAGGACGACGACCACCAGATTCGGGGGAGAGCCCCGGCCCTCGACCCGGTCGCGCTCCGAGGTTCTCATGACGGCTTCGAAACCCCAGGCGGCGGCCCGCGGGTGGCCGGGCGATGACTCCGCGGCCCCGATAAACGGTTCGCTCGGTGCCGGCACCCCCGATTCCCCGACGGTGGTCCACCGATGCCCGGGGGGGCCGGGTTCAGGGTCCGCCGGCAGTTCGCGGGCCCGGTGACCCTTCGCGATGAGCAGAGAAGCTTCAAGAGGGGGTTTCCTGTCACGAATCGTCTCCACCACCCGCGGAGTCCAACCGGGGCGCGTGGGGGCGGACGGGGGCACCGGGGTTGGAGAACGCGGCGCGGATCGGATACGCATCCATGCGGAGCCTGGGGCGCTGATGGCGCGGCACTCCTGGCGCGCCGGGCCGAAGCTCATGCTCGTCGGCGCCGTGGTGATCGCGACCCTCTTCGCCCTTCCCGCCCAAGACCTCCTCGTCGTCCCTTCAACCCCCGCGAGCGGTCTCACGGTGGACCGGCTCGCGCTCGGCTATCAGTTCCGGGCGCACATCCAGCATATCGTCGTAGTGATGTTGGAGAACCACGCGTACGACAACTACTTCGCGACGTACTGCACGGTCAGGGGAACCTACTGCTCCCACGTCGCGGATGGAGAGCCCGCCGGATTGTGCATCCCCTTCAACCCGAACAACACCAAAGCCGGGTGTGTGAAGCCGTTCCCGTTCACCCCCGTGAACTGGACCCTCACCTCGCAGTTGCCGCACGGATGGACCGCGGCGAACGGGGACTACCAGAACGGTTCGATGGACGGGTGGTATCCGTCCGAGACCTCTGGTCTGGATCCGTTCGGGTACTACAACGGAACCACCGCTCCGTTCTTCTGGGACCTCGCCGAGCAGTACGGGCTCGGCGACCATTTCTTCTCCTCGACGATGGGTTATTCGCTCCCGAACCACTGGCACCTGGTGGCGGGGACCGGTCCCAACGAGTCAATCTCTCACCTGTTCGGAGCGTCTCGCAACGCGCAGCGGAAGGCGAACGACTCCCTCTATCTCTCCCAGGCGAACTCGACCCGCAGCGTCCAGGACCTCCTCCTCAACTCCACCACCTCGTGGAGCTGGTACGACCACATTCTGGGAAGCTATTCGCGGGCGATCCAGGACACCGCCGGGAAGCTCGGGGTGGCGTACTCCTACTACAATCCGCAGGCGGCGAAGGCGGAGTCGTACAACTCGTCATTCAATCGGCACTACGTCAACAACACCCAATTCTACAGCGACGCGGCGAACGGGACGCTCCCGGCGGTCTCCTGGGTGATCCCGACGATCGCCGAATCCGATCATCCGCCTTCGAACGTCACCTACGCCGAGTCGTTCCTCGCCAGCATCGTGAACGCCGTCGAATCGTCCCCGAACTGGAACACCACGGCGATGTACATCTCCTGGGACGACTTCGGGGGTTTCTACGACCACGTCTCGCCGCGGCACCTCGCCGGGACGCAGACGAACAACCTGACCGGGTTCCGGGTCCCGCTCATCGTGATCAGCCCCTACTCCCGGGTCAACTACGTCACCCACGACTACGGCTACTTCGAGTCGCTGCTCCACCTGATCGAGTGGCGGTTCGGCTTGGGTTGCCTCACCCCAGTGGACTGCGGCGCGCCGATCCCGTTCGATTACTTCAATTTCAGCCAGACGCCGCGCGCCCCGATCCTCTTCTCGACCAACGTGAGCGGGTGGTCGTACCCGATGCCCCTGCAGGCACCTTCCGTCCCGCAACCTTCGCCCCACGGGCCGTACGTCCCACCCGCCGCGTTCCGTTCGATGTCGGGGGCGGCGACCGGCGAAGAGATCGACTGATCGAGTC
>JABCYU010000161.1 GCA_013290045.1 Methanobacteriota archaeon | reverse complement strand
CCCGGTCTCGTACGCCTCCCTAATCCCGTCGGCCGCCGAGAGGAATCCGCCGGTCGGGAAATCCGGCCCCGGCACCTTCGCCATGATCTCGTCGAGCGTCGCGTCGGGTTTGGTGAGGAGCAGCTGGAGCGCGTCGACGATCTCCCCTAGGTTGTGGGGCGGCATGTTCGTCGCCATCCCGACGGCGATCCCGGCGGACCCGTTCAACAGCAGGTTCGGAACCTTCGAGGGGAGCAGGAGCGGTTCCTTCAGCGACCCGTCGAAGTTGTCGGACCAGTCGACGGTCTCCTTTTCGACGTCGAGGAGCATCTCCTCGGCGATCTCGCTCAGTCTCGCCTCGGTGTAGCGCATCGCCGCCGGCGAATCGCCATCGATCGAGCCGAAGTTCCCCTGGCCGTCGATGAACGGGTATCGGAGCGAGAACGTCTGGGCCATCCGGACCAGCGCGTCGTAGACCGAGAGGTCGCCGTGCGGGTGGTACTTGCCGAGGACGTCGCCGACGGTGCGCGCGGACTTGCGGTACGGCTTGTCGTGGGTCGCCCCGGATTCCCACATCGACCAGAGGATGCGGCGGTGGACCGGTTTCAGCCCGTCGCGCCCCTCGGGCAGCGCCCGCCCGACGATGACGCTCATGGCGTAGTCGATGTACGAGCGGTGCATCTCCCGCTCGACGCTCAGGTCCCGGATGTGGTCCGCCGGCTCGGTCTCGACCGGCGGCACCTCGGCCGGTGGGGTGCTCACGCCGCCACCTCCGCCGGGGGGAACTTGAGCTGGAGGCCGACCAGGCGGTCCGCCTCGTCGAGGAACGCATCCCGAGTTCCGGGCGGGATCGTCGCTCCGCTCGCGACCCGGTGCCCCCCGCCCTCCCCGCGCACGGCCAGGGCGGCGTCGCGGCAGACGATCGACAGGTCGAGCCCCTGGCTGACGAGCCAGTTCGTTCCGCGGCCGGAGAGCTTGATCGATCCGGCGCCTTGGGAAAAGACGAACACCGGGCGCCGGGAATCGAGGAGGTAGTTCATCGCCAGCCCGGCCTGCGTCCCCGCGAGGGTCGTCTCGGCGCTCTCGAACCACTGGACCGCCTTCCGGGAGTTAACGCCACCGTCCTCGATGCGTCGGAGTCCGGTGAGGACCCCGCTGCGCCACGTCTCCTCCGCCGCCCGCGCCCGGGCGAGCGCCTCGGCGTCCCCGAGGGCGAGGGCGATCCCGACGCCGGGTTCCCCGATCCGACCCGTGGCGTTCTGGAGGTTCGACAGCTCCTGGGCGTCGAGCCCGAGGGTCGGCAGGCTCCATCGTTCCTGCGTCAGGATCTCCCGGAACTCTGGTCGGGTCCCCTGGTGGACCATCCGAGCGACCAGGACGTTCGTGAGCTTCCGTTCGTCCGCCGCCGCGAGGGTGGCCGGAGGACGGCTCGGGTCGATCCCCAGCCCGTCGAGCAGGCGGCGCGCCTCGTCGATCCGCCCGGAGAGCCCGGTGAAGTACGGATCGATGCTCCGGGAGAGCGCGTCGGCGACGGAGGCGCCGAACAGCGGGAGCGCGGAGCGCCGGGTGACCAGCGACCGGAGGACGGCCTCTTCCACGAGCTTGGCGTTGAGCCCGCGGAACCCCCCGACGTGCTGACGGTCGGCGATCGCGCCGGAGAGCCCGAACGGCGCGTTGTCCCAGTTCATCGGGTCGAGGTGGATCGTGAACAGCCAGGTGAGGGTCGCGGCGCACAGTTCGCTCATCCCGTCGACGCCCCAGTTGAGGGGGTTGACGAACGCGACGTGCTCGGGGAGCGCGGTCGTCGCCGGGAACTTGTGGTGGTCGAGGACGATCACCGGGGCGCCGTGCGACGCGGCGAGATCGAGCCAGCTCGCCCCGGTGTCGACGATGAGGACCGGTCCTTTCGTGGCATCGAGGAGCTCCGCCATCCGGGGCCGCTCGACGCCCACCAGCGGCGAGGCCTGAGCGGGGTATCCCAGTCGTTGCAGGGCGCGGAGCGCCGACGAGGCGCTCGCGATCCCGTCGCCGTCGTAGTGGTAGATGACGCGCCAGCGGCCCGGATGGGCCAGCAACAGTTCCCGGGCGTGCGTGAACTCGGGGACGTACGCCGGGTGCGAGACGAAGCTCTCGGGCCCCGAGGGCATCACTCCACCTGGAGCACCGCACCCGCCGACGTGTAGCTCCAGTTCTCGGGCAGGAGCTTGTGCTGGCGGTAGTAGTGGGCCAGGCGTCGAATGCGAGACTCCATGAGGCTGAGGCCGCGCTGGTTGGAGAGGTCCTTCGGATGGGTGGAGAGGTGACGCTGGAGGTGGACGACCCGCTTGAGGAGGGCCTGGAGGTCCTCCGGGAGATCGGGCTTGACCCCGTTGGCGGCGAGCAACGCGCTCATGCGAGTTCCGGTGACGGCGCGTACCGAGGGGACCCCGTAGGAGTCCCGCAAGACCGTCCCGACCTGAGCCGAGTTCATGCCCCCCTTGGCGAGCTTGACGGCGGTCTCCGTGAGCTCGCTCCTCTCGAGGGAGACCCACGTGGGGGCGACCGGAGGGTAGGGCCGGTGGGAGCCGGAACGGCCCTTTCGACCGGAGTGGATGCGGGACACGGCAAATCCACACTCGGTGCGTACTTAACGGTTGTCCGGGCGAGCCGGGCGGCGGGGCATCAGGGGATGCGGTCGGCGGTTTCGATCGCCTCGACGAGGAACTTCTTGCCCTGCGCGGTGATCTGGTAGCGCTGGGCGACGCTCCGCTGGCGCTGCCAGGAAAAGTCCTCGTCGCCGGGGACGGCGACAAGTCCGTTGCGGAGCAACAGCCCGAGGGCGAGCGACACCTGAACCGTCCCCTGCTTGACCGCCCAGAAATCGGAGAGGCGGCTCTCGATCTCGTTGAGCTCGAGCGCCTGGTCGACCCGCTTCCCTTCGTGGGCGGAGTCGGCCTGATTCAACTGGCGGAGGATCGCCAGGATCGTCGCCCGGGCGGGATCCGGCGATGGGGCCTGCATCTGGCCCCAAACACGTCGGGAAGGAGTACTTGAACCCGCCGCCTGTTGCTCAGTGGATTCGCTCGGAATCCTCGATCGCTCGCAGGAGGTACGCCTTCCCGAGGGAGGTGATCTCGAACCGCTCCCCGATGACCCTTCGACGGTCCCAGGCGTAGCGTGGCTCGAGGCGCTCCTTCACCAGACCGTTCTCGACGAGGAGCTTGAGCGCGTCGTCGACCTGGTTCTCGCCCGCCCGCATGGTCCAATAGTCCCGCATCGAGCGTTCGAGCTCGACGAACTCCATCCCATCGATCTCGGAGCGGCGCTCGGCGGCCTGGTTGAGCCGCCGGAGGACCTCGAGCAGGGTTTCGTGGAACGCCCAGGCGATCTGTTCCGGGCTCTCGGAACGCACGGAGGCCGGCAGGG
>JABCYU010000160.1 GCA_013290045.1 Methanobacteriota archaeon | reverse complement strand
GTAAACGGCTCTCGAACCGTTGCGGATCGTTGCGTTCGGGTCGGGAGCCCCTGGTCTCGAAACGAAGGATCTCTGTGCGGTCCGGGGCCCGGGTGCGCATGACCGGGGCGCGCTCCCGGTGTCGCAGCTTCGCCTTTTGGGGCTGCCTGGGCGGTGGACGATGGGTCATGTCCGGCGCGCGTCAGCCTCAAGTAGCGTGGGCCGTCCATTGCCGTCCCCGGAGAGCCTGCCGTGTCCTCGATCGAAGAGCAGATCACGGAGGTCGAGGACGAGATCCGCAAGACCCAGTACAACAAGGCGACCTCGCATCACATCGGAAGGCTCCGGGCGAAGATCGCCGTCCTCCGGCTCGAACGCGAGAAGCGGGCGAGCAAGGGCGGCGGCGGGCTCGGCTACGCCGTCCGAAAGTCCGGCCACGCCACCGTGGGCCTCGTGGGCTATCCCTCGGTGGGCAAATCCACTCTCCTGACCAAGCTCACCGGGGCGGAGAGCGAGGCGGCGGCCTACGATTTCACCACCGTCTCGATCATTCCGGGGATGCTCCGCTACGCCGGCTCGTCGATCCAGATCCTCGACATGCCCGGGCTGATCCCCGGTGCCTCGAAAGGCCGGGGCCGAGGTCGCGAGGTCCTCTCGGTGGTGCGGTCATCGGACCTCGTGATGTTCATGATCGACCCGCTGCACACCGACTTCCGGGCGCTCCTCAACGAGCTCGAGGGGGCCGGTGTCCGGATCAACTCCCGTCCGCCGAAGATCGTCATTACTCCGGGAGACCGAGGCGGGCTGGTGATCAACTCGACGGTGCGGCTCACGCACCTTTCCGGCGGCTTGGCGGTCCAGATCGCACGCGAGTTCGGGATGCACAACGGCCAGATCGTGCTTCGCGAGGACGCCACCGCCGACCAGCTCATCGACGTGCTCGCCGGGAACCGGGTCTACCTCCCTGCGATCCTGGCCGTCAACAAGACCGAGATGATGGCCCCGGAAGAACGCCGCCGCCTCCAGGAGAAGGTGCGCGGGTTCCCGACCACGTTCATCTCCGCGAAGAATCGCGAGGGGCTCTCGGAGCTCGTCGTCGCGATCGCGAACGCCCTCGCCTTCATTCGGATCTACGTCAAACCCCCGGGCGGAGAGCCCGATCTCGAGGAGCCGGTCATTCTGCGCCGCGGGGACAAGGTCGAGCAGCTCCTCAAGCGCCTCCCGGAGGAGCTCGATCGCCACTTCAAGGCCGCGATGGTCTGGGGAAAGAGCGCACGGTTCCCCGGTCAGACCGTGGGCCGCGGCCACCCGCTCGACGACGAGGATATCGTCACGATCGTCGTGGAGCGCGGTTCACGGGGCCAGTAGGACGACGGGCTCCGTCGCCTCCCGGCTCGCGGAACAGCGCGCGGGTCGGCCGGCCCCCCAGGAGGAAGTGACGGCGATGGTACGGCGCGAGGTCGACGGCCGGTTCCAGCTCGATCGCGTCCATCTCGGCGACGGCGGCCGCCAGATGCTGGCGGGGTTCGCGCTCTCGGCCCATGCTGGCGGTCTTGAGCGCGATCACGAACGCCCCCGCACTGCCCAGGAACAGACGGGCGTTATCGAGCCCGATGGCGACCTGATCCGGCTGCGCCACGTCGACGTAGATCCCGTCCACGGGCGGCACCAGGCCGGCGTACTCCATCGGTCGGCGCGCGTCGGCCAGGATCGGCAACAGATTCGGGTATCGCAGGGCGAGCTGGTGGAGCCGGGCGAACGGCCGCACGCTCCGTTCGAGGGCGTAGACCCGGCCGGCCGGGCCGACCAGGTCGGCGAGGTGCGACGGCGTGGTGCCGGTGCTCGCTCCGAGGTACAGCCAGCGTTCGCCGTCGCCCGGGACCGGCTCGGCCCAACCTTTCGTGAGCGCCGCCCCGAACTTGCTGCGGCTCGGGTCCCAGCGGCGGAGCACTCGCTCCCCCGAATGCAGGATCCGCTCCCGGTAGACCTCTGGAGGATCGCCCAGCGCTTCGGTCCACAGCGAACGCGGCTCGTCGCCGGCCCGCTCGAACAGGTGGGCGTGGCCGGCCAGGGCGCGGATTCCCCGGGCCGCCCTCACTGCCGCCTCCGCCGAAGCCGCTCGATCCGCCGGTCCCTTCGCCCGACGAGCTCCCGGGCGAGCGGGCGTCCGGTGATGTCGGCCCGGGCGGCGATCACCGAGAGGGCGGCCAGGCTGCGTGCGTAGGCGCCGGCCCGTTCGGGGGGCACGTCGGCCATCCGGCTCGCCCGGAACAGCAGTCCGTATCGGGGTCCTCGGCCGCGCGACGGTCGACGCCGGGCGCCCAGAAGCTGGAGACGGGAGCCGGACATCCGCGCGAGCGCCGCCTTTCCCCCGGCCGCCGCGACGAGCCGGGCGGCGACGCGCGGTCCGACGAGGTCGCTCAGGTTCGGCACGACCTGTCGGGCGACGGTCTCCAGGCGGGCCGAGAGATCGTCATGGTGCTGGGCGTACCGCTCCCGAAACCGCTGCCACTCGTCGGCGTACTCGGTCAACGGCGAGGAGCCCGCGTCAAGCCAGTGCCCCGCGGCCGCCACCTCGCGGTCGAGCGACCGCTCCACGCGTTCCTCTTCGCGCGCGAGGGAGATCAGCACCTCTTCCGGCTCCTGCAGGATACGCCGGATGCGTTCCGCGGCGAGCGCCAACAGGAACGCGCGTTCGGGCCCTGGAGGAGGTCGAGGGAGCGCCTCGCGAGCGTCCCGAAGCTCCCGGATCGAGGCGGCCGGTGCCGAGGGGACTCCCGTCGGAAGGTGCGACGCAAGGAACGGGTCGGCGACTACCATCGGGGCTCCGGGGGCCGGCGCGAACAGCCGAGCGACGTCGGGGGGAAGCGGGGTCGGCGGATCGGCCTCGAGGAGCCGCGCCACCGCGCCGGGGGAATCCC
Organism: Methanobacteriota archaeon; assembly: GCA_013290045.1. Taxonomy (GTDB): domain Archaea; phylum Thermoplasmatota; class Thermoplasmata; order Lutacidiplasmatales; family UBA184; genus Lutacidiplasma. The sequence goes on along the minus strand of JABCYU010000160.1, from coordinate 529 downwards.
CCAAGGCGGCGCTCGCCTCGATGCGGCCGGACGGGTCGACGCGATAGACCCGAAGGCCCCCGCGGAGCACGACCCGGGGGGCCACCCCTAGAACTCCTCGAGCGACTTCTGGAAACGAACGCGCTCCTCGGGGACCTCGACCGGGTACCGGGCGTTGAGGCAACCCAGGCACAGCCCGTCCTGGCGGATTCCGACGGCGCCCACCAGGCCGGGGATGGAGAGGTATCGGACGCTGTCGGCCCCGATCACCTGGGCGATCTCCTCCTCGGTCCGGTCGAACGCGACGAGCGCCTTGCGCTCCTTCATGTCGACCCCGAAGTAGCACGGAGCGATGATCGGCGGACAGCCGATCCGCACGTCCACGTTCGTGGCGCCGGCGGCCCGGACCATGCCGACGATCTCCCGGAGCGTCGTACCGCGAACGATCGAGTCGTCGATGAGGACGACCCGTTTGCCCTTCAGCATCCCCGGGACGGGATGCAGTTTCACGCGGACCTCCTCCTCCCGGCGCTTCTGGTCCGGCAGGATG
>JABCYU010000159.1 GCA_013290045.1 Methanobacteriota archaeon | reverse complement strand
GGTGTCGATCTCCGGCTACCATATTCGCGAGGCCGGTTCGACCGCCGCCCAGGAACTCGCCTTCACCCTGGCCGACGGCATGGCGTACGTCGAGGCCGCGATCGCCCGGGGGCTGGCCGTCGACGACTTCGCCCCGAGGCTCTCGTTCTTCTTCAATTCGCACAACGACTTCTTCGAGGAGATCGCGAAGTTCCGGGCCGCTCGCCGGCTGTGGGCCGAGACGATGCGCGACCGGTTCGGCGCCAAGAACGAGCGATCGTGGTGGATGCGCTTCCACACGCAGACCGCGGGGTGCTCGTGCACGGCGCAGCAGCCGGAGCTCAACATCGTGCGCACCGCCGTCCAGGCGCTCGCCGGGGTGATGGGCGGCACCCAGTCGTTGCACACCAACTCGTACGACGAGGCCCTGCAGCTTCCGACGGAGGACGCGGTCCGGATTGCGCTTCGGACCCAGCAGATCATCGCCGACGAGAGCGGCGTCGTCGCCGCGGCCGATCCGTTCGGCGGCAGCTACTACGTCGAATGGCTCACCGACCGGATGGCCGAGGAGGCCCGGAAGTACTTCGACCGGATCGATGCCCTCGGGGGCGTCGTCGCCGGGATCGAGCGCGGGTTCTTCCAGCGCGAGATCCAGGAGGCGTCGTTCCGCTACCAGCGCGCGGTGGAGTCCGGCGAGCTGAAGGTCGTCGGGGTCAACGCCTACACCGTCGACGCCCCGATCCGGGTGCCGCGCCTGAAGATCTCCGAGCAGGCGCGGGTGCAGCAGTCCAAGCGCCTCGCGTCGATGCGACGACGTCGCAACGCCCGGGCCCACGCCGCCGCCCTCGACCGCCTTCGGGGGGTCGCCGCGACGGAGTCGGAGAACACGATGCCCGCCGTCCTCGACGCGTTGCGGGCCCAGGCGACGCTCGGGGAGATCGTCCACGCCTTCCAGGACGTCTTCGGGGCGTACCGAGAGCGGTCGATGTACTGAGCCGCCCGGCGGAGGCGCCGACCGGGGCATCCCTTATCTTCCGCCCGGGGTCGGAGGTCGGGTCCGGGTCGTGACCGACGAACGGTATCGTGCGACGCTCGACCGGCTCTTCGCGCTCCGGCGGTTCGGGATGCGCCCGGGCCTCGAAGTGATGCGGGAGCTCCTGAAGGAGCTCGGGGACCCCCAGCAGAGCTTCTCGTCGGTCCACGTGACCGGCTCGAAGGGGAAGGGTTCGGTCACCGCGCTGTCGGCGGCGATCCTCACGGCCGCGGGCCGCACCGTCGGCCGGTTCACCTCCCCGCATTTGAGGAGCTACCGGGAACGGATCCGCGTCGGCGAGCGCGAGATCTCGCGCTCCGAGGTCGTCGACGGCGTCCGGCGCGTCGAGGAGGCGGCCGAGCGTCTCCTCGACCGCGCCGCGATCGACCGAGAACCGACGTTCTTCGAGGTCACCACCGCCGTCGCCTTCGACCACTTCCAGCGCTCCGGCGTGGACGCGGGCGTCATCGAGGTCGGCCTCGGCGGACGCCTCGATTCCACGAACCTCCTCCGCGCCCCGGCGGCGGGGATCGTGACCATCGAGCTGGAGCACACCGACATTCTCGGGGCGACGATCTCCGAGATCGCCCGGGAAAAGGCCGGGATCCTCCACCGCGGGACCCGGGCGGTCGTCGGCGAACTTCCCGAGGAGGCGCGCCGGGTCATCGATGGCGCCGCTGACCATCTGGGCGTGCCGGTCTGGCATCTCGGCGAGGAGGTCCGGTTCGACGACCGCACGCTCCACCCCGCCGGCCAGCGCTTTTCCGTCGCCCTGCCCCACCGTACAATCGAGCACCTCGAGGTACCGCTCCTGGGCCATTTCCAGGCCGGGAACACCGCGCTGAGCGTGGCGCTCTCCGAGATCTTCGCCGAGTCGATGGGGTTCGAGCTCACGGACCGGGCGATCCGCTCCGGGCTCGCCCAGGTCGTCTGGCGAGGTCGGCTCGAGCGCCTCCGCCGTCGCCCCGACCTGTACGTCGACGTCGCCCACACTCCCGAGAGCGCCTCCGCCGTCGCGCTCTCCCTCGCCGAGATCCAGCCGTTCGAGGATGCGTCCCAGAACGTGGTGCTCTTCGGATGCCTGCGCGACAAGCAGGCGGAGAAGATGCTCGACCGCCTCTCCCCGGTCGCCCAGACCGTCGTCCTCGTCCCGCTCCGCTCCGACCGCTCCGCGCCCCTCGACGTCCTAAGGCTGGCGGCCCAGGGCCGGTTCCCGCGGATCGTCCAGGCCCCGTCGACGGAGGCCGGCCTTCGGCTCGCCCGGGTGGCGACCGGGCCCGACGGGTTTACCCTCGCCCTCGGGAGCGATTACTTGGTGGGCGAGATCCTCGAGGCGCTGGAAGGCGGTGGAGAAGGGGGTCCCGATCTTTCCGATCCGACCCGTCCGCCGGTCGCGGCGCCGCCGGTCGAACGGCCGGCCGAGGCTCCCGGCCGCCCGCGAAAGGCCCGACGCAAGACCCCGACCCCGAGGCACCCGAGGTCGAGGTGAGCGCCGGTCCGCCGATCCACTGGGAGAAGCTGCTCGACCGGCTGTCGCGATTCTATGGGCGGGGGGACTGGCGGGTGCCGTATCTCCGCGACCACGCGGAGAACCCGTTCCAGGTGCTGATCGGGACGATCCTCTCGCAGCGCACCAAGGATGCGAACACCGACGCCGCCTCGGCGAAGCTGTTCGCCCGGTTCCCCGATGCGCCGTCGCTCGCCAAGGCCCCGCGGCGCGAGATCGAGCGGCTCATCCACTCGACCGGGTTCTACCGGGTGAAAGCGCGCAAAGTCCAGGAGTGCGCCCGGGAGATCCTCACGCGGTTCGACGGGAAGGTGCCGAACGAGCTCGAACCGCTCCTGAGCCTCCCCGGGGTCGGTCCGAAGACCGCGAACTGCGTGCTCGTGTTCGGCTACGACCTGCCCGGGATGCCGGTCGACACCCACGTGCACCGGATATCGAACCGGCTCGGCGTCGTCCGGACCCGGACCCCGGAGGAGACGGAAGCGCGGCTGCGTCGCCTCCTGCCCCAAGCGTACTGGAATCCGATCAATCCGCTCCTGGTCCAGCATGGCCAGAACCTCTGCCGGCCCCGGGGACCCCGATGCTCCGAGTGCCCGATCCTCGAGATGTGTCCGACGGGGATCGCCCGACGGGACGGCCGGCCCACGCCCCGTCCCGAGGACCGTCCTGGCCCGAAACGGTCCGTCCGCCGCCGTGAGGCCGGACGTCCGGCCTCCGGAGCTCGCCGCCGGGCCTGACCGCCGGCGAAGCTCTTTTCCCCCGAGAACGCTCGGCCCCCTCCGCCGATGGACGCCTCCGAGTACGACCTCAAGTTCTTCCACCGGGGAGGGTTCCACCGTCGCGCCTGCGTCGTCTGCGGCTCCGCGTTCTGGAGCCTCGGGGACCACGACCGGTGCCAGGAGGCGCCATGCAC
>JABCYU010000158.1 GCA_013290045.1 Methanobacteriota archaeon | reverse complement strand
GAACCTGGCGAAGGTCCCCGCCCACTTCCGTCGCAAGCAGACCCTCTCGGGGGGCGAGCGGTTCACCTCCGAGGCGCTCTCGGCGATCGAGGAGCGGATCCTCACCGCCCGCGAGAGGCTCGGCGACACCGAGGCCCGGGTCTTCGAGTCGTTCCTCTCCGAGGTCGAGGCCGCGATCCCGGCCCTGCACCGTCTGTCGCGAGCCCTCGGTGAGCTCGACACTCTGTCGACGTTCGCCCACATCGCCCGGGCGCGGGGGCACCGGCGTCCCACCGTCGACTCGAGCCGTCGGATCCAGATCCGCGACGGCCGCCATCCGGTGCTCGAACGGATCCTCTCCGAGGGGTTCGTGCCCAACGACGCCGACCTCGATGGGGACGGAGAGCGCCTGGTGGTCCTCACCGGACCGAACATGTCGGGCAAGTCGACGTACATGCGGCAGGTCGGCCTATTCGTCGTCCTGGCCCAGGCGGGCGCGTTCGTTCCCGCCCGGTTCGCCCAGATCGGCGTGGTGAGCTCGCTGTTCACCCGGATGGGGTTCACCGACGAGATCGGACGCGGCAAGTCGAGCTTCATGGTCGAGATGAGCGAGGTCGCGGAGATCCTCCGCTCGGCCGACGACCGCTCCCTCGTCCTCCTCGACGAGGTCGGGCGTGGCACGAGCACGTTCGACGGCCTCGCGCTGGCGTGGGCCACCTTAGAGCACCTCCACGACCGGGTCGGTTGCCGAACCGTCTTGGCCACCCACTACCACCAGTTGACCGAGCTCATCGAGCGGCTCCCCGGCGCTCGCAATGCGCACATGGCCGTCCGGGAAATCGGCGGCGACGTCGTCTTCCTCCACCGCCTGGTCCCCGGGAGCACGGACCGGAGCTACGGCCTCCACGTCGCCCGGCTCGCCGGTCTCCCGCCCGAGCTGCTGCGCGAGGCCCAGAAGCTGCTGCAAAGGCTCGAATCGGAAGGGGTGGCCGTCGCGCCCGTCCGGAAGGGCCGGGGCGGAGCGTCGCGCTACACCCAAGCCGTGCTGCTCAGCGCGGAGGCGGCCCCGGCTCCATCACCCGTGGAGGAGGCGCTACGCGCCGTCGACCCCGAACGGCTCACGCCGCTCGAGGCGCTCCAATGGGTCGCCGAGTGGCGCCGACGACTGCCGCCGCCGGCCGGCAGCGAGCCCCCGTGACCGAGAACGGCCGCCGGCCGATCCGCCGCCTGTCCCCCGGGACCGTCGAGCGGATCGCGGCCGGGGAGGTCGTCGAGCGACCGGCGTCGGTCGTCAAGGAGCTGATCGAGAACGCCATTGACGCCGGAGCCTCGGAGATCCGGGTCCGGCTCGAGGGCGGCGGGCTCGAACGTATCGAGGTCGCCGATGATGGGGTCGGGATCCCCCAAGAGGAGCTCCTCCTCGCCGTCGAACGCCACGCAACGAGCAAGCTCGGGGAGCAGGAGGCGCTCGACGAGATCGGCACGCTGGGGTTCCGGGGAGAGGCGCTCGCGGCGATCGCCGCGGTCTCGCGGTTGCGGCTCACCTCCCGGCCGCCCGGTAGCGAGGAAGCCCACGGCATCTCGCTGGTCGCCGGACAGCTCATCGGGGAGTTCGTCGCCGGTCGCTCGGTCGGGACGACGGTCGGAGTGTCGGACCTGTTCTTCAACACCCCCGCCCGTCGCAAGTTCCTGGGCGCCCCCGCCGCGGAGCAGGTCGAGGTCACGGCGGCCGTCGAGCGGGCGTACCTGGCCCGACCGCTCACCGGGCTCACGTTGACGAGCGGCGAGCGGGAGGTCGCCCGCTTCCCCCCGACCGACCGGCTCTCGGATGCGGCCTCCGAGGTGTTGGGGCCGGAGTTCCTCCCGCAGTCGTTCCGGGTCGATCGCGCCGCGACCGACGGGATCGGGATCCGGGCCGAGGTCGGCCGACCGTCGATCCATCGGTCGACGTCGGAGGGGATCTACCTCTCCGTCAACGGCCGGCCCATCCAGTCCCGGAGCTTGGGAGCGTCGGTCCGCCAGGCGTTCATCGACCATCTTCCCCGCACCCGGTTCCCGGTGGGCGTGATCCATCTCGCCCTGGATCCCCGCCGCGTCGACGTGAACGTCCACCCGACGAAGCGCGAGGTCCGGATCGCCAAGGAACGCGAGGTCGGGGAGATACTCCGAAGGGCCGTCCGAGAGGCGCTGCTCGCGACCCCGCAGGTCGCCGAGCTCGCCGGACCTCCGCCGCGGCCCACCGGGGGGCCATCGGGGGCCGAGGTCGCCGCCCCGGTGGCCGTCGGGCACCTGCCGCCCCTCGGCCCCTCTTCGCTGTGGGCGGCCCCGGCCGCGGTGCAACGGCGCCTGCTCCCCGAAGAACCGGGCCCTACGGTCGCCGGCACCGGGCGCCACCCGACGCTCCGGCTCCTGGGCTCGCTCTTCGCCCTCTACTGGGTCGGCGAGGGGGACGACGGGCTCGTGCTGATCGACCAGCACGCCGCGAGCGAGCGCGTGCTCTTCGACGCCCTGCGGCGCCACGGGCGGCTGGGCCGTCAGGAGCTCGTGGAACCCGTGCGGGTCGGTCTGACGGCCCGCCAGCGCGAGGTGCTCAGCCTGAATTCGGAGGAGGTCCGCGCCGCGGGGTTCGACATCGAGCCGTTCGGCGGCGACCAGTTCCGCGTCCGGTCGGTGCCTTCCTACCGGGGCCGACGGGCGCGCCCGGACTCGCTCCCACCGCTGCTCGATGAACTCGCGGGCGGCGGCCGGGCCACGGTGCCGAACGGGTTGGCGGAGCGGCGGGCGGCGACGGTCGCCTGCCACGCGGCGGTCCGTGCCGGCGATCGGATCACGGCCGAGGAGATGGGTCGGATCCTGGAGGGCCTCTACGGTCTCGAGGAGGCCGCCTACGCCTGTCCCCACGGTCGCCCCATCCTCGTCCGATTCCCCCGCGGACGGCTCGATCGCCTGTTCCTGCGCAGCGGAGCGTAGCGTGCGGGAGCACGACCTCGTCGGCCCCGTGGCGCGGTTCCTCGAGGCCCAGGGCTACCGCGTCTGGCCGGATCCGGACGGCTCGGATTACTTCGACATCGTCTGCCGACGCGCCGGGGAGATCGGCCTCGTCGAGCTGAAGCTCACCGACTACCGCAAGCTATTGGCCCAGGCGCATCGGCGCCGCGGGTTCGGCGACTGGATCGCCGTGGTCCTACCGAAGAGGTCGCTCGCCGAGAAGCTCCTGAAACTCCCGTCGACCGATCGCGGACGTCGCGTCGGGGTCTGGCGCCTCGACGGGGAGCGCGTCGAGGTGCTCCGAGCCGCCGAGCCGTTGCGCTCGGCCGGCGAGCCGGAACCGTTCCCGGAGGCCCGGGCCCGGCTCGTCGAGCTGCTCGACGCCGTCGAATCCGGCGCCCTCCCCACCGGGGTCCGATGGGAAGGGATCTCGGCCGTCCCCGGGGCCGGTCGGCGCTCCCGGGTGA
>JABCYU010000157.1 GCA_013290045.1 Methanobacteriota archaeon | reverse complement strand
GTCGGGGTCGTGGTGTTGAACGAGCGCACCACCCGATGGGTCTGCAGGTCGACCTTGAGCAGCATCCCCTGGACCAACGGGAGATCGCAGTGGCTAGCGATCCCGAGGTAGGCGTAACCGGAGTTCACGAACGGGCTCGCCCAGTTGAAGTGGCCACCACCCAGTTGCGGGGAACTGTTACCCGTGAACACCTTCCAGAGGACCGACCCGGTCGACGCCGACAGGGCGTACCAGTAATCCGCGCCGCCGCCCACGTAGACCGTGTTGTTCCAGATCGTCGCCGACGAGCTCACGCCTTGCGGGCTCGTCGTCGGGGTGCACCGCGACTGGCCCAGGTTCGTGGCCCATCGGAGGGTCCCGTTCGTCGCGTAGACCGAGTATTCGTGACCGTCCCACGACCCGAAGTACACCGAATCGTTCGTCACCATCGGCTGGGTGACGATCGGTCCGAGCGAGTGATACGACCATAGGAGGCCGAGGTTCGCGGCGGTCGAGGCGCTCAGGGACTCCGAGTCCGTCTGCTCCGAGTCGTGGAAGTACCCGTGCATGAACGTCGTCCAGCTGTTCCCCGGGATCGGAGGGACCGCGGCCGGGGCGGGGAGGGGGGGAGCCGCCGCCGGTGGGCTGGCGGCCGACGGCGAGCGGCTGGCGAGGGTCCCCGGGATCAGCAATAGCGCCCCCAGCGCCCAGAGCGAGACCGACCGGGCGACCGCGGACGGTCGCCCGACTCGCCACCCCGATGTCGGACGCATTTCCCGGCCCCCAGCCTCCTGCGGGAGCCTGGGTTCGGCGGGGAGCCGATTCCGCCGTCTTAACCCTGTGGATGAAATCGACCGAAACCACGACGGCGCGGGACTTCGCGCGGCCCGACGGCGCCCCGCCCTAGAACCGGGCGATGGTTCCCGTCGAAAGCGCCCGCCGTTCGAATACCTCCCAGCAGGCCATGGCGATGAGGAAGCTCCCGACGGCGCCGGCCAGGACCAGCCCCCAGAGCGGCGCGATCGTCGTCAGCGGATCCCCGGCCATGCTCGCCCGCACGGCCGCGACCGCCCAGGTCAGCGGGAGCACGTACCCCACCCACTGAAGCGGCCGCGGCAACGACGCGACCGGGAAGTTCGTTCCGGAGAGCAACAGCCCGAGGAACAGGAAGATGTTCCCGAGGATGATCGAGGTCCGGAGATAGAGGGCGACCCCGGCGAGGAGGAGGCCGAACCCCACCATGGCGAACGAGGTGAGGACGACGGAGATGGCTAGGGGAGCGAGGGCCCCCGGGGCCAAGGTGGCGTGGAAAATCACCACGGCGTAGGTGAGGCCGACCGCGACGGTCCCCAGGCTCACGAGGATCGGGATGAGCCCCCGGCCGAAGTAGAGGGCGAGGCGGTTGGCGGGGGAGACCAGCAGGTGCTCCATCGTCCCGCCCTGCTTCTCGCTGTCCGTGGTCTGGCAGACGGTGAACACCGACGAGTAGGTCACCGTGGCCACGGCGTTCCCGATGACCACGAACTGGACGGTGCTTCCCGGGTTCCCCGCGAGGCTGGCGACGAACGCGAAGAAGACCATCTGGGTGAACGGGATGACGAACACGGTCCCGAGCACGAAGTCGATCCGCATGAACCCGAGGCTCGTGCGGGGGGCGAAGATGGCGTTCACCCAGAACGTGCGCCAGAACGACGTCCTGTTCTCGCTGACGGTCATGCTCTCCTATCAGAAGTCGGCGAGGTTCCCGATCTCGAGCACTCGGTGCTCCACCCGCCGGAAGACCGCGCCGGCCGCGGCGAGGTAGATGGCGGTGGTCGCGACGGCGCCGACGAGGTCCCAGCGGAAACCCCAGGACAGGCCCTGGTAGCCCGGGATCGCGAGATACCGAAGGGCGTCCAGCGCCCAGGTAGGGGGGAAGACGAGGGCCGCCGGGGTCGACCAGAACGGGAGGAGCACGACGGGGAACATGCACCCGGTCCCGACGTAGAAGGCGAACTCGCCGATGTTCTGGATGAAGCCGGCGTAGCGGGTGTAGACGAACGCCGCCGAGAGCACGATCCCGACCGAGGCGAGCGACACGATGACGAACACGAAGAGGACGGCGAATCCGAGCGGGTCGGACAGGGGGAGCGGGTGGCCATAGGTGAGGGTCACCACCCCGAGGACGATCAGCCCGCCGAAGAGTCCGGAGACGGTGTTCCAGATCACCCGCCCGAAGACGACGTAGAGGTACGGCGTCGGGGCGGAGAGGGTGGGCTCGAGGGTCCCGAGCTCCCGGTCCTGCCCGGTCGCCCAACCGCTGCCGTAGAGCGTCTGGCCCCACATGCTCATCATCCCCGCCCCGAGCACGGCGTACAGGACGAACCAAGGACCGCTGCCGAGGAACAGCTCGTACGCGACGAGCCCGAAGATGACGGGCGCGATCAGGCTCGGGACCAACCACTGCGGGTCGGCGAGGAACGAGAGGACCGAGAGGCGTAGCGAGGCGAGCAACGCCCGGCCGCGCGAAAAGCTCCGGACCGGCGGGGAGCGCCGCATCGCCTACGCCTCCTCCTCGACGAGATCGAGATAGATGTCCTCGAGGGACGTACGTCGTTCGCGGATCGCGAGCTCCGAATGACCCGGGAGCGTCGCCCGGACGACCTCGAGCGAGAGCTCCGGGGCGCGGACCCTCAGCGTCAACCGGAGGCGCGGGCCGAACTCCTCGGGAACGACGCGCGAGACCCCGGGCAGATGGCGGACCCGCTCGACCTCGGCATCCTCGAACCCGTATCCTTCCACCTCGATCGTCCGGTCGCCCCCGACGAGCCGGCTGAGGCCCGCGACGGTATCGCGCGCCACGATGCGACCGCGGGAGAGGACCGCGATCCGCTGGCAGAGCTCCTCGGCCTCGAACATGTAGTGCGTGGTCAGGAAGATCGTCACGCCGTTCGCGACCAGGCCCCGGATCAGCTTGCGCGTCTCCCGAGCGCTCTTGGGATCGAGCCCGATCGTCGGTTCGTCGAGGAACAGCATCTCCGGCTCGTGCAGGATCCCGCGGGCCAGGTGCAGCTTCTGCTTCATCCCCCGCGAGAACTCCTCGACCCGCCGGTCCGCGGCCTCGGTGAGCCCGACCCAGTCGAGGACCTCCACGATCCGTCGGTCCCGCTTCTCGATGGGGATCCCGAACAGATCGGCGAAGTACCGGAGGTTCTCCCGGGCGCTGATCCGGTTGTACAGACCGCGTTCGCCGCCCAGCACCAGTCCGATCCGGGGGCGAAGGAGGTGGGCTTCCCGCGCCACATCGAGCCCGAGCACGCTCGCGGTCCCCTTCGTCGGCAGCAGCAGGGTCGAGAGGATCTTCGTCAGGGTCGTCTTGCCCGCCCCGTTCGGACCCAACAGACCGAAGATCTCCCCCGGGTCGACGGTGAGGTCGATCCCCCGCAACGCCTCCGTGTGCACCCGCTCGTTGAACAGGAATCCTTTGCGGGATTCGAAGGTCCGCCACAATCCGTGGGTCTCGATCGCCGCGGCCACCT
>JABCYU010000156.1 GCA_013290045.1 Methanobacteriota archaeon | reverse complement strand
CAATGCCGCCGGGTCCTTAGATCTGCGCCATCACCGAGGCCACCGAGGAGTCGGAGGTGACCGACGACGGGGGGGTGATGCCGGCGTTCTGGCACGCTTTGGCCATGTACGCCTCGAGGAAGACGACCTGGCTCTGAATGGCGGAGTAGACCGGATCGTTCGGGTTCGCGTTGGACAGGCTCTGCGCCACCGCCGTCGCCGTCTGGCCCTGGAGCACCTGGGGGTTGACGATGGTCCCGATGTGGATGTACGATCCCCCGACGACGACGAACGGGATCCCGTTCGCGTACGCGTTGAGGTACGCCTGTTCGGTCAGGCTGATCGGGGGCTCCGATATCGCCGACGTGTCCGAGCCTTCCTTCACGTCCCAAGTGAGGTAGGCGCTCTGAAGGGACGAGGAGGCGAGGGCGATCTCCGGGGTGTTCGGGTAGGCGTCTCCCGGATTCGACGACGCATAGCCGATGCCGGAGACGGTACCGAACGCGGCGAGGGCTCTCTCGATCGCCCAGCTCGAGGCCGAGCAGTATGGGCACGCCTCCGACCCATAGAAAAAGACGACCGGCTTCCCCCCGGACTGCCACAACGGGTTCGGGGCCTTCTCCCACCCGACCCCGGGGGCGGGGCTGGTGTTCGCGCTCAGGTTCGGGATCCCGGATTCAATGACGAACAGGCCGGCACCCCCGGCCAGGATGACCGCGAGGCCGACGCCGGCCGCCACCCCCTGCTTCCAGTGGTCGCCGAGCGGGGCAAGCCCGAGCACCAGGGGGACGGCCAACAGGGCCAGGCCCACGACGACGACGAGGAGGATGTCCGGGAACTTCGGCGGGAGCGCCGGGAGGAGCACCGCCACGCTCGGGAACGCGAGGGCCGCCGCGAGCCACGCGGCCCCGCCGATCACCAACCCGATCCCGAGAACCTCGAGCCGACCCCCCCAACGACGCGACCCCTTCGCGGCGGTCGAACCGCCCCCGTCCTCGCCGTCCCCTGACTTGGCGCGCCGCGATGCGTGCGACTTGCGGGAAAGATAGAGGGCCTTGAGGGCCCGCCCCGGGTCTCCGACATCGCCCGAGGCGGTGAATCCCACCTTCGGGTCGGCGGCGATCGACTTCCAGTCGTAGCCTTTCGCCCGGAGGCGATTGACCCGGTTCCAGTCCGTCACGGTCGACTTTGGACCGGGAAGGCGGTAGATAACCTTGATGAGAAGCGGCCTTGACTCACCTCGGGCCGGGGAGCCGGTCGCGAGGCGGCGAGCCTGGCGATCTCGGCGGCATCGCCTCCCCCTGGAGGTCGGATACGACGGCAGCTGCTGCTGACCCTCCAGGTCGGCGAAGGGGCCCTATAGCGGCCGGTGCTCGCGGCCTCATGCTCGAGTACACGGGGATCCGCGTCCGAGACCTCGCCCGGGCCCGTCGATTCTACTGCGACGGCCTCGGCCTGCGATTCCTCGCGGAGGGACGCATGGCGGCCGGGGGTCGTTGGGAGGACCTCGAAGATCCCCAGTCCCACCAGCGACTCGAACTCAACTACTACCCCGACGACCCCCCGTATCGCGAGGGGGACGAATTGGACCACCTCGGATTCGTGGTGGGGGACGTGGCCGGGACGATTCAGCGACTCGAGGCGCTCGGCGCCCGGGTTCGGATACCGCCGTTCGAGGAACACGGCGTCCGACTCGCCTTCCTCTCCGACCCGGACGGCGTTTGGCTGGAGTTGAACCAGTACCTGCGCTCGGACGAAGCGCCCACCTCCCGTCCGATGGAGTGATCCGGGGGTCGGCGGGGTCGCGCCAACGGCATCGATAAGAGAGCGGCCCGGTCTCGTTCTCGGGGTCGCGCCGTGGGGGGAGGTGCCGATACGGGGGACCCGTCCCCCCCCGTCGCCGTCGGCACCGGAAAGGTCGGCCTGAGCTCGACCGGGGTCTTCCTCGTTACCATCCTGATCCAGCTCGTCGGGTACATCCCGACGTTTTTCTTCGCTCGGGGGATCGGGCAGGCGACCGACGGGAAGGCGCTCCTCGGAACGATCCAGCTGTTCCTGTTGGTCGCCAGCTCGATCAACGGGATCGGAGACCTGCGAATCGGCTCGGCGTTCATCTACTTCGTGGCCCGGGGCCAGAGCGCCCGCGAGGCGGCCACGACCTACCTCGGATTCCGACTCGCCATGGTCTCCCTCGCCGGGCTCGTGCTGTTCCTCCTCGCCCCGACGTTGCATCTCTCGATGCGCGACACCCTCGAGATGTTCGGGGTCTGGATGACGTTCCCGATATTCTGGTCGCTGTCGACGCTCTACACCCAGATCTACGTGGCGACGGGGCGTTCGACGTTCAGCCAGACCCCGCTGCTGATCGAGTCGATCGTCCGAGGCGCGGCGCTCACGTACGTCGCCCTGTTCCTGACGAGCCTCACGCTGGCCCCGAACGTCCCCGTCCTCAACGCCATGGTCCACGACCCCCTCTCGGCGCTATGGGCGATGACCATCGCCTACGCCCTCGGGGTCGCCGCCTCGACGATCTACTGCCTCCCGGTGGTCATACGGAACTGGGGACCGTTCAGCCTCCCGGAGGGCGTGCGGCTGTTCCGGTGGGCGTGGCCGTTGATGGGGAGCCTGATCTTGCTCTACCTCTCCGGGAATGTCATCCAGTTCTTCGTGGTGGCCGAGCTGGGACCTCGTTGGTACAACGTCTTCCTGGCCGCGAACGGGTATCGGATCCTCGCCCTGGCCCTCCCGACGGCCGTGGCCGTCCCGCTGTTCCCCCACCTCTCCTCCCTGCACAAGCATCGGGGCTACGAGGCGATCCGGTCCCGGACTTGGCAGGCGTTGAGGTACACGGCGATGGTGGTGGTGCCGGGGGTCGTGGCGCTCGTCGTCTACCGAGTGAACTTCCTGAACATCATGTATTCGAGCACGTACGCCTCCGACGGCGCGGACATGCTGGCGCTCCTCGCCCTCTCGGCCATCCCCACGGCGCTCAGCGGGATCATCGGCACGGCGCTCAACGCCGTCGGCCGACAGCGGCTCGAACTCTACCTCACCTCGCTCCAGGTGGTGATCCTCGTCATCGTCGCGCTCCTTCTGATCTCCCCGGTGTATCCGACGACGCTGCTCCACATCCCGGGGACCGACGGGGCGGGGTGGGCCGTCCTCCTCTCCTCGATCGGCGCGCTCCTCCTGAACACGTACTTCATGGAGCGGCTCCTGGCGGTCCGGATCCAGTGGAGACCGATATTGACCATCGCGCTGAGCGCCGGCGTGGCGTTCCTCGCCGTCTCGTTCCTCAACGACTTCGTCAACGTCAGTCGCTACTACATCCTCGCGGGAGCCCTGATTCTGGGGTTCGGGGTCTACGGACTGGTCCTGAGCGCCAGCGGGGAACTCACCAAGGAGGACGTCCGGCGGATCGGCCAGTTCCTCGGCCTGCCGACGAAGGTCGGAACCGCCATCTCGCGCATCTGCTGGCGCGAGGCGTGGCCGGATCTCGCTCCCGTGGCGCCGGGGGAGGCGGGCGCCCTGACCGACCAGCCGC
>JABCYU010000155.1 GCA_013290045.1 Methanobacteriota archaeon | reverse complement strand
ATCGACGTGAGTCCGAGGGTAGCGGTGAAGCCATCCGGTTCGAGCTTCAACCAGACGTCGTTCTCCACATCGTAGAGCCGATCGTCCGGAACCGGGCACCCCTCAAGCTCCACGCGCCGTCGAGCATCGCCCGGGTCATACCGATATCCGTCTCCGGGCGCGCCCGAGCGGTTCGAAGCACCAGCACGTTTTTTGCGGGGTACCCGTTCGGCCCGGTCGTGAGGGCGCATTCGGAGGCCCCCATGGCCGCCGAACCCGCCCGGAATCGCTGCCGGTGCGGACATCCTCCGACCGCCCACATGAAGGTCGTCCCGGTCTCCGAGCGGGCCGAAGGCAGCTTCCGCCTCGACGCCATCGGCCCCTGCGCCTGGTGCGGCGAGACGGCCTGTCGGAGGTACACGCCGGGCGGCTGAATCCGGGACGTCCTCTCGTCCGTTCCCGCTTCCGCGAAACTGGGGTAAAGGTACATCTGCGGCCCCCGGGTAAGTTCCCCATGCGATTGGGCGGTCGCGCGCCGGCGGCGGCCCTCGCGTTCGCGGTGGTCGCCGCGCTGCTGGCCGGTGGATGGGCGGGGCCTTTCGCCCCGGTGGGCGCCCCCTCTGCCGCCGTCGACCACACGAAGGGGCGACCCTCCGCCCCCCTCGGTTCCCCCGCGGGGTCCGCGGGTTCTCGGCTCTCCCCGGCCGACGGGCGGCTCGTCGGAGGTGGTCAAGGTCGTCTCCTCGTGACGAGCAGCGACCCCGCGGTCGTTCCGAACGATGGGCTCCGGGTGAACGTCACGGCGTTCGCGACCGAGCAGCTCCCGCCCAACTCGGCGTTCCAGGTAGGAGGGGAGGAAACGATCGGTCCGTTCGAGGCGGTCTTCGGGATCTTCCAGAACACCGGTTCGGTCCCGACGGCGTTCTTCTCGGTGTTCACGAACCTGACGGACCGCAACGTCCACCTCGCCTACTGGGTGGGGCTCGCGCTCGTCGGGGGGGACGCGTACGACTTCGCACTCGTCCACGCGAACGGCACGAATTGGAGCCTCACAGTCAACGGCCACTACTTCGGTGGGAGCGCGGCGAACGCCACCTACGAGTTCAACGCCTCGGCGGCGACCTGGGCGGGAGGGCTCGGGTTCTCGGAGGTCGCGTTGTACGATACGACGCCGAGCGTCCCGGCGCTGGTCGTGGTGCCCCTGGCGCTGGCGGTCCACCGCGCGGGCGGCGGTTGGTACCTGCCCGTCAGTGGCGCGACCTCGTTCGCGGGAAGCGGCGGCCCGCAATGGGGCGTGCAGGGCCGGCTGCAGCACCCGTCGCTCGCGCCCGGGGAGCTCGAGACCGGTTCCCAGATCGCCAATCAGACGAACGGAACGGCGCTGTGGAACAGCGGTCCGGTCCCCGTCCACGTCGCCGTCAACTTTCCCGCGTCCCCCGTCGTCGCGACGACGCCCGCCCTGGTCGTCGCGTCGGTCACCTCCGCGACCGGTGCGCCGATCCCCGGGGTGACCCTCTACCTACGGGATTCGCTCAACGGGAGCTTCCCGGTCCCGTCGGTGATGACGAACTCCTCGGGAGGCGCGGTCGGCCTATTGTACACCCCGAACGTCAGCGCGGCGGGACCGGATCGGATCAATGCCACGGTGACCCTGTTCGGCTACGTCGGTGGGGCGATCGGGGTCCTCGCGCTGACCCCGCCCGCCCAGGTTCTGCTCTCCGTCTCCCCGTCCTCTCCCTCCGTCTCGCCGGGCGGCCAGATCACCCTGACGTTCACGAGCTCGAACGCCTCGGGGGTGACGGAGCCGAACGTCCTGCTCACGTTCAGCGGGCCGGGCGGCAGCACCGTGACGCCCACCTTCGGCACCACCGACACGAACGGCCGGGTCTCCGTCGTGCTCGTGGCCCCGTCCTCGGACGGCGACGTGCGCGTGGCCGCCATCGTGCAGAACGTCGGGCAGTGGGGTCGCCTGGTCGTCCTCGTCCACGTAGCCCCGATGCTGGGCGGGATCGAGCTACCCCCGACCCCCGAGCTCGTGGCGATCGGGGTCCTCGCCGGGACGGTGGCGCTCATCGCCTTCGCGGTGCTCCGGTACCGACGGGGCCGCAAGCAGCTCCCGGACATGCCGTTGCGACGGTACCTTAGGGAAACGCGGCCACCGCCGCCCCCACCGACCCAGGGGCCGGGAGTTCAGCCGTAGGCGACCTTCATCAGGTACGGCCGCAGCCGGTGCAGCCGGTCGTCCCAGAGTTGGAAATGCCAAGAGCGCGCCTCTTCCCACTCGGGTCCGCTCTTCCATCCGGAGTGCTCGAGCGTGACGTCCACGCCCTCCGGAGAATCCTGGAGCCGGATGTAGACCTTGGTGGCGGGCGGCGGGTTCATGACCGAACCGTACGGCGCCGGCGCCTCCCACGTGAACCCGACGTCGAGCTCGGGGTGCAGCTCGGTGATCACGCCGTGGGACGTGAACGCCGGTTCGCCCGTCCAGCTGACCTCGTAGGGCCCGCCCACTTCCGCGCGCACGTGGGCCCCGTCGCACATCCACTGCGTCAGGTGGTTCGCGTCGGTGAACGCCGAGAGGATCATCGCGAGCGGGAGCGGCACGGTCACCTGGATCAGGATCGGGTCCAGGTCGTCGCTCAGCACGGTCGCCCATCCTCCGCGTCGGCCATTTATTCTTTCCCCTCCCCCGGAAGGCCCCCTCGGACATCGAGGGGTGGCATGGGACCGGGCGAGGTCAGAGGTACAGCTGGTCGTTGTAGCAGTAGTATCGGCCGTACTGGGGGACCCACGTCCCCGGCCGATGGCAACGGGGGCACGGGGGGGCCGGGGCCGCGGGAGGGGCCGTCGGCGCCGTGCCGGGGGGCGCGCCGTAGACGATCCCCGGGGTCCCCATCGGGACGGCGATCGGGACGTACGCCATCTGGGTCATCATCGGGGGCTGCATCTCCCGGATCGCGTCGCCGAGCTTGTCCCAGGCGACGAGGTACAGGATCCCGACGATGACGCCGCCCGCGAACAACCCGACGATGCCGAGGACCAACGTCGGGGTCCTCGCGGCGTCGTAATGGCCCTCGGCGACCGGCTTGTAGCTGTAGAAGTAGGCGAGGATCGCGACCAGCAGGATCACCAGCGCGATCACGATGAAGATCGCTCCTAGCCCGCCGAACCCGATCGACGCGAGCGCGCTGCCGACGACGAGGGCGATGAGGGCGATGATGACCGATCCGATGATCTGGAAGATCAGCGCGATGAGGATCAGCGTCTTCGCGGTGCCCGCCGAAGGTGGGACGGGTCGGGCTCCGGGCATGCCGGGGGTGCCGTACACGCCGGCCGGGACGGGGCCTCCAATAGTTGAACTCTTCGAGGGACCGGAGGCGTCCCTCCCGAGACGCCCTTAGATACCGGCACGCATCGTCCCTCGGCGCGGGGGCGATGGGAGGTGGCGGGGGCTCGAACGGTGTCGACCTCCGACCTGCCCGCGTTCTGGGCCGCCGCCGGCCTCCCGTTCGAACGACGGCCGTATCTCGAGTTCCAGGCGAGGCGCTACGATTCGATCGCGCGCTTCCTCGAGCCCCACGGGCCCTGGGACCATCGGACGGTCCTCGACCTCGGGGGA
>JABCYU010000154.1 GCA_013290045.1 Methanobacteriota archaeon | reverse complement strand
GGGGGCGTTCCCCCTACCGGTACTCGATCGATCCGGGGACGGGGAGCGCGGGAACGACCAGCCCGCGCCTGGTCCTCTCCTATCCGGTCCCGGGAAGTTACCGGGCCACCCTCAATGTGAGCGACAGCCGGGGAGTCTACGGCGTGGACCAGATCTTGGTGCACGTCAACGACCTGCCCCTCCACGTCACCCTCTCCGTGAGCCCCGGCACGGTCCAGCCCGGCTCGACCGCCACATTCTCGGCGACGATCACCGGTGGTCGCGCCCCCTACAACATCGGGTGGGTCGGTCTCCCGGCCAACTGCCCCACGGCGGCCTCGCCGACGCTCAGCTGCGCCCCCCGGTTGGCGGGCGACTACCGGGTCACCGTCACCGTGACGGACGCCCGGAACGCCTCGAGCGTGGCCGCGATCGATCTCAATGTCCCCGGCCCGCAGCCGGCAGGAAGCTCGGCCGGCGCCCCGTCGGCGACGACGACGCAGGTGATGCCGGTCGGTTGGGTTCTCGTTCCTCCGCTGGCGGCCGGCCTCGTGCTCACCACCCTTGGCGCCCTCATGATGTGGAAAGCCGCCCGACGGGTGCCTCCCCCTCCGCCTCCCCGGCCGCTCTGCTACATGCCGCCCGAGTGGTCCGAGACGCCGGACGAGTATCGACCGTAGGTCCGTCGAACACCGACGATCAGGCCGATCGCCGGGGACCCCGACGCTTTCGAGCGCGCCCGGGTCGGCCGCTCCGGGCGCCCTCCGCCTTCCCGGCACGCTCGGGCGCCTTCTTCGCGGCCCGGGTCCTTCCCGCCGAGGCGCGGGCGCGGAGGTAGAGCGTGACCGACTCGCGCCCGGGATTGCTCAGGAAGAGCAGGTAGGTTCCGGCCCGTCGCGGAGCGAAGTAGATCCGCGCGCCGCCGGCCAACCGGACGCGCTGAAGGAGCGTCCCCCGGGTCTCGGCGATCACGAGCACGAAACTGCGGTCGGGGGCGGGGTTCTCCAATCGCACGTCGATCTCGCACGCGGGCGAGTCCAGGGTAAGCTCCAGCCGGACGCTCCCCCGGGGCTCGAGCACCAGATAGCGCGGGAGCGGAACGGGCGCCGGCGTCATGGTCCTAGGAAGGCGCCGCACCGACCAAAACACCTCCGCCCGCGTCGGAGCTCGGCGGGCGGCGCCCGTCACCTTAATTCGGCGGCGCGGGTCGTGGCGGGACGATGGCGGCGAAACGCACGGCCCGAGCGGTCTGGGAACACGACCTGAAGAGCGGGAGCGGCGAGGTCACGGGCGAGACCGGGGCGTTGCCCAGGATGCAGGTGACCTGGGCGGCCCGGACCGAGGCGCCCGGGGGAAAGACGAGCCCGGAGGAACTTCTCGCGGCGGCGTTCGCCTCCTGCTTCGCGATGGCGTTCTCCTCGACCCTGGCCGGCGCCGGTCACCCGTCGGAGCGCCTCGAGGTCCGCGCGACGGCGACGTTCGACAAGGTCGAAACCGGATGGAAGGTGACGACCATGGACGTCGACATCGGGGGCAAGGTTCCGGGGCTGGATGCGAAGGGGTTCGAGACGGCGGCCCGTGAGATGGCGGAGAAGGGCTGCCCGATCTCGAATGCGATCAAGGGGAACGTCGCGGTCCATGTGACCGCGCATCTCCTCTAGGCGGGCCGGCGCCGGGGCGCGGGCGACTCGGCCAATCGGACCACCGCGCGTCGGGGCAACCCCCGACGCTCGAACTCCAGGTCGACCGCCCCACCGACCGGCAGGCCCGATAGCCGGTGCAACAGATCCCGGAGGGTCCGGACGGGCGTGCCCCCGAGCCGGCGGACGACGTCGCCGGGGGCGATCCCGGCCGCGGCGGCCGGACCGGAGGACGTCACGTCCCGGACCAGGACCCCCGAGGAGCTGACGATGCGACGTTCGGCGGCCAGCCGCGCGTCGAGGGTCGAGCCGGTGATCCCGAGCCACGGGCGTGCGACGCGCCCGGAGCGGACGATCTCCTCGGCGGAGTGTCGGACGGTGTTGATCGGGACCGCAAAGCCAACCCCCTGGGCGAACGGCACCATCGCGGTGTTCAGCCCGACGACCGCCCCGCGGATGTCCGCGAGCGGCCCTCCGCTGTTCCCCGGGTTGATCGCCGCGTCGGTCTGCAGCAGGCCTTCGAAGATGAAATCCGCGCCGGGCAGGCTCCGTCCGAGAGCGCTGACCACGCCGAGGGAGACCGTCGGCTCGCCCGGAAGTCCGAGGGAGTTGCCCATCGCGACGACGAACTGCCCGACCCGCAACGCCTCGGAATCCCCGAGCGGCGCGACCGGCCATCGGCCGTGAGGCACCCGCACGACGGCGACGTCCGTCGCCGCGTCCTCGCCGACGAGCTCCGCCTCGAGGCGGTCCCCCTCCGGGGAGCGGACGGAAAGACGCGCCGCGCCGCGGACGACGTGGGCGTTCGTGACGATGTGGCCGAGCGGAGCGATGGCGAGCCCGGAGCCGGCCGACTCCCGGGCCCCCGTGCTCTCGACCCGCACGACGCTCGGGCGGAGGCGCTCCACCGCGGCGGTCAGCTCCCCCTCGAGCTCGAGCAGGCTCATCGCCGACCGCCACCGGAAAGGGTTGGTCCCGCCGCCGGGACCCGTCGCTCGCCGTCCATACCCGTCGGGTCAGAACGGCGAGGGGATCGGGATCGGCGGCTGTGGGACCGGGAACGGACCCGAGCCGGGACCTGGGTATGGGGAAGCCATCGCCTACTCCCCGAGCAGCTTGTTCAGCTTCGCGAGGATCTCGGTCTCGGCCTTGTCGCCGGCGCGGCCGCCTTCCCAACGCGCGTTCACGAGCTCGACCAGAAGCCCGGCGAGCTGGTCCATCCACGGACCTTCCTGCTGGTCGAACCGCTTCTTGATCTTCTCGCGCAGGAGCTCATTGTACGCCTTGTAGGCGCTCCAGACCCACGGACCCATCGGCACTCCGCCTTCCTCATCGCATCCTTCTCCCATCGTATCGCTCCGCCGTCGTGGACGGCAGAACACTCAGGCTCGGGGGGAGGATATTGAGCGGACTGCAGGCGACCCGGTCACACGGCGTTGTCGGGGCGCCACTCGAAACGCTCCCATCCGGTGAAGGGGAGGAACCCCAACCCCCGCAGCACCTCCGTCGCGATCGGCGGGGCGGTGGCGAGAGCGTAGCGGGCCCCTTCGGCGTGGGCCAACCTCAGCGCGTGGAGCACGAGCGAACTGGCAATCCCATGCCGTCGGACGGACGGGAGGGTCGCCAACCCATGGAGCGCGCACGACTCGTCGTCGCGAGACAGCAGGCAGACGGCGGCCGGAGCGGCATGGGACCAGGCGATCAGGGGACGGACCACGCCGTGGGCCCGGGCCGATTCGATGTGCTCGGAGAGGACCGCCTCGGCGACCTCGGGGAGGTCGAGCGCGGCGACGTTCCAGGTCCGGCTGAACAGCCGGTCCGACTCGAGGTCGTGCGACTCCTGGACCAGGAACGCCCCGGGTGGGTCGTGTAGCTGCTCGGCCGCCCGGAGGTCGAGGGCGAGACCGGACCAGGGCGGAGCGCGCTCGAGTCCATGCGAGACGAGGTCGCGGGCGGTCTGGCCGGTCACGAGGCGGTCCGGTATCCAGAGC
>JABCYU010000153.1 GCA_013290045.1 Methanobacteriota archaeon | reverse complement strand
CCTCGCCCGGATGTGTCCCCCGGAGCGGGTGGACTACTGGGATACGCCGTTCATCGCCGCCTACTCGGGGGATCGGAAGATGATCTACAACATTTCCCGGGACACGGCCGAACTGTTCGAGCTACCGGGAGACCCGGGGGAGACGGAGGACGTGTATGCATCGCACGCCGCCGACTCCGGGCCGATGCTGGACGGCTCCCGGATCGCCGGGCGCCAACTGCTCGGGAAGGGCGGCGGGTCTCAGAGCCAGTCGGTCGAGGATCGGCTGCGCTCGTGGGGATACTGCTAGCGCCGGCGACCCGTAAGACGCCGTCGGTGGGTGGGGCGTTACGCCCGAAGGACCCAGGTGTCGTTCTCCCACCCGTGGACGCCGAGGCCGCCGAAGATGACCCCGTAACCGGCCGCTCGATCCCAGGCGAGCGGAACCCCCCCGCGCTTGGGGGGAACGACCGCGGGATGCAACTGCAACCACTGACCGGCGCGGTACCACCACATGTCGTTGTAGATCAACGCCCCCCAGTGGCCACCGAACAGGACGATCCCCGAACCGTTGTAATCGAACGCGATCGCCGCGCCATCCCGGGCCGGTGGAGAGGTGGTGACGTTCGAGGTGATGTTCGTCCAGACCCCTCCGACGAGCGTCCAGGTGTCGGCGTACGTGATCTTGTAGTCGTAGCCCCCGTACGCGAGGACGTAGCCGTCGACGGCATCGTAGACCAACATCGGTTCGCCCCGCGGGGCCGGCGAGACGATCGGCATGAGGCGGGTCCACACCCCCCCTCGGAACGTCCACGTGTCGTTGTAGAAGATGTACTTCGCCGGGACGCTCAGGCTACCGGCATGGCCGCCCAGCAGGACGACCCGCTGGTTCGCCACGTCGTAGGTGATCCCGGCCACGCGTCGCGGGGAGGGGGCATTGGCCGGGGAGAGCGGGATCCATTTCCCGGCATGGAACTCCCAGGTGTCGTTGAGGTAGTGGCGGAAGTTCGACCCCCCGAACAGGACGACATAGTGGTCGACGCCATCGTAGACCATCGACCCACCGCGGCGGCCAGGCGGCGAGATCGCGGGCGTGAGCTGCACCCACCCCCCCGCGGGGGTGAACTTCCAGGTGTCGCGCAGCAGCGTGTTCCCCGCATGACCGGCGAAGAGGACGAAGTATCCGTCGGCCACATCGAACGTCATCATCGACTCCGCGCGCTTGGGCGGGGAGACCGACGGGAACGACTGGCTCCAGTTCATTGGCGGGGTACCGAGCAGCGGGGCCGTCCCTCCGGAGGGAGACGTCGGGCCACCGCCGGCAGCCGGGCTGGTCGAGGAGGCGCCGGAGGCCGTCGAGGTGGCCATGGCCGTCGGGAAGATCAGCAACGCCGCCGCGAACGCGACGACCCAACGGGCTTCCAGCACTCCCACCCGGAGTTCCGACCGATACGGGCGTACTAAAGCCCCACGGGGCGTTCCCATTCGAGTCGGCCCCGCGCCACGGCGATCTCAGCCTTGCTGGCGAGAGAGTCGGCCGGAAGGGTGCGGGGTGCGGTGCCGGGATGCCACGGCCCGACTCCGGCCGCACCGAGCCGGGACCTTTCGGCCCCCCGATCGCTTTGAACGGCCTCCACCGCGGCTGGGCAACCCCCTCTCCCTTGCCGTCTCTAGAATCCGCTCGGGTCACCGCCCTCACCCGAAGGTGTATAACCCCCAGAAATTCACGGTCGGTTGAGGTACACCGCGCGGGTGGGCGCGGGCTGTATCGGACCGTGGCGAGTTCCGAGGAGTGGCTCTCCGGCGGCCCGAGCGTTGCCCTGTCCTCCACCCGCGTCGGCCTGAAATGCAGACGTCGGACGGGAGACCGGAGAGCAATCGGATCGTAGGCCAGCGGGTGCGATCGACCGGCGTCCACGCCCGGGCCCGCCGCCGCGGACCCGTTCTCCTCGCCACCGTCATGACCTTCCTCATCGCGCCGTCGCTTCTTCTCACCGCCGGTCTCGGATCGGCCGCTTCGGCCGGCTCTTCGCGTCACTCCCCCGTCGACCCTCAACTCTGGCTCCCCACGGTCGTCGACAACGGGCACATCGACCTGCTCAGCGGCGGCAAGACGATCAGCGTGATGACCGATCACGCGCAATTCGTTTCTGGAACACAGAGTACACGGACCTACTCCATCTCCGTCACCGTCTCCGTCCCGTTCCTCCTGTTCTCGGCCCATGTCGAGACGTTCCCGCTCACCCTCTGGGGTAACCCCGGACAGTTCCCGGGAGGAGTAGACGCCCTCCCTCCCCTCTCCGAATGGTCGTGGACGATCTACCACGGCACGGTGAACGACACCGCGAACTGGACGAGCTATCCGCTCGTCTCGAGCGCGATTCGGACGGTCGCCTGGGGGACCACGAACTTTACCGTCGTCGGCAAGGTCTCCCCCCAGATCACCCTACAGATCGGCGCCACGTCGCCGACCGGGATGGTCGCCCCCACGGTCGGGTACGTGGCGACCGACATCCTCGCTCCCTCGTCGAACGCCTCGACGGACACCGACTTCCTGACGCTGGCCAAGAGCCTGCACCCGGGTCTCATCCGGTTCGGTCTCACGTCGATCGGCATGAACGTGACCTGGAGCAACGCGACCAACCTCCCAGTGTTCCGCTGGCGGGCGTTCGATGCGATCGTCAACTTCTCCAAGTCCCTTCCCAGCCACGTCCTGATGAGCCTCCCCGTGGGTACGTGGGGCGACGGCAACAGTCTTCCGAACGGGATGCCGGTCAATACCTCCTACCTCATGAGCTTCTACGGGGCCACCGGCTACTTCCCCACCACGGCGGCCTACGCGCTCTACGTCGCCGGGATCGTCCAGCACGCTCAGGCGAGCGGTGACAACATCACGTACTGGTCGATCGGGAACGAGGTCCCCCGATACACCGTCGCCGAGGTCAACGAGTACATCCAGCTGTTCAACACCGCCGCGGCCACGATTCACAAGACGTTCCCGAACGCCCTTGTCGGCTCGGATATCATGCTGGACCCGAAGTACATCCGTCAGTTCGCGCTGGGCACGGTCGGCACCGGGTTCCTCTCCTTCCACTACTATCCGGCGACCGGGATCTGCTACAATGGCGGCACGTACTGCCCGCCCGCGGGCGGCGCGTACGGGACCACCAATCCGACCATCGTCGACGGGCCGAACTCTATCGGCCACCTCACGCTCTGGGACGCCCCCGCCCTCGCCCAGATGATCTGGCGCAATCTCACGGGGGTCACCCTACCCGTGATCGACTCCGAGACGAACCTGAACCACATGGGCGGCCAGTACACCGCCACGGGCGGAACCGACCCCCGGATCCCGACGATCTTCTCCGCCTCCTGGTTGGCGACGACGCTCCTCCAATCCGTGCAGCAGAACCTTTCGTCGTTCCTCTACTACGGGTTCACCGGACCGGCCGTGCAGACTCCCACCAACACCTCTCAGTATGGCGGCTGGGGGTTCGCCCTGACGAACGAGGGCACGCATGACAACAACACCCGGTACGCCCCGTACTGGGCCCTAAGGCTCTGGGCAATGGGGGTTCCGGCCGGCGCCCCCGCCCTCTCGACGACCGGTGCCGATCCCCAGGTCGTCCAGGCCCAGGCGTTCCAGGTCGGCTCCCAGGGACTCT
>JABCYU010000152.1 GCA_013290045.1 Methanobacteriota archaeon | reverse complement strand
GCGTTCGACCCCCTGCTCAAGGGAGACGTGATGACCGGGGGGTACGACAACTCGTGCCGGGTCTCGAACCAGACCTGGTTCTTCCACCACGGTCATTGGCAGAACGTCTCTAACCAGACCGGAACAGCCCCCCCGGGCCGATGGGACGCCCGGATGGTCTGGGACGGGAAACTCGGACTCCACGGCGGCGATCTGACCTTCAGCGGCAACGAGGCGGCGATCGGCGGCGGAAACTCCTTCGGCTCGGACACCTGGAAGCTGACCCCTTAGTCGACGGCCCTTTCACGGGCCGGGTGCCGGAACGCGAGCCCCTCGACCCTCCAGAGAATCGGGTCGCGGGCCAATCGAAACCCCGCGCCACTCCTCCTTTTCCGGGCTGAGGTCGAGCCCGCCCGGCCTGCGGGTACTCCCCCCCGACCGGCGGAGCCCGCCGCGAGGCTCAGCCGATCCGGGACAGGACGGTGAGCGCCCGGAGGGTGATCATCTTGCTCGGACGTCCCGCGGCTTCGAATGTTAGCGGAGTCGGCCGCTTCTCCGGGTGCTTCGCGAACCACTCGGCGGATTCCGGATCCGGGTCCACCTGAACCGCGTCCAAGTTCCATCTTCCGTCGGGCCGCCGCTTCTGGCGCAGGAGCTCGAGCGCGTAGCCGAGTCGACGATCGTTTCCGTATCCCAGGGCGGTCAGACAGTCCAGCCCCACCAAGAGGTCGTAGTAGTAGTGGACCGGCCAATGGAAGCGGTACCAGGGTTCGTACCGGTCCCCCTGGAGGTGAAGCTCGCGCTCCAGGTAGTACTCCGCCGCCCGCTCGACGCACCCCTTCATCGGCCCGGTCCACTTGGAGCGCGGATAGGCGGCGAAGGCACCGAGCCCCTCCCACGCGTCGAGCGTGCGGCTCGGAGCCGGGCCCGCCGTGGAGAACCGGCAGGTCCAGCCCCCCTTGGGATGGGCGGTCTGGACGACCCATTCGAGCGTCTTTCGAACCCGGGGGTCGTCCTCGAAGCCGAGCCGGATCAACCCGCGCGCCATGTTCGCCGTGTAGCAGTGGTGGCCCTTTCCCTTACCGAACCCCCCGACCCCACCCCCGGCGAGCGGCGACCTGCCCATCCAGTATTCGGCGGATCGCTCGACCTCCGGAATGTCGCGGGTCGCTCCCAGATCCGCCAGCGCCAGCATGTTCCAGTGGGTTCCGAGGAATCGGGGCTCGAGCCAACCTCGGTCCCGGACCCACCAACCGGCCGGGTCTCGACGAGCGAGTAGTTCTGCCGCCCACCCGACCCTGGGTATCGCGGCCTTCGCTTTTCGAACCTCCGGATCGCTCTCCTTTTTCCGGAGGAGCTGGGTGAGGGCCAAGTAGCGGATCGACGGCTGCTCCTCCTCGAGCAGCCAGGCGATCGTCTCCCTACCGGACAACGCCGGTGGAACGTCCGTCGCCCTTGATTAGCCCTCCGAGGGCCGCGATGGAGGTTGGCGGTGAGCCGGCCAAGGGGCGAGGGAGCGTACGACCGGAGGGATCAGGGCCGCCCGCGGCGGCGTCCGGTCACGTCGGTCACCACGACGTTCACCGTCGCGGTGGCCTGCACTCCCGTGGAGTCGGTCACGACGAGCTGGACGGAGTAATTGCCGGCCGCGGCGTACGAGTGGGTCCCGTTCCCCGACCCCGACAGGTTCCCGTCCCCGAAGTTCCATTGGATCGAGAGCGCCCCGGTACCCCCCGCGACCATCGCCGAGAACGTGGTGTTGAGACCGTGGACGAGGGTGGTGTTCCCGCCGATCGCGGCCGTCGGTCGGGGGTTCACGACCACGGTCCCGCTGACGACAACGGCGGCCCCCAGGGCATCGGTCGCCAGGACGGTCGCGTTGAACGTGCCGGGACCCGCGAAGACGTGGCTGACGTTGGTCCCGGCGGCGAACGCGCTGTCCCCGAAGCTCCAGGTCGCGCCATACGGACCGACCCCCCCACCCGCGGAGACGTTGAACGAGAGGTTGCTCCCGGCGTCCCCGGGGGCGGGGAAGAACCCGGTGGCCCGGAGCGCGGGGGCGACGGTCAGGAGGATCGAGGAGGTCGATTGGCTGGCGAAGGCGTCGGTCACGGTGAGGTTGACCGTGACCACCCCGGCAACGGAGTACGCGTGACGGACCGAGGACCCCGAGGCAAGCGTCCCGTCGCCGAACGACCAGTTGAAGACGAACGGCCCGGTGCCGTTGTTGGCCGAACCGTTCAACCAGACGGCGAGCCCCACCTCGGTCACGTTCCCCGAGGCGACGATCGACGGGACCGGGGCGGCGTTGACGGTGACTCCTTCGACGCCGGAGGCGGTCTGTCCGAGGTGATCGGTCACCAGTAGGCTCGCGACGTACGGTCCGCTCGTCGAGTAGACGTGCCCTGGGGCGGCGAGGTTGCTCGTGCTGCCGTCCCCGAAATGCCATTGGTACGTCAGGGGGGCCGTCCCTCCGGAGACCACCGGGGCGAAGCTGACGGCGTGCCCTACATCCGTGACGGACGAGGGGCCGACCGTCGCCCGCAGGGTGGGGTGGACCGTCAGCGAGACCGTGACGTTCGCCAGGACGCCCGTGCTATCGGTCACGAGGAGCCTCGCCAAGAAAACCCCGGCCGATGGGTACGACTCGTTCGGGGCCGCCACGATGGACGTGTTTCCGTCGCCAAAAATCCAGAAGTAATGGAGCGGCCGGATGCCTCCGCCGACCGTCTCCCCGAAGGTGGCGGGGATCCCGACATCCGTCACCAGAGTGGCCGACGCGTGGGCGACGACCGGCGCCACCCAGGCGAACGTCGCGCCCCGACCGAACCCGCCGGAAGCGCCGTTCCCACCGATGTACACGACATAGCCGTCGGAGGCGTCGTACGTCGCGTGGCTCCCCGGCCGGAAGCCGGTCGCGCACAGCGTGCAGAGGAGCGTCCAGCCCGCCCGATACGCCCAGGCGTCGTTCGGCGCTGCCGCTCCGGCGTCCCCCCCGAACATGAGGACGTAGCCGTGGCTCGGATCGAACACGACCGGCTCCCCGTCCCGCGCCGAGGGATGGATCGGGAGGCTGGCGGTCAGGTTCGTCCACACGCCTCCGACGAACTTCCAGGTGTCGACCTGTTCGATGTCCCCCCGGCCGTTCTTGTGAGGGATGTAGCCGCCGAACAGCAGCACGTACCCGTCGGCGCCGTCATAGTCCATGTTCGGCTCTGCCCGCGCGGACGGATGGATAGGGGTGGTGATGTTCGTCCAGAGACCCCCGCGGAAACTCCAGGTGTCCGGACGGTCGTAGTAGAACGTCGATCCGGAGGGGAGCAGGCCGGAACCGTTGTGCCCCCCGAAGAGGACGACGTACCCGTCGGTTTCGTCGAACGCGATCGCGGCGCTCCGCCGCGTCGGCGGCGACAAGGGCTCGGCGAGGTGGGTCCAAACCCCTCCCCGGAAGGTCCACGTATCGTTCAGGTAGGCCGTGTAGTTCGACCCGCCGAACATCACGAGGTATCCGTCGACGGGGTCGAACACCATCATCGCCCCTCGACGCTCCGACGGGCTGACTGCGGGATGAAGCAGGGTCCACTGGCCGGACTTGTACGCCCACGTATCGTTGAGGAACTGTCGGCTCAGATTCGTCGCCGAGTGATTCCAACCGCCGAACAGCACGGTGTAGCCGTCGACCGGATCGTACGCCGTGACCCCCTGCTCCCGGTTGAAGACGCCTCCGACGGAGTTGACGAAGTTCCAGCTGGGCGGGTGATTGCGGATCTTGAAACTCCACGTGTCGCCGAGCGCGACG
>JABCYU010000151.1 GCA_013290045.1 Methanobacteriota archaeon | reverse complement strand
GCTCGATCCGCGCCTCGAACGGGGGTCCCCCGGGAAGCAGGGCATTCCGGTTCGGAGGGGCATCGTCACGTCGTACCAACGCATGGACGGTCCGGCTCGCCTCTCCGAGAGAGCTCCGCCGGGAAGCTGTTAAACAGTTGTGCTTCTCCGGCACCCGTCCATGCTTCTCTACCTGCCCGCCCTCGTTGCGGCGTTCGTCATCACCCTCATCGAGATGACGGAGGTCGTCGCCCTCGTGTTCGCCCTCAGCGCGGAGCACGGCTCGATCCGGACCGGGACCACCGGGGCGGTGGCCGGGACCGCCGTCGTCGCCGGCATCGCCCTCGCGGCCGGGGCCGTCCTGATCGCCTTCCCCCGCGACGCCTTACTGTGGGCCGCGGCGATCGTCCTCGTCGCCTTCGGATTCTTCCTGCTGAGGAGCACGCTGCGCACCTACCGGCGCCTGCGTGTCGCCTCGACCGTCCCCGCCGCGCCCGGAGCTTCCTCCCACGCGGTGCAGTTCGCCGGCGGCTTCTCCGTGGGGGCCGTGGAGACCCTCGAGACGGTCATCGTGCTCATCGCCCTCGCGGCGGCGGGGTACGGCGCCTCGGCGGTGATCGGAGCCGTGGCAGGGGGCGTCGTCCTCATCGCGGCCGCCGCGGTCCTCCACGAGCAGGTCCGCAAGATCAAGGTCCCGGTGCTCAAGGTCGTCGCGACGGCCCTGCTGTTCTCGTACGCCTTGTTCTGGGGCGGGGAGGCCGCTGGGATCGCGTGGCCAGGCGCGGATCTGATCCTCATCCCGATGACGCTCGGGTTCCTGCTCGCCGTCCGGGGCGTCGTCGATTGGCGGGTCCCGGCGCCCGCCGTGCCGGTCGGTACGAAGGGTTAAGGGGTCCCGAGACGGGGGACCCTGACCATGGCGCGGCTGTCCTCCCGGCGCCGTTCCGACGACGAAGACGAGGAGGACGACGAGGAACCGGATCGGTCGCCGCCCCCCCCCTCCCGCCGCTCGGGCGGGCACCGAGCCGCCGCCTCCCGGGGGGTGCGCCCGTGGTCGTCCGGCGAGTCGACCGAGGAGGATGAGGGGGACGACGACGGGGAGGAGCCTCCGACCCGTCGCCGCGGATTCTGGCATCGGGAGCGCGAGCCGGTGTACTGGAGGGCGCGCGACTCCCTGTTCTTCGAACCGCTGGTCGCGCTCTCGATCATCGTGCTCCTGCTCGTCGGGCTCTACGCGTACACCCAGAACTGGCCGCCGATGTACGTCGTCGAGTCGGAGAGCATGCAGCACGGGACCGTCGATCAGCTCGGCCTGATCAACACCGGAGACCTCGTCCTCGCCCAGAAGATCGACCCGACCCAGATCGTGCCGTACATGACGGGGTTGCGCACCGGCTACCAGACCTACGGCGAGTTCGGCGACGTCGTCCTGTACCACCCGAACGGCGACGCCGGAACGCCGATCATCCATCGGGCGATCCTGTACGTCTACGCGAATCCCGACGGCACCTACTCGGTTCCCGGGCTGAACGGCCTCCCGTGCGGGAGCGCCACGGGCGCGGATTTCCGGAGCAGCGGCGGCAACGGCTGTGCGACCGCGGGGATCGGCGGGACGCTGACCCTACTGCACGTCGGCTGGCGGTCGGTGACCGTGAACGTCGGCCTCGACAGCCTCGGTTCGGCCTCCGGATTCCTCACGATGGGCGACAACAACTTCGATCCGGCCAACCCGAACCAGGGGACCCCGGATGAGCCCGGGCTCACCTCCCTCGTCCAGCAGGCCTGGATAGTGGGAGCCGCGCGAGGAATGCTCCCCTGGTTCGGGGCGGTCAAGCTGCTCCTCGAGGGCAATGCCAACGAGGTCCCGTCCCAGTCCTGGCAGTTCCTGGGCCTCACCATCGTCCTGGTCGTGCTCATCGCCTTCGGACTCCACTACGTCACCAGCTCGACGGAACGTCGCAAGGGGGAGGGGGCCGACGACGAGGAGGAGGACGAGGAGCCGGAGGACGAGGAACGACCGGGTCGCCTCCGCGGGCTCCGGCTCTGGCGATCCCGCTCGGGGTCCGACGACGACCCGGCCGATGCCGAGGAAGAGGCGGTGCCCCCGCCGAAGTCCGGACGTGGCCGTCCCCGGCCGACGGTCCGCAAGGGCTCTCGGGCAAAGGGGCACTCCCCTCCCGTCGGGCCGGACGGTCGCCGGTAGGCGTCCGCCATAGGGTCGTTCCGACCGCCCCCGACCTCCCCCAGCTCCGGCCGAACCTTCCCGTGACTTCGGTCGGCCCCGCGGGAGGCGGAGAAGGTCCCGATTCGTGAGCATCGAATGGAGTTCCCCGAGGTGGCCGTCGGGGTCGCTCCGCCGGGTCGACTCGGATCCAGCGAGAGGAATTCTGTCGGTTAGGAGCATTCGAGAACAGCAGCCCCAGGACCCCGGGAAAGGGGCCCTGGGACGGGGAAAAGGTTGGTACGATCCGCTCGCGGGGCCTACGGGATGGCCGTGTTGACGGTCCCCTGGAACGTCCCCGCGCCCGACGTGACGAACGTGTTACCGCTCATCGTGACCGGCGTCTGCAGCGAGACGATCATCGAGCTCGAGACCGCGGTGGTTCCACCGGCGGACCAGGTGCCCGTGGTCATCGTGTAGCTCGCGACGGTCGTGCCCAGCAGGCCGACGACGTTCAGCACCCAGGTTCCCTGAGGAGCCAGGAGGCCGCCGCCGGAGCCCTGCACCTGGAAGTTCAGGTTGTTCATGATGAGGCCGCCACCCGCAGCCTGCACCGTGAAGTTATACCAGAACTTCCCCGCGACCGAGTTCTCCTTCGGCGAACCGAGGGTGAGCGCGGTGCCGAGGGGCGTGTTCCCCGGGCCCTTCGTGAGCCCCGAGATCAGGATGTACAGCACGGCGGCCAGCACGACGGTGATCGCCACGAGCAGGATCGTCGCGATGATCGGCGAGACTCCGCGCTTTCCCTTCTTGCGCCAACGGTGGGCGCGCTTGTGTTCGAATTCCTTCATTTGGTTCTTCCTCTTCTTCGATGGTTGTCCGATGGTCCTAGGGGATGGCCGTGTTCACGGTCCCCTGGAACGTCCCCGCGCCCGACGTGACGAACGTGTTACCGCTCATCGTGGTCGGTGTCTGCAGGGAGATCACCATCGAGCTGCTCAGGGCGAGCGTGGCGCCGAGGGTCCAGGTGCCGGTCGTCATGCCGTAGGTCGCGACGGTCGTCGCGGTCAGGCCGATGACGTTCAGCACCCAAGTGCCCGCCGGCGAGACGATACCGCCGCCCGAGCTCTGGATCTGGAAGTTCAGGTTGTTCATGACGAGGCCGCCACCGGAGGCCTGCACCGTGAAGTTGTACCAGAACTTACCGGCCACGGAGTTCTCGAGAGGGGTCCCGAGCGTCAGCGCAGTCCCTAGCGGGGTGTTCCCGGGCCCCTTGGTGAGCCCCGAGATCAGGATGTACAGCACGGCGGCCAGCACGACCGTGATCGCCACGAGCAAGATCGTGGCGATGATCGGCGACACGCCCCGCTTTCCCTTCTTCCGCCAGCGTCGTTCGCGGTTGGTCCAGATGTTCATTCGCGTTTTCCTCCGCGGAGACGTTTCGTCCCCACTGGGGAACGCGAGGGTGAGGTTCCCGTATTTGAATCTATGGCCAGGGCGGTCGTCAATTAACGATATTCAGTTCGACATACGTGCTAATGCGCATCATATTTCTCGGAGTCCGAGCCACGCGGCGGCGTAGCTCGGCGCCGGGGGGGTCAATCCCGGCGCTTCGCCGCGGCTGTAGAGCCCGGTTATTCTTTCCCTCATTAGAAGGTGGGGGTGGAGGGGGAGGTGGCGCCATCAGCTAGAGG
>JABCYU010000150.1 GCA_013290045.1 Methanobacteriota archaeon | reverse complement strand
CGAAATTGTACGCCGGCTCGCACGTCCAGCTGTTGGGACCGTCCTGGTACTGGGGATAGGAGAACGCGTTGTAGAAGCTCGAGCTCACGAGGTAGTTCTCGATGTAATGCGGGTCGCGCGGCGCCGTCGACCCGAGCAGGACCAGCACGTGGTGGGTGTTGGGGGACCAGTCGAGGCCGCTCCCGATGAGCGCCCCGTACATCGCCGTGATGCTCGGCGAGTCGAGGAAGTTGTCGTCGAGGCCGATGAACCCCGCGTACTGTCCGCCGAACACCCCGTCCTGGAGCGTCTGGGTCACCGCGCTCCCGAACTCGTTACCGGGGATGAAGTTCGGGATGTCGACGTGATACTTCGTGCCGTCGGCGACCCCGTCGCTCCAGTCGCCGGCGTCGGTCGCGAAGAAGTCGACGAGGGCGAACGACACCCGAGAGTGCGGGTTCGACGCCGCGATCCCGTTCGCGATCGACTGGGCGTGGGTCATGAAGAACGGGACCATGTTCGACTCCTCGCAGGGGACCCCTTGGCCGCTGCTCCCCTCGGCGCACCGGTCCAGCCCGGGGACCGAGAAGTAGTGGTAGTAGACCCCGTCGTAGGCGCTGGTCTCGACGACGAAGGCGACCTGGACGTCCGGCCAGGACGTCACCGGCGTGTTCCCCGCATCCGCGGCGAGGGTGACCCGGGCCTCCGACGTGTGGGCCGGACAATCTGGAACCGACTGGACGCAGATCGAGGAAGGGGAGGAGACGATCGAAAGCTGAACGGGGGGAGTTCCCGAAGTCGATGGGACGGTCGCCAGGACCGTCGTAGCCGCCGGGGAGGTTGCGGGGACCGCGCCGACCCACGGGTGGAGGAACGCGGGGTGCCCGGCGCGGCTCGCCGCGCCCCATGGGCTCCCCCCCGCGAGGAACATCGGTACGGCGAGAAGGGCGAAAAGGGCGATTATCCCCAGGAGAAACCGGAGGCGACGCCACCGATCGACTCGCACCGATTGGCCGGACGGCCCCTCCTGCATCGAATCGGGGACCCGGGTCCCGGGTTAAGCTCGTTTGGACCGGTTAGCTCGACCCTTCCGGACGGCTCCGGCTAGCGAAGCTTGCTGTCGAACCGCCAGTCGGTCTCGGTCGTGGCACCGGTGAACGCGAGCGGGGGAAGGGCCGGGAAGGCACTGGGACTCCAGAAGACATCGCCGCCGTCCCAGCGAGCGGCGAGGTGCGGATAGAGAAGGTCGCGGAGCGCCGCGATCGGCGAGCGGTCGAGGACGAAGGAGAGGAACCCCTCGCCGATCATCCGCACCGAGTCGCCTTCGGACATCCCCCGCGACTCCAGGTAGAACACCTTCTCCGGATCGACCGGCGCCACCGACGAGGAGTGGGTCGCCTTCACGTCGCGGCAGAGGATCTCGAGGTCCGGGTTCGTATCGGAGCGGGCGTTCGGAGAGAGCAGCATCGCGTGCTCGGACAGGTAGCTCAGCGTCCGTCGGGCCGGCGGTTCGATCCGGACGAGCCCCCGGCTCATCCCCCGGGCATGGTCCTTGAATACGCCGCGGGTGATCGATTGGCCGTGAGTGTCGGTGCCCACGTGCTCGACCCGGATGGCGGTGTCGAACTGCTGGTCGGTGTCCCCGTAGAACGTCTGCATGTCCTCGAACTGCCCGCCGTTCCCCTGGAGCGTCGACCGATTGCGCACCTTCGTCCGGAACCCCCCGAAACCCGCGAGCGTCCAGCCGAGACGGGTCCGGTCGGCGAGGATCGCCCGCCGGTCGTAGATCGCGATGGCATGGCGGTCGGGAGCATGGACCGTCAGCGACGCGACGTGGGAATCGGCGCCGGCCGCGATCTCGGTGGACGAGGCGTACAGCCGCTGATGGTCGACCGCCTGGGAGCTGTGGACCTCCTCGGTGTGGAGGAGTTGGGCTCGGCGCCCCACCACGAAGACCCGGCGGACGGACATCGCCTCGCGGGGCTGGGAGAGCACGCCGAACTCCTGAACGTGGACGGTCCGGTCGAGCGAATCGGGCACGGTCAACCGGTACCCGCGGTTGACCAGGGCGAGCGACAAGGCCCCTAGTCGGTCCGTCGGCGCCGCCGATTCCCCGAGGAATCCTGCCGGATCCTGCGACGGGTGAGACCAGATCTCCGGGAGCGTCTCGACGGTCACTCCCGCGTCGCGGAGCGAAGGAGGCAGAAACACGCGCGACCCGGAGGCGTCGTGGACGATCCGCAGGGTGTTCGGGACCTCGGGGGGCAGGGCGATCGGCGCCCCCGCCGCCAACGGGTCGATCCCGGAGAGGGAAACCTGGCCGAAGTAGCCGTACTTGCGGTAGAGGGGGTTCGCCTCGACCGGGAGCTCCCCGAGGAGGCGATGGGCCTCGGCCCGGAGGGAGGCGACGGACGGGGGGTCGTCGAGCGCCGCCGACAGTCTTTGAAGCGTCGAGACCGCCACCCATTCCTCGGGAGAGACGAGGGTGGTAGCCATCGATTTACGCACGATTCTATGGTTATAAGTTCAACGACGAACGATGCCGCCCACATGGCCCCCGAGCCGAACCTCGAATCCGTCGGGCCGGTCGCTAGGTCCACGCACCGCCGCGAGTTCGGAACATCCCCTCCGGAGGGGCGACCGGGGCCGAGCTCATCGTGTCGGTGACATCGCCCACGACGCGCCGGACCGCCGCCTCGATCGTCTCCTCGTGAAGTCGCTTGCGAACCGCATGACTTCGGGACTCGAATCGCGCGTGCATCGGCCCCACCCAGTGTCGGGCCCGAGTGCCGGGTGGTAGGTCCCGGAGCAGCTCGCCTGTGACCCAGATATCGTGCAGCCGGCCGAGATCCCCCTGGAATTCGGTCAATCCCTCTGGGAACCACGGCACCGTCGGGAGGCCGTAGGCATCGGCCCAGAGGTGGGCGGACCGGAGGGCCTGTCGAAGCTGATGCAGACGCTCCGCCGACCGGCCCCGGCGAGCCCGTTCGAACCGACGGCGGAGATCCGACAGGGTCCGCTCCTCGGTCGAGCGAACGATCGTTGACCAGCGCTCGACCTCGTTCCCCGACAGCTCGGCGAGGACGACCGCCTCCACGGCGCGCAAGGCGCCAGAGGCCCGCAGGGCGTCGATCGCTGGTGGGATCAATCTCCGGCCGGATCGGGCGCGCCGGGCCAGGGCCCGCCGGATCCTGGGCAGGCCCTCGAGCTCCAGCACGGCGTGGCGTCGGGCGAGCCGATCGAGCACCATTTGGGCGACATCCAGGTCCCGTACTTCCCCGATCAGGCGCGCCACTTCTCGCAAGTCACGGTCGGACTCGCGGACCACCTGGCGCCGGCTCCCGCGGAGCCCCTCCTTCCAAGGGCGGAGCTCTACGCGGAGCCGACGGAGATTCCGATGCAGTTCGTGCAGCTCGTCCGGGGTAGGATTCCAGCGCACCGTTCGCTCCGGGAGCGAGCGAAGAATCAGGCCGATGGTGGCATTGAGGCGCTCTCGGGAGGCGGCGACCTCCGCCTCCGGCC
This sequence comes from Methanobacteriota archaeon, assembly GCA_013290045.1. Taxonomy (GTDB): domain Archaea; phylum Thermoplasmatota; class Thermoplasmata; order Lutacidiplasmatales; family UBA184; genus Lutacidiplasma. Next base: position 365 of record JABCYU010000150.1, on the reverse strand, counting down.
CATCCGACTCGTACCTCGAACCGGGACGAGGGAGGACTCCGGCCACGAAATCCCGGACGAGGTCTAGGGTAAGTCCGTTTCGCTCCTGACCCGGTGCCCGGATTCGGGGCAGCTCGGTGTCACTCGGGTTATCCGCCGCCCCCTCGCGTCGAGGACCCGCGATCCCGGCCCGTCAGGGGGAGGAGATGGCCCGGGCGTCGCTCGGCCTTTATATCGACACACGTGGTACGAAAGCTCGGGAGAACCGGTATGGCCTACGACATGTACCAGGAGCTGATCCTCCAGCACTACCGTAGTCCCCAGAACTTCGGGACGATCGACCATCCGGACCTCTCCGGCGAGGAGAACAACCCGCTATGCGGGGA
>JABCYU010000149.1 GCA_013290045.1 Methanobacteriota archaeon | reverse complement strand
TGGGGGTGGACCCGCCGTACCGCTCACCCGCTGCACGGCGGGAAACACTACCTGCTGGCCCAATCCGTACCAGTTCGCTGGTCCGAGCGGGGTCTACAACCTCACGCCGACCGGGAACTTCGTCTGGAAGCTGCTCATCTACGGTGGGGCCGACATCCAAACGGGGTCCAATTCGGGTCAGTTCAACGAGTGGGTCGTCGAGACGGCTAACGTGTCGAACGGGCTATACCACGAGGGCTCGGCGGTGTCGGCCGGCGCGAACGGCCACCAGACCGCTACGGTCACCTTCTTCTCGAATTCTTCCTGGAGCCCCGGCTACCCGAATTCCCTCCTGATCAAGTCGGCCCAGGCAGCCCAGACCTACTGGGCTTTCCTCCGAGCCCTCGGGATTACCGCCGCTACCCAGATCCCCGCGAATTGCGTCATCCCGACCCCCAACGAGGTTCTACCGCCCGGCGTCGACCTCGGCAACCTCACCATCGCCGAGTACCAGTCGCTCTTCTACGGATGGCTCTCGGGACTCGCCACCTTCTACAACACGACGCTTAACGCGACCAATTTCTGCGGCACACTCGGCCACCACGCCTTCCAGCTCGGAAGCGATGGGTACTGGCCCCTCTTCGTCAACGTCACACTCGCTGTCTACGTCCCGAACGCGACCCTCTACCCGGGCGAGACCTATGGGAACGTCTCCTCCTGGGCGTATCCCCGATCCCAGGCGCTCGTCACCCCCCTTCTCGCAACCGTCCGGCTCCCAGTCGGTGCGCCGTTCAATATCCCATCCAACGACCCGCTAGGGATCTTCCTCGTCCAGAGGGGCGTCTGGCTCACCTTGCACGGGAACGGGACGAACGTCTCGATCCCGAATCCGATCTGCTCGACGGGGTGCTCCGGAACCGCGGCGCACCTCGAGCGTCCGCCGGGACGGGTCGCGGAGGCGACCGTTCCCCTCGCTTCCCCGGCCGCCGGCGACGCCGTGTTCCTTTACTCGTGCATCGTCGGAGGCGTCCCGACCGCGAACTGCACGATCTCGGTCCAGTCGATCAACCAGACCATTGTCGAGCAGAACGGGACCTGCGAGCCGCAATGCGGCCTCAATCCCCCGCCGGGGTTCGCCTTCTCGCTCCCGAATCCATTCTCGCTGATCGCCGGCGCGTTCTGCGCGCTCCTGGGCCCCCTCCTCGGGCCGGGCTGCACAGGAACGGTAAGCCTGGTCTTCGAGGTCCTGTTCGTCCTCGTCGTCGTACTGGCTGTCGTCTGGATCGTTTCGAAGCTCTGGCCAGAACGGCGGAACAAGCGCGGGGGGTCGGCATGAATGGACCTCGGAACGGTCCTTGCAGCGCTCTCCCCGTTCGCGGTCTACATCGCCGTCGGGCTCATCCTGCTACTACTCGTCGCCGAGGCCCGGGGATCCTGGCGTCGAGTAGGGACGACCTCGCACCGGTCTTCTCTCGGCGCATTCGGTACCCTCGGTGTCCTTGCCACCCTCGGCGTTTTTCTCGTGACGGAGGGGTGGACGTGGCTCGGCGGGCTCGTCCTCGCGGGGGTACTGCTCGCGCTCATCGTCTGGGCCTTCTCGGCGTCGTCCCGCCGTCGGGGGCGGTGACGGATGCCGAAACGACGGCGGGCACGGCTTTCGCAACGGGGGTGGGACCTCGTGATCGAGGGAACGGTGATCGTGACGAGCACGATCATCGCGTCGCTGATCCTCGCGTTCCTTCTCGGGAGGCCATTGTGAGCCGGCTTTCCGGAATTCGTCCCCGACCCGCTCGTTCCACTCCTTCGGAATCGAGGGAGGAGGAGAGATGAACGGAGACGCAGGGGCGAGAAGCAACTCGGGGCAAACGGACGCGCGCCGAAGGCTGACGAGGAACGACCCAGCGGGAGATCGGACGCGACGGAGAACCCTCCGCCGCTCCCGAATGGGAATGAGCGCGGCCCACGCCGCGGTTCTCATTATGGGCCTCCTGATTCTGGCGGCGGGGCTCTACCTCCTCGTCGCGGATGGGAGCATCTTTACCGGGCCCGCGATCGCACTGCCGATCATCGGCCTGATCCTCGTCTTCCTCGGACTCGCCGAGACCTTCGTCTCGGACAGCCGGGCCCGGAGAACCTGAGGCGGCGCCATAGGAGGCAATCGGGATGCCGCGCCGTCGGAAGCTTAACTCAGAAGCCTCGAAGAGCGAGTTCGAGCGGCGCTACGAGGCTGAGGGCTACTCCAAGGAACGGGCGGATCGCATCTACGGGGCGACCGTCGAGAAGGTCGCCGAGGAGCAGGCCGAAGACGAGCCGGGCGGCGTCAAGGTCGAGCACGTCAGGGGTCACATCGCATACTCCGATCGGGGCCGACGATACCGTGTTCGGCCCCACGAGGCCCAGGTGCGGGCTCACGCCGAATCCCACGGGCGTGGACACCACGTGGGCCCCTGTGACGCGGCCTGCCGTCGAGGACGAAGGTCCCATTCGCATGGCGGGAGCAGGCGAGCCCCATGAGAGGCGCCCACCCCACCATAGTCGTCGGTCTGGTGATCATCGCGGTCCTCCTCGCGGGTAATGGATCCGCACGGGCAGACCTGGTTGTCGGAGGGAAGGCGGTCCTTCCCGGCGCATGGGCCGTCCCGTATGGGCAGGGGGGCTCCCCGGCGGGGAAAGGCGTGTTCGGTGACGGTGACCTCGTCTACGACACCGAGATCCAAGTCTACGTCCTGTACTCGGGGAGTGCCCCGGTCCCCCTTGAATTATCGATTGAGCAGTACGACCCGGGGACGATCACTCAATACGTCAACCAGACCCAGGGCAACGCGACCATCCAGGTCCCGATCCAAGTTCCCGCGCGCCTCAACGCCCAGTGGTCCAATCAGTCGGCGACACTCGTTCCCGGACAGCTCACGATTCTCACAGTGCCGGTTCCGGTTGCCTCCACGGAGCGGCATCTACAGCTTACGGTAGGCAACGCCGTGTGGTCGCTCTCGCACCTCACTCCCACCGGGAGCTCGCTGGCAGGGATCTACACGGCGTACGGGCTCGACGCCGCACTTCTGCTCGAGGCGGCCGTGACGGCCGCCGTGTTCCTGGGATTCGCCACGATCGCTCGGGGGCTCGCCCGGCGGATCCACCGTCCTCCGAAGGTCCCCGTTTGGTGGCCGGCAAGTTGGGTCGGCCTACCCCTGCTGTTCTTCTTCGCGGATTACGTCCCGACGAACCAGTTCCTTGGCTCGCTCACCCCGTTCGCGTACCCGTTCTTTTTCGGGGTGGCGGCCTTCCCCTACCTCCCACGGCTCTGGAAGGAGTTCGAGTGGGCGGAGTTCAACGGGTTCCGGGCCCGCTCCTCCACTGAGGCGGTGATCCCGAAGGCAGTCCTCCCGGTAGTTCGAACCAAGGAGGGACTCCGCTGCGCGCCGGAGACGTGGCGTGAGGCGATCTACACGCTGTTCGGCACCCCGCTCCCTGAGGTGCGTATGGAAGTCGTTCACTCGGACGAGATCGCGCTCAAACTCGAGCCGGTGGGGTTGCCTTCGACCTGCCCGCTGCCGGCGTGGTACGCCTCGGACGTCGACCTCGTCTTCTGGTACGACGCCCGCCGAGGTCTGAGCCGGAGTCGGCACCGGCTCCGGTGGTTTAGCGAAGAGACCGTCCAAGAGGCCGGGAAGGGCCCCGCCAGCGACCTCCGGCCCCCAGTTCGGACAAAGCGACGTTGGGACCCCCATCTCGAGCCCGGGACGCTCCAGGGCGCGTTCCCCCCGGTCCGAGAGGTCGCCGAGTTCCTTGCCGGTATCCGCTCCGTCGAACAGGAAGCCCTAGACCACGAGGTCGACCGCCTGCTCGTCGCAGAGCTGCGGGCCCAGATTCTCCGCCGCGAGCGGGAGGCCTCAACCCAGTTACTCAAC
>JABCYU010000148.1 GCA_013290045.1 Methanobacteriota archaeon | reverse complement strand
GAACACGACCGTCCACGTCACCATCAACATCTCCGGCGCCAGCTACGTGCCGAAGTCCCTCGACATCCTCGGGCCGCTCTCGTACGAGGAGGTCTTCAACCCGGTGACGCAGACCGAGAGCCTGGTCCGATCGACGATCCATCATGCGGCGACCCCGCAGTCGAACCCCGTCCACCTCACCTTGAAGGGCTACAGCGTCGCGCTGCTGCGCGAGAAGCTCTCTCCCGGCGGGGTTCCCACGGGTTCGGCCGTCCCGATCTTGCCCCTGCGCGTCGCCCACCATCCGCATCTCCGATCCACGGGGCCGGTCCCCTCGCTCTACGTCGCGGGAGGGTCGAGCAACCCGCGCGTCAGCACGGTCGGAACCGCCTCACTCTCGACCTCGGTCGGGATCACCGCGACGGTGCCGACGAATCCCACCGGAGTCCGGGATCCCTCGGCGTGCGCCGTGGCGGCCGTGCCCGCTCGCCGATCGTCGGCCCCCGCGTAGGGATCGGCGGCGGCTCGCCGCCCTTCCCGACGAATGTTCGCGATACATCTTTATACGCATTAGTGCGCAATAGTCCTTCGGACGTCGAGATGGCCCGGGGGGTTCCCCCGCGCCCGATGACTTCAGAGGGTGGCTGAGGTGCACGTACGGCGGGTCGGAATCTGGCCCGTGGCGGGGATCCTGATCGTCCTGGTCCTGCCCGGCGTCCTATCCCCAACTCCGGACGCGACGGGGGTCGTTCGAGCTCCCCTCGCGGCGGATCACCGCTCCGCCCCGGCGGAGACCGGATCCCCTGGGCCGTCCGGTGGCGTCCCCATCCTGACAGACGGTGGCCGGGTAGGGATCTCCACTCCGCTCGGGACGATCACCGTCCGCGATCAACCGACCGAGGGCGTTCTCCTTCCGGACCTGCGGTCGTACAATCTCACGTTGACCGTCTCCCTGCGGGACATCTCGGCGACGGTGACGGTCGAGACGAATCCAGTCGCCGAGTGGGCCTTCCCACAGCAACTTCCCGGGGGAGCCGACAACCTCCCCGTCCTCTCGGCTTGGAGCTGGTCGGTGTGGTCTGACGGGCTCAACGACAGCGCCAACTGGACGCTCAGCCCGAACGCGACGGAGCTCGAACGCGTCCTACCGCTCTCGAACACCACCTTCTCGATCCTAGGTTCCACCCATCCGACGGACACCATCGCGCTCGGCGGCGGTGGCGAGCTCGGGGTCCGCACGCCGGCGCTCGGCGTGGTCATGGCGAACCCGGTCGTCCCCGGGCCCGGGAACCGGAGCGCCCCGGAGCTCCTGGGCGTGGCCCGGGCGCTTCATCCGCAGCTGATCCGCTTCGGTCTCTCGTCGGTCAGCGCCGTGGTCGGATGGGACAACGCGACCGAGCTTCCCCAGTTCAATTTCTCGGTGTTCGACTCCGAGACCGCGTTCATCGCGTCGGTCCCGGCCGAGTCCCTGCTTTCGCTGCCCGCGGGCAACTGGGGCGACGGGAACAATCTGCCCGCGGGCATGCCGGTCAACCGATCGTTCACCGTCTCCTTCTATGGGCTCACTGGCCAGTTCCCGGATCCCGCCGCGTACGCGACCTTCGTCGGCGCGATCGTGAACCACACGATCTCGGCGGGGGAGAACATCTCGTACTGGAACATCGGAAACGAGGTACCGGTCTATCCGACCCAGGACGCATCGGCCTACGCCCAGGTGTTCAACGCCGCCGCGCACGCCATCCACCGGCGGCTTCCGCACGCCCTCGTCGGCTCGGACGTCCTCAATGTCCGGGCCGGGTTCCCGACCCTCTCCTCGCAGCTCCAGGGCGTGGGTTTCCTGTCCTACCACCTCTACTCCTCGACGTCCATCTGCATCCAGTCGGGGACGTACTGCCCCCCGACGGCGAGCGGGCCGGGCCTCAGCACGCCCCTACTCCTGACGAGCGGGGTCAGCTTCGCCAAACGCTACTTCTACGCTCCCCACCTGGCCCAAGAGCTCTGGTTCAACGCCACGCGCCGTTGGCTCCCCGTCATCGACACGGAGTCGAACATCGATACCGTGGCCGGGGGCGTCGTGGCGACGAGCTCCGGGACGGATCCCCGCATGCAGAACCTCGTGGCCGCGTCCTGGCTCACCTCGATGTTGATCTCCGGCGCTTCGGAGAATCTGAGCGAGCTGACCTATTTCAATCTCCAAGGCGCCTATCCCGTGAACGGGACAATCACCGCCCCGCTCGGGGGTTGGGGGTTCGGACTCACCGGCGTGACCCCACAACGGGCCGTCGTCGATTTCGCCCCGTACTGGGCGTTCCGGTTGTGGAGCAGCGCCTTCCCGTGGGGCGCCGCCCCCGCCCCGCTCGTGGTGGGGGATTCGGGGTTGCTTCGTGCCTACGCTGCGCACAACGGCACGGGGCTCTCCCTGGTCGTAGCCAACCAGGTCGACGTTCCGGTCCGCGTCGCGGTCGATCCCAATGGATCCGGCCAGCTCCCCCGCACCGTGGAGTTCCTCGACGCTTCCACGTATCACCAGCCGTACAACGCCTCGAACGGCACGGCGTACCTGGGGGAGTCTGGCCTGGGTGCCCGAACGTTCGGCTCCGGACAGGACTCGTTCCTCCTCGGGGGGTACGGCGTCGCGCTCGTGCACCTGAAAGCTGCGGGCGATGGCGGGGGCAATGGTTCGGGCGGGGGAAACGGATCGGGCAACTCCTCCGGCGGCCACGGCAACTCTTCGGGCGGTTCGGGGAACTCTTCGAAGGGGGGGACCGGCAACTCCTCCGGGTCGGGCGGGAACGGCAGCGCGGGCAACGGTTCGTCGAGCGGCAACTCATCCGGCAACGGGAGCTCCGGTCACTCCCCCTCGGGCGGGAACGGGTCGGGACCCATCTCGGGCGGCTCGGGGGGTTCGGCCGGTCAGAACACCTCCACGGGAACTCCGGGCGGTTCCGCCGGGTCTGGCGGGGATCCGGTGGGCTCCAATCGTAGCGGCGTACCGGGAGAGAACGGTGCTTCCCAGATCCCCTCGCTTCGGTCCCCCGCCTTCCTGGGGGTCCCGGTGCTCCGCGCCTGGCAATGGAGCCTGCTGCTCCTGGCGGGCGTCGTCGTCGCCTTGGCGGGCCGTGCCGGCTTCCCATCCCGAAGGGATCGCTGATCTCCCCGTCGCCCCCGGGCTCCGGCCCCGCCTTGCTCGATCGGAACTCTTGTAGGCAAACCGGCGGCCTGTCGCAACGAACAGGCAGGGTTAAGAAGGGTCCAACGGCATTATTGACTGCCTCCGAGAGGAGCCGGATCTGTCCATGACGGCGCGATCGCCCCCCGTTGGCCATCCGACCCCCGTCCTCGCGCCTGGGGCCTCCGGCCCCGAGTCGATCGAGGCGATCTTTCGGGGGGTCGAGGCCGTCGTCGTCCTCCCCACCCTCGACGAAGAGGACGGGCTAGAACCGACGTTCCGGGGCATCGACTTCGCCGGCATGCGGGAAGCCGGATGGAACGTGCGGCCCTTGGTCATTGATGGCGGTTCGCGCGACGGCACGGTCGCCATCGCCCACCGGCTCGGGATTCCCGTGCTTCGGCAGAGTGGGCGTGGGAAAGGCGCCGCGGTCCGGGAGGTGCTCCAGTGGGTGCGGGAGCGGGGCGTCCGTTTTGCCGTCGTGATGGACGCCGATCGTAGCTATCCGGGGTCCGCGTGCGGACCGGCGTTCACGCTGCTCTCCGCCGGTCATCACCTGGTCATCGGTGTCCGCCGCCCTCTGCTCTCCCGACCGGCCAACGTGCGGGAGATGATCCACCGGGTCGGCAACGCCTTCCTGAACTACGCGGCCAGCCAGGAGAGCCGCCACCCGATCCTGGACCTCTGCAGTGGTTTCTGGGCGGTCGACCTACGGGTGCAACTCGACCAGCACCTGGTCTCGAGGGGGTTCGAGGTCGAGGCGGAGATGTTCCTGAAGG
>JABCYU010000147.1 GCA_013290045.1 Methanobacteriota archaeon | reverse complement strand
GCCCATCCGGTTGCCCTGGGAGTCGGAGATCTCCGTGACGAGCTGCTCGCGCAACGCGATCAGCTTGCCCTCGTCGACGACGCTCGCGATGTCGGCGCCGGAGAACCCCTCCGAGCGCCGCGCGAGCTCGCCGAAGTCGACGGCGCCGTCGGCCGGGACCCCTTTCATGTGGATCCGGAAGATGTCCTGGCGCGCCGACTCGTCCGGCGGGGGCACGTAGAAGATCTTGTCGAACCGCCCGGGTCGCAGCAGCGCCGGGTCGAGGGTCTGCGGCCGGTTCGTCGTGGCGATGATGATGACCTTGTCCTTCGGCCGCAGGCCGTCCATCTCCGTCAGGAACTGGCTGACCGCGCGCGACACCTCCGGGGTCTTCATCGAGTCCTTGCTCGCGAGGGCATCGATCTCGTCGAAGAAGACGATGCTCGGGGCGTTCTCGCGGGCCCGGTATAGGACGTCCCGCACCGCGGCCTCGCTCTGGCCGGCGAGGGCGCTCACGAGCTCGGGGCCGTTGACGATCTGCATCGGCACGTTGAGCTCGTTCGCGGCCGCGCGCATGACGTGGGTCTTGCCGCAGCCCGGGGGCCCGAACAGCAGGATGCCGCGTCCCGTCTTGATCTTGTAGCTCTCCATGAGCTCCGGGCGGGTGAGCGGCAGCTCGACGTACTCCCGGATCGCCTGCTTGATGTCGGTGAGGCCGCCGACGTCGTCCCACCGGACGACGATCTTCCGCTCCATCCGCTGGACCTGGTGCATCTTCCGCTCGTAGTCGAGCTTCATCGTCTCGTAGTCGGAGATCATCCGCAGCGAGATCGACGGCTTGATCCGGGGGAGCACCTGGCGGAAGTCGTCCATCCCGATCGGGGTGCGGACGCCGGTCATCATCTCGCGTCGGACGGCGATCGTCGCCGCCTCCCGAACCAGGTTCGCCAGGTCGGCGCCGCTGAACCGCTCGGTCTTCTTCGCGATCTCCGCGAGGTCGACGTCGGTCGTCACCGGCCGGCCCACGAGGTGCACGTGGACGATCTCCATCCGCTCGTTGAAATCCGGCGGGGGAACGTAGATGATCTTGTCGAGCCGTCCCGGCCGCATCAACGCGGGGTCGATCAGGTCCGGCTTGTTCGTCGACCCGACGACGATGACCCCGGCCGACTTGTCGATACCGTCCATCTCCGACAAGAGGATCGACAGGAGACGGGGCGTGACATCGTCCGCAGTGTACATGTCGCGGCGCTTGGCGACCGAGTCGATCTCGTCCATGAACAGGATGCACGGGGCGCGGTCGCGCGCGGTGCGCAACAGCTCGGCGACCCGGTTCTCCGATTCTCCGTACCACTTGCTCATCAGATCCGAGCACTTGATCGAGATCATCTCGACCCCGAGCTCGCTGGCGAGCGCCTTCATCAGCATCGTCTTGCCGCACCCGGGCGGCCCGAACAGCAGGATCCCCTTCGGCGGCTCCAGCTTGAAGCGCGTCGTGACGTCCTTACGCATCAGCGGGATGATCATCGACTCCTTGATGTCGGCCTTGACATCGTGGAGACCTCCGACCATCTCGAAGGTCGTCTTCTGAAGGCCTTTCATCTCCGAGACCCTCGTACCGACGCTGGAGGCCCCGAGGCGGCTCGTGAAGTACGCTTCGAAGGCGTCGCGGATGATCAACGAGCCGGCCGTGGCCGTGATCATCCCGGGGATGAACCCGAGGACGACGAAGCTCCACGGGCTCATGTAGCTGAACGAGGCGAATCCGATGAGGGTCGCGCCCGCGATGGCGGCGCCGCCGATCGTGGAATACTTCCAGACCGACTCCCAGGTCTGCTTCTCGCGGTCCTTGAGCGCCCACGTCACCAGCCAGGCGGCGAAGCACCACGCGCCGATCTGGGCGAGCGGGATCGCGATGAACCCGATCCCCGACCCACCGGTCGTCAGCACCTGCTGGCTCGGGTTGAGCATGTTGCTGTACGCCGAACCGATCGCGGTCGCGGAGAAGTACGGGATCGGCAGCGTCGGGAGTAGCGCCGCCGTGTGCCCAGAAGCAAGGCTCGGCGAGCCGTTCGCCCCCGGCCCCGTCAGGAAGCCCAGGACGGGGAGGTTGCCGAGCGTGACGAACAGGCTCACCAACAGGCCGCCGGCGATCGCCACGGCGAGACCGATATAGAGGCTGAAGATCAGCGCGAGGAACACCGGGATCGCGAACGACAGCCCGATCGGCGCCAGGAACAGCGTCAGGAACGCCCCGACGCCGAACCGATAGTCGATGAGCGACGCGAAGAGGATCGGGATCGTGGCGAACAGGAAGATGAACCCGAGCGTCCCGGACTGGTAGCCGACCTCCGGCGCGACCAGGATGATCAGCACGAGCAGCGAGAGCTGCGGGTACTTCCACGCCAGGAGCATCACGGACGCGGCGATCAACAGGACGAATGGCCACGGGTAGAACGGCAGGAAGAAGCCGCCGAAGAGCGCCGTGATCCCCAACAGGCCGACGGTCAGGTTCTTCGGGTCCTTCGTCTGGCGGATCATCCAGCGCTCGATCCGCGGCGCGAACTTCCACGCCGCGAGGATCAGCACGATGCCGACGACGATCAGGAACAGGAACAGGTAGTCGAGCAACGGCGCCGGGTTCGGCTGGAGGAACTGCTGGCCGATGGCGACGGCGGCGCTGCCGGTGAGGCCCCCCTGGATCTGGTTGTGGGTCGCGTCCGCCGCGGCGTCCAGCGTGATGTACGACTGGCCCTGGAACGGACCCCCCGGGAGCTGGGAGCGGACGATGACGAACGTCATGACGATCGGCGTGCCGGAACCGATCCACGCGACCTTGCCGTTGATCGTCCCGAACAGCGCGCTCGCGAGCGACGACTCCGTCGCCTTCTGCGCGGACGGGAGGTTCGCGATCGATTGGAAGACCAGCGAGGTGGTGCCGCTCGTCGAATTGTAGTTGGAGCTCTGGACGGTGTCGCGGATGTAAACGGTCGATCCGACGGCGAAATGCGAGTTCAGGGCGACGATGGTGACGGCGGGGTCGTTCGCCCTTTGGGCCCCCGTGTCGATGAGGAACTGGTTGGCGTTCTGCACCTGCCAGAGGCTGGGAGCGCCCTGCCAGGTGATCTCGAGGACGGCGCCGGTGCTCGCGACGATGATGCCGACGATGAGCAGCGCCAGGTACGTGCGGGCCCCGCTCTTGCGGGGCGGTCCCTTCGGAGGCGCCTTCGCCGGAGCCCGGGTCGGGGGGCGGGCCGCGGGGGTCGAGGGTCGCGTCGCGGGCTTGATCGCCGTCCGGCTCGCGGCGGGGGCCGCCGGCATCGCCGTCGGAGCCGTCGCGGGTTTCGTCACCGCGCGGGGCGCGGGTGGGGGGCTCCCTCCCATCGCTCCGGGCGGGGGTGCGTTCGGGCTCGTGGCGGCGTTGTTGCTTGGTGTTCCCATCGACCTTCTCCTCGATTAGCTTCTTACAGAGTGACCCGGCGTTGCTCGGCCTCGGCCTTCGCGCGGCGCTCTCGGAACCAGTTGGATAGCGGGATGAACGCGATCGCCGCGGCGATGACCCCGACGCTCGCGATGATCGTCACCGTCGTCTGCGGAACGCTCTCCGTCGTCGGCACGGGTCCGGAGGCGACGTAGAAGACGATGGTGAACGGGCTCGAGGTCGACAATCGGAACGTCGCGCTCTGGGTCTGGCCGAACGCGTGGACGGCGACGACGTAGGTGCCGAAGGCGACGGGCAGGTAGCCCGGACCTCCGACCGGTAACGGCCCGGCGAACCCCATCGGGCTGGCGGTCCGCGTCTCGGCCCAGGTCCCGTTGTTGATCGAGTAATTGAACGACGGCACCAGCATGCCGGTCGTGAGATCGACCGCCTCGAAGAAGAACAGTCCGTAGCCCGGGCTCAACACCGGGGTCACGACCGGGCCGGACTCGGTGTAGGTCGTGTTGCCGGAGGCGACCGGGTTCCCGTAGATGTCCTTCGCGATGACGGAGTAGGTGATCGAGGCCCCCGCCGGGAGGCCGGGGATCACGACGTAGGAGGTATTCGGGTTGGCGGCCAGGAGCGGCACCGAGCCGGTCGTCGAGCCGCTGATGTCGTT
>JABCYU010000146.1 GCA_013290045.1 Methanobacteriota archaeon | reverse complement strand
CTTTCCTGCCGAGGCCGTTCCGGACCCTGGTCAAACACGAATTCCTGCTCTCCGGGACGCCGCTCAAGGCCCACGGAGTCCGGACCCTCGATCTGGCGAAGCGCCTGCTCGACGAGGGGGTGCATGCCCCGACGGTCTACTTCCCTTCCCTCGTCGACGAGTCGTTGATGTTCGAGTTCCCGGAGACCGAGAGCCGCCGGGAGCTCGACCAGTTCGTCGAGGCGTTCCGGCGCTCGGTGACGGATACTCCGGAGAACCTCAAGGCGGCCCCGAAGACCCTCTCGGTCGAACGCGTGGACGAAGTGCAGGCGGCGCGCCAACTTCGGCTCTCGTGGCGCGACCTCCGCGCCGCAAACCTTGAAACCCCGGCCCCCGTGGCCCCGCCGTCATGAAGGAACGCGTCCTGCGCCTCTTCGAGAATCAGTCGCCTCGGCCCGACGCGTTCGTGCTCGCGAACTCGACCGACCCCCATCTCGATGGCAGCTTCTTCTATCTGTTCGACGTCCCGAGCGGTTTGTTCGAGGGGTCGGTGGCGGTCGCCCATCCCGACGGGACGCTCGATGTGCTGAGCTCGGCGCTCGAACAGGAGAGCGCCGAACAGGCCGCGAAGGCCGATCCGTCGGTGAAGGTTCACGTCTGGCCGAACCCGAAGGGGAAGGAGGCGATCCTCCAGAAGATCATCCCCGGCCGAGGAAACGTCGCGCTCAACTTCCGCGAGCTCACCCACGACTGGTACGTCTCCCTCGAGAAGACCGTCCCCCACGCGCACTGGGTCGACGGGAGCGAGGCGGTCCGACGAACGAGGATGATCAAGGACGCCGTCGAGATCGAGCGCCTGGAGCGCGCCGCCGCCATCGGATCCGCGGTCGGCTTGGAAATTCCTAGCCTGTTGAAGACCGGAGTGACCGAGCTGGGCGTCGCTACCGAGATCGAGCACCGGATGATGCAACACGGCGCCTCCGGCCGAAGCTTCGCAACGATCGTCGGGTTCGACGTCAAAGGCGCCGAGCCCCACTACGCGCCCCAGGAGCGTCCGCTCAAGCCCGGCTCCTCGATCGTCTGCGACTTTGGCGCGTTCTACCGCCGATACGCGAGCGACATCACCCGCTCGTTCCGATTCGGGCCGGCCGACGCGGAGCTGAAGAAGGTCCACGAGACCGTGCTCGCCGCTCAGCAGGCTGCCCTCGCGCTCGTCCGCCCCGGCGCCAGCGGGAAGGACGTCCACCTGGCGGCGCAGAAGGTCGTCGACGACTCCCCGTGGAAAGGTCGGTTCACCCACGGACTCGGCCATTCCATCGGGCTCGCGGTTCACGACGGGTTCAGCCTCAATCCCACCGTCGATGAGCCCCTCGAGGTCGGGATGGCGATCACGATCGAGCCCGGGATCTACCTGCCGGGGAAGGGCGGCGTCCGCATCGAGGACGACATCCTGGTCACCGCGAACGGATACCGGATGCTGACGACGACGCCCCGCGAGTACCTCGAGGTTCGGGCGTGAGGTTCGGCGTCCTCACCGGGGGTGGGGACTGCCCGGGGCTGAACGCCGCGATCCGCGGGGTGGTGTACCGGGCCACCGGCAGCGGCCACAGTGTCGTCGGGTTCTTGGACGGTTGGAAGGGCGCGCGGGACCGCCTGGTGCGTCCCCTCGCGCGGAGCGATGTCCACGACATCATCCTGCGCGGCGGCACGGTCCTCGGAAGCTCGCGGACCAACCCGTTCAAGACCGAGGCGGACGCCCAGAAGGTGCTCGCGACCCTGGCCGCGGAGGGGATCGACGCCCTCGTCGCGATCGGCGGGGACGACACCCTGAGCGCGGCTCGCGAGCTCCATCGGAGAGGCGGGAAGGTCGTCGGGGTACCGAAGACGATGGACAACGACGTCGGCGGGACCGACTGGACGTTCGGCTTCGACTCGGCGTCCTCCGCGGCCGTCGAGGCGGTCGGCCGGCTCCGCGACACGGCTCAGAGCCACCACCGCGCCATCGTTCTCGAGGTGATGGGTCGCCATGCCGGCTGGGTGGCGCTCGCCACGGGCCTCGGTGGGGCGGCCGACGCGACCCTCCTGCCCGAAGAGCCGTACCACGAGGAATCGCTCATCCGTCAGGTCCGATCGGCCGTCAGCAGCCGCGGGTACGCGATCGTCGTCGTCTCGGAAGGAGTGGAGCTCGGGTCGGTCCGAGGGAGCGCCGGCGGAAAGGACGAGTTCGGCCACGAACTGTTGCGAGAGCGCGGGGTCGGTGCCGAGGTCGCCCGAAGGATCGAGATCGCCACGGGGATCGAAACCCGGAGCGCCCAGATCGGTCACATCCAACGCGGCGGGCCTCCGACGCTCTTCGATCGCCTCCTCGCCACCCGGCTCGGCGTGCACGCCGTCGACCTCGCCGTGAGCGGCCGGTTCGGCGAGGTCGCCGTCCTGCGAGGCGAATCGGTCCGCGGCGTCCCGCTCGACGAGGCGCTCCGATCGCCGAAGACCGTGCCGCGGGAGTGGAGCGACCTCCTGCACACGTTCGACGCGTAGGGTCCCATGGCGGTTCGCGCGCTCTGGTACTCCCGAGGCACCCTCCACCTCCTCGACCAGCGCCAACTTCCCCGGCGGCGCGTCGTCCTCCACCTTCGGAAGGCCCGCGAGGTCGCCGACGCGATCCGTAGGATGGTGGTGCGGGGGGCGCCGGCGATCGGCGTCGCCGGAGCGTACGGAATGGCCCTCGCGGCGAAGGAGGGGCGCTACACCCCCGCGTCGGCCGCCAAACTGTTGGCGTCGACGCGACCGACGGCCCACGACCTGTTCGTCGGGATCGAGGTCGTCCGCGCCGCGTGGGCGGCCGGGGGGGAGCCTGAGGCCGCCGCGGACGCCTATCGCGCGAAGATCGTCGGGGAGTGCCGGGCGATCGGCGAGGTCGGGGCCCGGCTCTTCGCGGACGGCGCGCGCGTCCTCACCCATTGCAACGCCGGGGCCCTGGCCACCGTGGAATGGGGCACGGCGCTGGCCCCGTTGCGGCTCGTGCACGAACGCGGCCAGAAGCTGTTCGTCTGGGTCGACGAGACGCGACCGGTGCTCCAAGGCTCCCGGTTGACGGCCTGGGAGCTCGAGGAGGAGGGGATCCCGTACCGGGTCATCGCCGACAACGCCGCGGGACACTTCATGCACACGGGCCAGGTCGACGCGGTGATCGTCGGCGCCGATCGGATCGCGCGCAACGGGGATTTCGCGAACAAGATCGGGACCTACGAGAAAGCGGTCGTCGCGCGCGCGAACCGCATCCCATTCTATGTGGCGGCACCGTGGAGCACCTTCGACCCGAGCGCCGCGCGCGGAGCGGAGATCCCGGTCGAGGAGCGGGGGCCGGAGGAGGTCCTCGCGTTCGGCGGGAGGCCGACGGCCCCGATCCGGAGCACCGCGCGCAACCCCGCGTTCGATGTGACGCCCGCTCGCTATGTCACGGCGTTCGTCACTCCGGACGGGCTGCTCGGACCGAGGGCGGTCTCGCGGGCCTTGAGGGCTCGCGCCCGCTAGTCGACCGGATCCGGGCGCGGGTTCATCTGACGCATAGGGGCGTTCCCAGGAGATGCTCGACTCCGTGCAACGCCGTCCCGAGCGCCGGCGCCAGATTGACGCCCAGGTGGTTGAAGACGATCACTCCGCAGATGATCAACAGGACCGACGTGAACCACGCGTTGAACGCTCCCATTTTCGCGGCTCCGGGAGCAAACAGTTTCTCCGGATCTCCTAGTTAAACCGCTGGGTCCACCGGCACGGTGGGTTCGCCTCGCTCCGACCCCGAAGCCCGTCTCCCCGCTGAGCGGGCGGCCCCCGAGGACGGGGAAGGCAAGATTCAAGAGAACCGCCGGCTAACCGCCCCCGGCGCTGCCCTGGTAGTCTAGCGGTCTAGGATCTAAGTCTGTCGAGCTTGGGACTCGGGTTCGAAGGCGGACGGCGGACCACCCGCCGTTCCCGAAACTCCCGACCAGGGCGCTCCGCCCGCCGGCCGCCGCTCTCGGGCCGGCAACGGCCGCGACGGTCGCCCCGTCGCGGTCGTCAGGCCGCCGCCGCGCGGAGGTCCTCGGCCTCCATTCCGGAGGTCAACTTCCGGCCCTCGAGGACCACGGTAGACCGCGAT
>JABCYU010000145.1 GCA_013290045.1 Methanobacteriota archaeon | reverse complement strand
CGACACCGGGTTCCAACGGGGAGTGGCCCGGACGGCATACTCGATCGTGTCCGTCACC
This sequence comes from Methanobacteriota archaeon, assembly GCA_013290045.1. GTDB lineage: Archaea > Thermoplasmatota > Thermoplasmata > Lutacidiplasmatales > UBA184 > Lutacidiplasma. The sequence goes on along the minus strand of JABCYU010000145.1, from coordinate 4,165 downwards.
AGCCTGAGCGCCGGACGAGGGGGGTAGAGGAACTCCTTCTGGGCGATGTACTCCTTCAGGATGTCGTTCTGCGTCGTGCCGCCGAGCGAGGCGATCGGGACCCCGGCGCGCTCGGCGGTCAACAGGTACATGCCCCAGACGATGTTCGCCGGGCCGTTGATCGTCATGCTGGTCGTGACCCGCTCGAGCGGGATCGACCGGAGCAGGCGGCCCATGTCCTCGAGTGAGGAGACGTTCACGCCGCACTTGCCGACCTCCCCGAGCGCTTCCGGGTCGTCGGCGTCGATCCCGTAGAGCGTGGGATCGTCGAACGCGATCGACAGCCCCGACTCCCCGTGCTGGAGCAGGTAGCGGAACCGGGCGTTGGTGTCCTCGGGGGTGCCGAACCCGGAGAACATCCGCATCGACCAGACGCGCCCGCGGTACATCGTCGGGTGGACGCCACGGGTGAACGGGTATTCGCCCGGATAACCGATCTCGGCGAACGATCCCCCCGAGGAGTTCGGCGTGTACAACCGATCGACCGGGATCCCGCCCAACGTGGTGAATTCGGTCCGGCGCTCTGGAGAACGCGCGAGGGCCGGCTCCAGGACCTCGGCCTCCCAGCGACGCTGGGCCTCCTCGACCGGGTTCCGGGGCTTGCGACGCGAAGCGAGCGCGGCGGAGGCCGGCGGGGTCCGGGTCGCCGAGTTGCCGGACGCCATCGTGGTTCTGACGGCGCGGTCGGATAAATCGTCTCGCCGGCGGAGGAGATGGGCGCTTGGGCGGTCTCACCGGGAGGCGCGTCGCTTCGGGCGGGCGCGGGTCGTCGAGGTCGACCGCGGTTTGCGCCGCGGGGGCGGCGGGGCGGGAACGGCGGGAGGGTTCACCGTGGGCCGCTGGGAAGGCATTCGAAGGCCCACGAGGTCCGAGCCCGCCCGTCGGAGCACCGGGGCACCGAGTCGGGCGGCGAACCGCTCGAAGGAGCGGCCGGTCCAGTTCGTGTTGTCGGCGAGGACGATGGAGCCCGGATTCAGGCGGCGCGAAACGGTCTCCAGCTCGAACGCCAGATGGGCGGGGGTGTGCAGGCTGTCGTGGAGGAACAGATCGAGGGACGGCAGCTCCTCGACGAGCGGCGGCAGCAGATCCTGGCTGGCCCCGATCCGCAGGTCCCAGCGTCCGCGCAGATATCCGGGAACCGCCCAGCCGGTCTCGCATCCCGGAGGGAGGCACACGGGCGACTCCTTCTCGGCGAGCACCGCGGCCTTCTGGCGCGTGGGCAGATCGATGGAGTGGAGCCGACCGGTACGATTCTTGGCGAGCGCCAGCAGGATGTGCGCCGAGGAGACGCCGGAGGAGACCCCTGTCTCGACGAGGTGGGCGGGACGGAGGATGCGGACCAACGTGTACAGCTCGAACGGCGCCCGGAACTGCGCGTAGAACTCCCGGCCCTGGGCCAGGTGCCGGCGCCGGATCTCCGACTCGAAGGCCCCGTAGTCGCCGACCTCGCGGAGGACGCTCTCCACTTCGGAGACGGGCCGGTCGAGCAGGCCGCTCAGCCACTCGAGGTCGGGCATCGACCTCGAGTCCCCCAGGGCCGCCACGGCCCGGGCCACGGCGGGGACCGACTTCGCGCGGGCGACCATCGGACCGAAACCGAGGAACCGGATTATAGCTCTATGCTCAGGACGGGCCGGCCGCTCTCGAGCGAGCCCGCCGGATCAGGGCGGAGGCTCCGGGGGCGTTCCCTCGGGTGGGCCCGGTGGAACCGATAGCGGTGCCTCGCCGACCGGCTCCGAGCGGGATCCTCCGGGGCGACGGCGGACCAGAACGACCGCCGCGACCGCCCCGGCGGCGATCGCCCCCGCGACACCGAGGAGGACGATCGGAGGGATCGCCCCAAGGCCGAACGGGAGGTTCGAGCCCGGCGGTGGAGCGAGGGAGACGTTCACGTGGGAGGCGAAACTCGCCTGTTGTCCGGCCGAGTCGGTCACCACCAGGGTGACGTTGTACGAACCGGTGAGCGGGTACAGGTGGGTCCCGTTCGACGTGGACTGGTTGGTCCCGTCGCCGAACGTCCAGTTGTACTGGTACGGCGGGAGCCCTCCGGAGCAGTTCGCGGAGAAGCCGACCGTTTCGCTGACGTGGGCGGAGGTCCCCGTGAGGCCGGCGGCCAGGGTCAATCCCGGGAGGAGCGCCCACGTGTGGTTGAAGACGTGGGAGATCGTCGGGATCCCGTAGAACGAGCCCAAGCTCTCCTCGCCGAAGTCGACGAGGTACCCGTCGCGCGCATCCCAGGTCGCGGTGGTTTGATACAGACCTCCGGGGGGACCGTGGATTCCGGAGAGCTGACTCCAGCTGCCGCGATCGGAGTAGCTCCAGAGATCCCCGAGGATCGACGCGCCCCCCGCCCCGCCACCGTACATCAGGGTCTCGCGGCGGACCGGGTCGTACCCTCCGAGGGCCCACGCCCGCGAACCGGGTTGCCCGGAGCCGCCGGCCGCGGTGAGGTTGGCCCAGTGGTCGCCTAAGAACGCCCAGGTCTGCTGGGTGTAGCTCGGGAAGAACACCGCCGAGACCCCGCCGAAGAGGAGCAGGTGGCCGGTGGCAGGGTCGTAGCCGAGGAACGGGGAGACCCATCCGGGAGGCCGAACCGACAGCGAATCGTTGGTCCAAACGCCGGCGTGGAACAGCCAGGTGTCGGAGCTCGCCGACAACGACCCCGGGGTCAGCCCGCCGACGAGCACGAGTTCCGACGAGTTTGGATCGTACGCCATCGCCGCGAAGGCGAGCGGCGGCGGGCTCACCGCGGGGTGGAGCTGGGTCCAGGTACCGTTTGCGAACGTCCACGTCTGGTTGGTCGTGCCGTTCGGGCCGATGCCGCCGAACAGCACGGAATAGCCATCGGCCGGGTCGTCGGCGAAGACGGCCGAGGAGCGAGGTGACGGAGAGACGGTCGGGGTGATGTTCGACCAGAAACCGTTCCCGTACTCCCAGGTATCGCCTAACGGGCGGGCGCACTGCCCCAGGAACCCGTAACCGGGACATCCCCCGAACAGGACGACGTACCCGCCCTCGGAGACGTAGGTCATCTCGGTGTCGGTGCGGTTGGGGGGCGACGCCCCGGGGGGCGACAGGCGCCACCAGCCGCTGAGCGGTGGCGGGAGGGTGGCGTTCCCCGAAGATCGAACGGTACCCGCCGAGGCGGTCGAATGCCGGGGGACCGCGACGAACGGGTGGAAGGCCGGGGCGAGCAGGGCGAACCCCACCAAGATCGCCAGCGTGATCGATGCGCGCCGTTTCGCTCGATCGGCCGACCACGGTACCGCCCGAGATCGGAGTGCCACGCGGCGGTCAGGAGCTCCCGGGGCATAACGATTGAACCTCCGGCGCCGCCGATCCGAATCTCGGGGAGGTTTCCCCGTCCCCGCCGATCAGGGGCCGCTGTTCGCCGCCCCGTTCGGGGTCGGTCCGTGGGGCCTCAGGTGGGCTCGCTTCACCACTTGGGAGGTGACCTGCCGCTCGATGACGACCTCCACCTCGTCGAGCTCGATCGAGGAGCTCCAGAACGGGGCGTCCACGACGAGCGTTTCGTACTCGCCCCCTTCGCCCGCCACGTTCAGGGTGCGGCCCTGCTTCGATCGACGCTGGAGGTCGGCCAACCGAGGTCCGTCCAACCGCTCGCCGATCATTTCGGCCCCCAATCCTTCCGCGGCGAGGTGGATCAGCCGGATATCGAGACCGGCGGCGCACTCTTCCCGCACGACGCAGCCGGCCTCCTTCCCCCACAACGGCGTGAAGAGCGGTCGATCGAGCTCGTAGCAGACCCTCGATAGCCGCGACCACTGGTACGACGAGGCGATCGCCCCGGCCGTCACCCACCCGCGGGAGCCGGAGAGCGCGCGCCGGATCGCCTCGAGTTCGGCGGCCTCGTCCGTCCCGTCGACCGGAACCTCCCGGTGTCGCTTGCCCCATGCCTGCGCCTGCAACGCGACGAGGGCCAAGTTCGGCGTGTGGAACATGAACGAGCCGGGATCCGCCGGTCGGACCGTGACGAGCTCGTCGACCCACCCGCCCTGCGTGTCGAACAGGTACGCGGCGTAGAGGGAGTCCTTCCCCCCCGAGACCAGGGCCGTGGCGGTCGGGGAGGCCGCGTTCACGGGATCCCGACGCCGGCCCGCCAGCG
>JABCYU010000144.1 GCA_013290045.1 Methanobacteriota archaeon | reverse complement strand
CGACGACGCGACCCTGCGAGCGCTCTTGGAGCGGATCAGCCCGGACCGCCGCGAGATCCACATCACGCGTCGCTGAGTCGAGGAGCTGGGGGAACGATCATGGCAAACCGACGAAAGAGTCTCGCGCGCAAGATCCGACTGTTCAAGGCCGTGAAGCGCAACCGCCGGGTTCCGGCTTGGGTCATGCAGCGGACCAACCGCACGGTCACCCGCCACCCCAAGCGTCGCAGCTGGCGGCGCGGACACCTGCATCTCTGAACTGAGGGGATCGATCGATGGCGAAGGAAGAAAAGCGGCGTATCGAGGAGCTCGAGCGCGAGTTCGTCATTCCGCTGCGGGCCAGCAAGCATCAACCGTCCCGCCGCCGGCGAGCGGGCCACGCCCTCTTGACCGTCCGACGATTCATCACCCGCCACATGAAGGGCCAGCCGGAAGACGTCTGGATCGACCCCCACCTGAACGAGTTCATCTGGGCTCGGGGGATCCAGTACCTGCCGCGCAACGTGCGCGTGAAGGCGATCCGGTTCGAGGACGGCCTCATCGAGGTCGACCTGTTGGAGGGGCAGTAGGCCCCCGCTCCAGGAGCGTCCTTCTGCCCGTCAGCCGGACGCTCATCTCGGGGAGCCCCTATGTCGGGGTCTACCTGCGAGTGTCGGACCGGTCGGCGATCGTCCCGCCCTCGGCTCCGGCCGCCTTCGAGCGGGAGTTCGCGAGGGCGTTCGGGGTCGAGGTCGTTCGCTCCACGGTGGCCGATAGCGAGATCGTCGGGGCGATGACGGCGATCAATTCCCACGGCGTCGTCGCCGGGGCGGACCTGACCCCCGAGGAGCAGGCAACGCTCGAATTGATCGCCCCGGTGAGTCGCATTCGCAGCCGTCACAACGCGCTCGGGAACAACATACTCGTCAACGATCACGGGGCCGTGGTCCACCCGGAGTTCGGGGACGATGCGGTTCAGCGGATCGGAAAGGCGCTGGGAGTTTCGGCGCGGCGGGGGACGATCGCGGGCCTCGGGACCGTCGGAATGGCCGCGATCGCCACGAACCGCGGGGTCGTGGTCCACCCGAGGACGACGGAGAGCGAGGCGGCGGAGGTCGCCGACGCCTTGAAAGTCCCGGTCGCGCGATCGACCGCGAACTTCGGCATCCCGATCGTCGGGGCGTGTCTCGTGGCGAATTCCCGGGCGCTCCTCGTGGGGCGGCCGACGACCCCGGTCGAAATCGTCCACCTGCAGGAAGGCCTGCAGTTGTTCGACTGACGCCGCCGTCTTGATAGCCCCCACGCCGTCCCCCGGAGATCGGGTACCTCTCCAGGCCTAGGATGAGGCCGAGGGGTCAGCCGGAGGCTCTTCGGGATGCCAGCGCGTTGATCTCCCGGTTGCCTAGGATCTTCGAGCTAGCTCCTCGGTAGACGACCTCGATCATCGCTCGACCGATCTGCTCCGAGCTGGTCATCGCGTTGGGAAAGAGAAACCTCCCGACGGCGAGGAATGGTCCGAGCACCGTGTAGAAGATCCGATAGGACCGGGTCTTCGATCGGATCCCGTGCCCCGGGCGGATGAGGCCCGGCCGGAACATGTACGCGGCCCGGAACGGCAGCCGGAGCAGCGCGTTCTCCGTCGCCCCCTTCACGCGCGCCCACATGGAGCGGCCTTGTTCGGAGCTGTCGGTTCCCGCGCCGGAGACGTAGGTGAACGTCATTTCCGGATTCTCGGCGGCGAGGGTCCGGGCCGCGCGAAGCGTGAGGTCGAACGTCAGCCGCCGGTACTCGGCCTCTTCCCTCCCGGCGGAGCTGACCCCGAGACACCAGAAGCACCCGTCCCACCCGCGTAGCCGCCCCGTCGCCGAGGAGAGGTCCCCGACGTCCGGTAGGGAGATCTCGGTGAGCTTCTCGTGGGCCTGACCCAGCGAGGTCCGACCGATGGAGAGGACCTCGGTAACGGCTGGGCTCGCCAGGCACTCGCGGAGGACCCCCTGCCCCACCATACCGCTCCCCCCGAACAGGATCACTCGCATCGGAGCCCCGCTAGGTGCGCCAGAATCTGAGATCCGTGCTCACGAGCATCCGGGCCTTGAACGGGAGCCGTGGTGCCACCCCGGCCGAACCGCCGACGACCCGCTCAGGTCCCGCGCTTCCGCTTCACGTAGCGGGTGGCGTAGCCGGCGATGCGGTTGGCGAGCTTCTTGTAGACGACGTGCTGCTGCCCGTCGACCACCACGGCGAGATCGGTGAGCTCGAGCACCTTCTTCTTGTTGTTCGCGAAGTCGCCGTTGAAGTCGTCGGGGTGATTGCGGATGAGTTCGATGGCGACTCGTTTGATGTATGTCTGGCGGATGTTGCCCATGCGGGCGGGCCCGACCCTCGGTCCGTTTATAACCATTGGTACGGCGCCGTCGGGGTTCCGGCGCGCGTCGGTTTTCGAGGGCGCGGCGGGGTCCCGGGCTCCGCTCGCCCGTGCGAAGGCCCAAATACCCCCGCCCACCTGAATATCAGGCGTGCGAACAACGGTGGAGCATCGGAACCCCTCGTTTCCCGAGGGGAGTCCCGCGTAACGTCCACCGTTGAGACCGGGCGCTCGAATGACAGAAGTGGATTACGGGACCGCCCCGGCGCCTCCCCCCTCCCGCGAGCGCCACGTGCTCATCCTCGACCTGTCGAAAAGCATGCTCGCCCCGCTCCCCGATCCCGGGGGACCGGGCCCGGAGAAGCAGAAGATCGAGGTCGCCCGCACGGCCGTCTATCGGATCCTCGAGAACGCCGAGGCGACCGGGGCGATGTTCGGCCTGGTGACGTTCACGGAGGCGGTCCGGGTCGCTGTGCCGCTCACCGAGATCCGGCGCGAGAACCTCCCGTACGTCGAAAGCCTCATCTCCATGCTGACCCCGAGCGGCCGTTCGGCGATCTGGGACGCGCTCGCGGTGGGGGCCGATCTGCTGAGGTCCACCCACGGGGGGGTCCGCGGGAACCTCGTGCTGGTCACGGACGGGTGGGACAACGCGTCGGCCCGGTTCGAGGTCCGGGACCCCGCGGTCGCCCACGCCCCCGAGACCAAGAAGATGGATCTCGTTCCCTACTTGCTCCCGCTGGAATCGACGCTGACGCTGCGCGTGATCGGCATCGGTAGCGGCGCCGAACGCGACAAGGGAGTCGACTCCGGCCGGATGAACCAGTTCCTCGGTGAGCTCACCCGGCGGGCCCAGGAGCTCGGATTCGTCCCCGAGTTCAGCTACCAGGAGGTGGTCACCGGTTCCCAACTGTTCGCGCAGATGGTCAACGCGTTCCTCGACGTTGACTACGACGGGGTCCGCGGGATCGATCAGCTCCACCCGGAGGAGCTCGCCCGCAACGCCGCGAGCGCGGCCAAAGCGCTCAAGGAGCCGCAGCAGCACGCGACCGTCTCCCGGCTCACGACCCAGCTCGCGAGTCCGGAGGCGAAGGCGGAGATGTACTCGGAGACCCCGGCGCTCGAGGTCGACGTGCTCACGGCCCAGAACGGGGTCGTGCCGCCGTACCTGCGCGAGCGCTACGGACCGCTGGGCTCGGTGATCGAGAGCTACATCGCGCAGGAGTACACCGAGGCGCTCGAACGGCTGAACCGGGCCGGCCCATTCCTGCCTCCGGTGACCCGCCTGTACTGGGCGGCCCGGATCCATTTCGCCCGCGCCGAGGTCGTGGAGGCCGCCCGCGCGCTCCTCGAGGCGTGGGGCGAGGCGGACCAGCTTCCGGTGGCGAGCCGCGGCCGCATCGTCCGTCGCCTCGCGCTGCTCCAGGCTCGGATGCAGAACGACAAGGAGACCGAGACGCTGGTCCAATTCATCGACGAGACGGAGACGAAGCTGGCCCGGGCGGACCCGAAGCTCCGGGCTCGGCTGCTCGAGCTCTTCTCCAAGCTCATGGAACTTCGCGGGACCTACCAGCTCACGCAGCTGCAGCCGGGAACCGAGACGACCGACGCCGCCGGCCGCCACGAAGAGGCGGTCGAGAAGATCTTCGGACTCCTCCAGGACGCGCGCCTGGAGAACACCTCGGGCGACGCCACCATCGACGGCGCCCTCGACTTCATCGAGATCTGTCTCGCGGAGATGCGGTAGGGGGAACCAGTCGTTGGCGGAGACCAAGAGCGGCGGAGCACGTCGGAGCCGAGCGGCGGCGAAGAAGACCGCGAAACCGGCCCCGGTGGACGTGGCCAAGATCGCGGTGGTCGGGATCCCGGCCTCCGGCAAGACGACCTACTTCAGGTTCCTCTCCGGGCATTTCGGCCTGAACCTGCCGATCCTGTTCGTCCCGTCCCGGCCGGACAGCGGCACGCTGCACCTGTATGGCGAC
>JABCYU010000143.1 GCA_013290045.1 Methanobacteriota archaeon | reverse complement strand
GCCCAGAGCTGCGCCCGCGTCACGCCGGCGCCGACGGAGATCGCTTCCCACGCCCCGCTCCACGCGCTCGAGTTGTTCGAGACGAGGAAGAACGCGCCGGTCGGGGCGTACATCCGGAACGACCCGCTGGACTGGGTCCGGGTGTGGTTGAGATAATGACAGGTCGTCGGCGTCGCGGTTCCGACGCACGGTCGCCCGTAGAGGGTCACGTTGAGCCCCCCTAGGGGGACCTTCTTGCCGGCCAAGCCCGTGACATTGCCGACGATCCGGTGTTTGCCCGCGAGGGGGATCGTCGGTGGAGCGACAAGGACGCCAGCGGGGAAATCGCTGTGCGTTCTCCCCGGGTAGCCGGCGGCACCGACCGCCAGAACCCGGATCGGCTCGTGCCCCCCTGAGGTGGGTGCGTCCGACCGGACGGCCGGCAAGCCCCCTCCCAGAAGGATCACGGCAACCAGCAGCACCCCCCCCGCCAGCGTCGTGGAATGGCGCCTAGAGGTCGGCATAGGGTGGGCGCCCACATCGGGCCCCCACAAACCCGTTTCGATGTCCGGGATCCCCGGGCCGGTCGCGTGCCCCGAAGCTTCTTGGGACCCGGGCGCGTTCGGCGGGGTCGAGGGAAAACCCGTGGGACTGGTCAGCGCGGAGTCGGGACTCTCGAACGACGCCCTTCGGCAAATCTACAAGGAGCACCGGGAAGGTATCGCCGGCCTGCGGGCGAGGATGGAGGAGCCACCCGCGAGGATCACGGACGAAGGGCGGTGGATGCTCACGAAAGAGCTCGGGACCGACATCCTCGCCCTGCTGCCCGAAGACCCGGGCCGAGTCGCCGAGACGGAACTGATCCTCTGGGTCAACGCGACCTACGACGTGATGCTGACGATGATCGAGCTGTTCAAGTCGAGCCTCGATATACCGACGGTGCCGGGGGCTCGAAAGTAGCCTCGCACTGGGGTCTTAGCCCTGAGAACGGCACCCGCGCTAAGGCGTGACTTCGGGAGGGAACTGGCCCGCCAGCTCCTCGGCCGCGCCGGGGACGACGAGGGCGGGGTTCATCGGCACCCAGACCCGAGCCCGGGCAGGCAGCGCGAGCTCGGAGACCGACTGCAGGAACGCCGCGACCTTCTCCCGACCATGAAGCGAGAGGAGATACTCCATGCCGCCGATGAACACGGCGCGGGCGTTCGACCCGTGGAGCGCTTCGGCGATCCGGGCCTGGAGGGCGCCGAGGTCCCCCGGACGGACCGAGCCATCCCGTCCCGTGTTGGAGAGCCAGGCGATGTCGACGACCCGCGATCCGATCGCCCCGCGGATCCGGTCCGGGAACTCCCGAGTGAAACAAAGTCCCCGGACCCCGAGACCGGTGAGGTCCAGGAAGCGGCGCCACGCCGGCTCCGCGCTGGGACCGGGCCAGACCTCCACCCCGAATCGGCGTTCGACCGCCGCCGCGACCGGAACCGTCAGCGCTGGCGGGATCTCGGCGGGCATGTCGGCCGGGTACTCCACGGGTGGGTGCGGGACATAGTCGGGCCGCAGGCGCTCCGGAGGGGCCGGAACCTCGAAGGGAGCCCGGAAAACCGGCGCGGGCGCTGGGTCCGGGACGATGACCGGCGCTGGAACGACGGGGGGAGGGGATGATACCGTGGGAGGAGGAGAGGGCGTCGGCGGTGGAGCCGGAACGGGTGCGGGGGCTTCGAGCGGTCCCGGAGACTCCACCTCGGGAGATCCGGGTCCGGAAACCTCCGGGACGGTTCCCTCTCGGGGGAGCGCCGGACGAGATCGCGGGGGCCGGGTGGGAACGGTCCCGCCGAACTGACGGAGAACGTGCTCGGCCAGCACCGGCCCGAAACCGGGAACGCCGCTCAGCAGCTCGAACGGGGCCTGTCGGAACCCGTCGAGGTCGTGGATTCCCGCGGTCCAGGCGTTGGCCAGTTTACTGGGGCCGACGATCGGGCGGCCGAGGACCGCATCGAGCTGCTCGACCATCGCCCGGATCGTCTCGCTTCGATGGACCACCTCCTCGCTCAGGAAATCGACCTCGCCGGATTCCTGCCCGAGTTCCACGAACCGCACGCGCGGGTTGGCGGAGCGAGGCGTACGGCGCTTTCGCGGACGCGACGGCATTTCCAACCCGGGCACCCAGACCTTCCAGGGGTCTCCGCGCCGCGTGCGTCCCCGGATCGTTTCGGCGGCCACGAAACCGAGCTCGGAGGCCGAGAACGTGACCTCCGCGACTCCCAAGTAACCGGCGATCGACTTGGAACGGGCGGAGAGTTCGCTCCCCAAGGCGCCGGCCGCCTGGACGACGAGCCGCGGCGGCGTTTCGGGGGCCTTGCGGCGCGAGAGACGGCGCCGGAGCGTCCGCAAGGTCTGCGAGCCTTCGACGGAGACGGCCGGGGGTCGGGCTTCCCCACCGGCGAAGACGATCGACGGCAGCGTCAGGTAGATCTCCCCCCCGCTCCACGGCACCACCACCGTAGAATCCGGCAGCGACTCGGAGATCTCGACCATCCCCGGCAGAACCTGGACCGACCGGCCATCGAGCGCGACGCTGAGGTTGCCGGCGGCGAGTCCCTCCTGGATCCGGCGCGGCTTGATCTGCTCGAGGAGGCGCGCCACCCTCGCGCCCTGCGTTCCGTAGATCCGATGGATCTCGCCGACCACCGGGGTCGCGACCACTTCCGCGCCGCCCCAGGGCTGGGCGGGGGAGGCGACCTGGAGTTGAGTCACGAGCGCGAGGCGGGTCAATGTCGCCATCGAGGCCCTCAGTCCGGTCGCCGTCGGCTCGTCCCGCGCCACGATCACGGCGCTCGCGAGCCGTGCCTCGCGGCCGATCCCGAACATCCGCCGTCCACGGCTCAGCGCCTCGATGACGGAGTGCCACAGCCGGCTCGATTCCTCGAGCTTCGGGTCGATCAGCGTCTCCTGAACGGGGGTGAAGGTGCCCTCGAAGACGCTCCGTCCGGCACCTCGAAGCGCGGTCAGGAGCGCCTCCATCGTGAACGGGGCGATCGGCGCATAGAGCTCGGTCCAAAGCGGCAGGACGTGGAAGAGCACCCGGTAGGCGGAAACCTTCGGCGCCGCGAGGCCGGGACTACGGAACCGCGGACCGACCAGGCGCATGTATCCGTCCCGGAGATCGCTCTCGAGGAAGTCGCCGAGAACGACGGCCGCTTCGCCCGTCGCCCCGGATTGGTAGAGCTGGATGACCTGGGCGCGCATTCGCTCAAAGCTCGAGACGAAGGCGGCGTCCTCTTCGAGCAGCTCCCCTCGGTGATTGGCGAGCGCGTCGCCGTCCGGTCGGTAACCGTCGGAGATCGCCTGGTCCACCACCGAACCCACGAGCGACCACGCCTTCGAGAGACGACGGGCTTCTCGCCGCTCCCGGTCCGCGATGGTCGGGCCGACGCGGGGGGAGCGGAGCGTTCGGATCAACGCGCCGCGTCGCGCGTCGATCCCGACGGGAGTCCCGGGCGGAGCGTCCGGAGCGCGGGCGGTCGGAACTCGCTGGAGCCGAACGGCCCCGAGTCGGACGCCGAGGGATTGGGCTGCGGCGAGATGATGGACCAGGGCCGGTGCCGCCCGCCGGTCCGGCAGGAACAGGGTGACCGGGTCCCCATCCACCATCGGGGAGTGCCGCGCCCAAGCCGTGAGGGTCTCCCGAAGCGCCGTGGCGAGCGCGCGGTGCGTCGCCTGGCGGTTGCCCCCGCACGGGCACGGACCGGGTTGCTCCGCCGGGGCCAGCCGCCCGCACCCGTCGCATTCGAGGAGCACCGGGTCGTCGAGCGACTCCGATTTCGTCGCGTGGGCCGCGACCCAACCGACGCGCTCGCGGCCCCCGAGCGGCGGCTCTCCGGGCATGAGGCGGGCGAACTCCTGGAGCAGTCCGGGAGCGAGCTTTCCCGGGTCGAGGTACCATGTCCACGCGGGGCGCCAGAGGAGGGGGCTCCCGCACGCCGCGCAGTGCGGGACCCCGCGGTCGACCCGGGGCTCTGCGAAGATCGACCCGCCGTCGTTCAGGTCCCGGAGGATGAACGCCTCGGCGATCTCGAGGGGTAGACCGGCGTACTTGTGCATCACGACCCGCTCGATGCGACCGTCCGCCGTGGTCACCGGTAGCCCCGGCAGGTGGAGGCGGGCCGCCACCGCGGCGTCGGTGCTGCCGTGGGACGGAACCATGGCGACGATCCCCGTGCCGGCGTTCGAGACCTCGGGAGCGCCGACGATGGTTCCCGCCGGGGCCGGGAGCGTCCCGACGGCCGGGTATTCGACGCTGAGGGGATGGACATAGCCCGCTCCCTCGAGGGCGGACCCGACTTGCTCGGCGATCGG
>JABCYU010000142.1 GCA_013290045.1 Methanobacteriota archaeon | reverse complement strand
GGTCCGGGGATTCCCGCGGATCATGTCGTCGATCGAGAAAGTCTTGCCCGTCCCGGGAGGTCCGAACAGGGCGAGATGGAAGCCGGTGGAGCCCGTCGTCCTCCCGGTCGGGGCGATGAGCGGGACGTCGGCGAGCGCGTACTGCTGGAGCAGGGCGATCAGCGAGTCGATGTACAGCTCGTCGCCGAACAGTTCGCGCAGGTACCCCGCGAGCTTGGCGACGGTGAACGTCCGGCCGAACGATACGGTCTCCTCGAGCCGATGCGCGAGGAGTTCCCGGAGCGTGTCGAGGAACTCTCCGTCCATCGACCGGATCTCCTCCCGTTCGTCGGGTACCGGCTGCAGGGCCGACGGTTCGGGGGTCTCCAGACGACCGATCTCGCCCAGGAGCAGGTTCTGGAGCTCCGAGGGGAACGGGATTTGGTAGGTCCGGTCCCCCCGCCCTTCCGGTAGCTCCGATATCAGACCCCGTCGCTTCAGTCTCCCGAGCAGTCGGCTCGGGTCCTCGAAGACGCGCTCCCGCAGCAGCCGACCGCGGAGTTCGGACAGCCGGAACCGCCCGATCTGGGTGGGCACCCCCCGGACCAGTCGGCGGCGTTCGGATTCCGCCACGGCGGACAGGAGGATCCGTGCGATGGCGAGATCGTCGTCGGGGATGTCCAGGCTCGCGCTGGTCGGCACGCTTCCGATGCCGAACTCCGGGTGCCCCTATAATCTCCCCATGTCGATCGGGGGTCTCCGGTCCGGAAGCGGCCGCGTCAGCCGGCGTCCGAGAGACCGGGCCGCCGAGTCCCGGCGCCGCGCCCGTTCCGGCTCGGCCTTGGCTATAAGTATCCGACGGCGGGTCCCTCGGCGTGGGGCGCAGCGCCTCCGCGTACGAGCGGGAGCTGAAGGAGCTGCTCCAGGGCAACGCCGAGGCGCTCCAGCGCTACGGACGGGCGCTCGACGCGACCGACCGTCCGATCCTCGACTCGTTCGGCGCCTCGCCGTTCCTGGTCGTGCGCGCGGCCGGATCGCTCGGATTCGACCTGGTGGCCTTGCGGAGCGAATTCGCTTTCCCGGTCGAGGTCAAGGCCTCCGCTTCGGATACGATCCGGTTCTCGTCCGCGAGCGGCCGAGCCGGAGAGCAGCTCGAGGCCCACCGGAGGGCCGTCGAACGCGTCGGGCTCATCGTCCTGTACGCTTTCCGGCGCGTCGGCCACCGCCGGGGCGACCCGTGGAGGATCTTCGCCGCCCCCACCTCGCCCGGTCGGGGGACGGCCGACCTGCTCCGCCGGCGGCTCCCCGCCCTCGACCGGACCCGGGAGGGAAACGCGGTGCTTCGCTGGGAGGACGGGATGCCCCTGATCCGGTTCTTCGAGCTGATCGCGTTCCTCACGGCGCGTCCCCCGATCGCGGGGATGTGATGCCGGTCCGGGTCGTCGCGGACGCCGTCGGCCGTTTCGGCCGGCGCGGCGAAGGGCTGCTGCAGCTCCTCGCCGAGGCGGCCGAACTGGCGACGGAGCAGACGGGGCGCAAGACGATCGATCTGCTGATCGTCGGCCACATGAGCGGAGGGAGCCTCGACGAATCCGAGAACGTCACGGCCCAGCTCGCGGATCGGCTCGGGCTCGAGCAAGCCTCCGGATTCCGGGTCGAAGCCGCCTCGGCGACGGGGGCCGCGGCGTTCCACGCCGCCGCCCACGCGGTGGCCGGTGGAGGGTTCGACCGGGCCCTGGTCGTCGCGGGCGAAAAGATGACGAACCGGCCGACGGCCGACGTCGCCCGGGCCCTCGCCCGATCCCTCGCCCCCCAGGAGCAGGCGGTCGGGGCGACGATGCCGGGATTGGCCGCGCTCATCGCTCAGCGCGTCGCCGCGGCCGACCCGGCCGCTCCGACCGCTTGGGCCCAGGTGACGGTCCAGGCGCGGAAGGGAGCCTCGGAGAATCCTTCGGCCCAGTTCCGGGAAGCCATCACGGTCGCGGAGGTCGAAGCGAGCCGGCCGATCGCTCTCCCGCTCCGCCTGTTGCACTGTTCCGCGGTGAGCGACGGGGCGGCAGCGGTCGTCGTCGAGCGCGGCACCGGGCCTGCCGAAGTCCTCGGGATGGGGGAGGGGTTCGATTCACTCATGCTATCGGACCGCGCCGAGCTCACGACATTCCGCGCCACACGGCTCGCCGCCCGGCGCGCGTACGAGATGGCCCATCTGACGCGGAAGTCCCTGGACTTCGCTGAACTCCATGACGCGTTCGCCCCGTTCGCACCGATCGATCTCGAGGATCTCGGGCTCTGCGGTCCGGGGGAGGGGGCGGGGTGGTTCCTCGACGGGTCGACCTCCCGAGAGGGTCGGTTTCCGGTCAATCCGTCGGGGGGACTGCTCGGGCGGGGCCACCCGGTCGGGGCCTCCGGCCTCGCGCAGATCGCCGAGGTGTCCCGGCAACTCCGCGGCGAGGCCGGTTCCCGATCGCTTCCCGGGCCACCCCGCGTCGGCGTCGCCCAATCGATCGGCGGGCTCGCTTCCCACAACTTCGTCACTATCTTGGGCTCGGGAGGTCCGCCGTGACCGGTCCGGATTCGATCCTGGTCAGCACGTGTCCGGGCTGCCACGGGCGTTTCCTGCCGAGGCCCGGCCCGTGTCCGCGCTGCGGTTCGACGGTCGTCCGACCCCAGCCGATCCCCAGCGTCGGGGAGGTGCTCGCGGCGACGGAACTGACGGTGCCGCCAGCCGGTTGGCCGGAACCGCACCGCCTCGCCCTCGTGGAACTTTCCCACGGTGTGCGAGTCCTCTGCCTCGTCGCCGGGGACCTGCCGCCGATCGCGTCCCGGGTACGCGTGGTCCGCGACGGGGAGCGGTATCTCGCTTCGCTCGAACCTTCCTAAAGGGATCGACGCGGGGAGGGGGATCTTCCGGGGGCCGGCTGGTTCCGGCCCCCCTTTGAACCCCCGAGGTGAAACCACCACTGGATTAGCAATCCAGCGCCTTACCGGGCTGGGCCATCCCCGCGCAGGCAGGCCGAGGAGCGCTCCGCCTTAAAGCGTTCGGCGGGGCCGGTGGGTTCCCGTACGCCTTGTCGGAGAACCCCACCCGATGTGCCTCCTCGAACAGCACGGCCGCGACACGGGCGCCGACGACGACCGGGAGCTTCGATGCCTCACCCTCGGTGACCGACGTGGCGGGGACCGTCGCGACCCGCGCCACCCCGACGTGGGCGACCCTGGCCCCGGCCTAAGCGGCGCGGCGGGGAAGATGGGGAGACTCGGTTTGGGCCGAGGGACGCCGC
Source organism: Methanobacteriota archaeon (assembly GCA_013290045.1). Taxonomy (GTDB): domain Archaea; phylum Thermoplasmatota; class Thermoplasmata; order Lutacidiplasmatales; family UBA184; genus Lutacidiplasma. Next base: position 1,140 of record JABCYU010000142.1, on the reverse strand, counting down.
CGAACCCCCGGCCGCGGAAGTCGGCGGACCCCCGCTCCCTTATTCGGCCGACCCCGTAGCGGGGGACGATGGTGCTCTTCCCGTCGGTGGAATGGGCCGAGCTGTTTCGGGCGGCCCTGAACGCCAATCCCGCCTACGCGACGGCTGCTCAGGCTTGGGAGGGCGACATCCTGTTGCTGATCCTGCCCGACAACGGGCATCCCCGGGGGGAGGGGGTCCACCTCGACCTCGCCCACGGGACCTGTCGGGCGGCGCGGTACCTCTCGGACCCGTCGACCGTCTCCAGCGAGTTCGTCTATCAGGGTCCCCGCCAGGCGTGGGAACGCCTCCTGCGGCACGAGATCGACCCGGTCAAGTCGATCTTCGACGGGACGTTCCAGGTCAAGGGGAATATGGCGAAGGCCCTCCGATTCTCCCGAGCCGCCAAGGAGTTGATCGGGACCGCCTCCGCGATCCCGACCTCGATCGCCCCCTCGTAGGCGGATCGCGGGCGCGCGCGCCCCCCGGTCAGGTAGGAGCCGAACTGATCAGGGAAGGATTCGTTGGTGGTGCCCCAACCGCCGAGGCGGCGGAGGGGGAGGCGCCGGCGGTCATCGATTTCGGTGGCGCGGGAGGTTTCGGAGGGGGAGGCATCATTCGGGCCTTCGCGAACTCCAAGAGCGCCGACCAGCCGGCCTCGGCGGACGGAAGGTCGTAGGCGGATTTGTCGCGGGCGAAGAAATGGTGGTGGACCCCGGGGATCTCCAAGATCTCCACGGCGATCGACCCCGACCGGCTCAACGGCTCGAACTGCGCCCGCACTCGCGCGGCGTTCGGGTCGGATCCGGCGAGGACGAGGATCGTCGGGGCGTTGAGCAGCCTGAGATCCTCGGCAGGACGCACCGGCATCGGGTAGGCCAGCAGCAACGCATTGAGCTTCGGGTCGTGGGTAGCCAGAGCCAGGGCGAGCGAAGCGCCGTAAGAGACACCGAACAGGGCCATCTTCTCCGTATCGACCATCTCGCGGCTCCGGAGGTAGGCGAGCGCGTCGGTGTAGAGCCGGACCATCTTTCCTACCCGCGGCGACCCGAGCGGGACCCCGCCACCCGTCCGCACCCCCAGGCGGAGCGCCAGGTGGTCCGGGGACCCACGGAGCTCGTC
>JABCYU010000141.1 GCA_013290045.1 Methanobacteriota archaeon | reverse complement strand
GCTCCAGCAGCGTCGGCGTCACGTCCAGGATCGATTGGGTAGGGATCTCCCGTCCGTCCCGGACCCGAGGGTCGTAGACGAGGAAAACGCCCTCGTAGCTGTGGACCGCGTCGTCGGGCCCGGTGTCGTTCTCCCGCAGATAGAGCGTCGGGTGGCCCAAGGATCCCGCCGACCGCCACCGGAGCTTCCCGAAGTAGGCCATCAGATCCGGGGGGTCCCCACGGACCTGATGGTAGATCGTCTGGGGGTCGAGGATCTCCACCGGCATCGGGGAACCGTCCCGGCCGACCAGCTCGCCCAGCTCGCGAACGAGGCGCGCCCGGACCTGCGGGACCTCGGCGGGGTCGAGGGAGCCTTCCGGCTCGCGACCCCGGATATTGAAGAACAAACGAGCATAGTAGCCGCCCGCCCCCCAGACCGACGTTCGGCTCCAGTCGACGGGCGCCTTCTCGAGGGGGGTCCCCGCCGGGACGGGATGGCGGAGGTGCAGGTATCCGTGCTCGGCGAGCCATTGATTGATGCAGAAGCATCCCGCCATCGGCATGCTCCCATGGTCGGAGCCGATGTAGACGACGGTGTCGTCGTCGATCAGCGACAGGAGCCTCCCGATCGATTGGTCCACGATGCGGTAGTACTCCTCGACGACGTGCTCGAACGGGTTGCCAAGCTGGAAATCCTGGTGCGTGGGATCGAAGTATTTCGTGAAGGCGTGGTGCAGGCGATCGGTGCCCACCTCGTGAATGGCAAAGACGTCCCAGCGTTCGCGACCGTAGAGCTCCTCGGCGATCGCGAAGTGCTGCTGGGTCATCGCCACGATATCCCGGTACAGCTGGTGGCGCTCCGTCGCCCGGAAAGTGACATCGAACCGGTAGGGACCGTAGCGGGCCGCCAGCTCCTTGGCGAGGCCCGGCGGATAGGTCGTCTCCGCCGCGTCGCCCGGCGTGAGGAAATCCGATATGTAGTAGCCGTTCACCGCCGGAGGCGGATACCCCGGAGGCATGCCGATGACGCAGACGCGACGTCCGCGGTCCGACAGGATCTTCCAGAGCGAAGGCACCGGCAGCAAGGTCGAGGACGGGGCGTAGTTCTGGGTGTAGGAGTGGTTCAGCCGGTGTCGGAACCCGTAGAATCCGAGAGTCCCGGGGTCGACTCCGGTGAACATCACCGCCCACGCCGGGATCGAGATCGGGGGATCGGTCGTGCGCAGCACGCCGCGCACCCCGCCTTCGACGAGCTTGCGCATGTTCGGCATCTCGGGAAGACAGCGCCCGAAGAGGAACTCCGGAGGCGCCGAATCGAGGCCGATGGCGAGCAGCCTTCGGCGGGGTGCGTCGGCGACCACGGACCGGCCCGTAGGGGTCCCGCCCTTTAGCGCCTCGGGCCGAGCGGAGGGGAGCCCTCCCGTCGCGGAACGGCCCGGGGAGCCGTATCGCGCTCGATTGGGAGGTTTCGACTTGGAGCAAGGGTTTTAGTCGGAGTCCGTCCCCCCCCGTTCCGTGCCCGCGAACTCTCGACGAATTCTCGTCCTCGGACTCGACTCGGTCCCGCCGGAACTTCTGTTCGACCGGTTCCTCCCGAAGATGCCGAACCTGCGGGCGCTCCTCGCCCGGTCCGCCCGCGGCACGCTGCGGAGCTGCGACCCCCCGATCACCGTGCCCGCCTGGGCCGTCATGTTCTCGGGGATGGATCCGGGTTCGCTCGGGATCTACGGATTCCGGCACCGCCGCCCCAAGACCTACTGGGACACTTACTCGCCCAATCCCCAGATGGTCCCGTACCCGCTGGTCTGGGACCTGCTCTCGCGCGCGGGCAAGCGGGTCGCGATCGTCGGGATGCCCCCCGGGTACCCTCCGCCCCGGGTCAACGGGGTGTACATCTCCGACTTCCTGACGCCGGACGGGGCGAAGGATTTCGTCCACCCGATCTCCCTCGCCGAGGAGATCACCCAAGTGAGCGGGGGGTACGAGTTCGACGTCACGTTCCGGGCCGAGGACCGCGACCGGATCGGCGGCGAGCTCATCGAGATGACCCGGAGACGCTGGAAGGTCGCCCGCCATCTGTGGAAGAAGGAGAAGTGGGATTTCTTCGCGCTCCACGAGATCGGACCGGACCGGCTCCACCATACATTCTGGAAGTACTTCGACGAGAAGCACCTCCGCTTCGAGAAGCACCCGGCGTTTGCGAGGCTGGTCGACGACTACTACGCGTTGATCGACGAGGAGATCGGCACGTTCCTCGCCGAGGTCCCCGAAGACGTCACCGTGTTCGTGCTCTCCGACCACGGGAGCCAGGGGATGCAGGGGTGCTTCTGCATCAACGAGTGGTTGATCCAGGCCGGATACCTCAAGCTCAAGGGCCCCACTCCGCCGCGCGGGACCGCGCTCGAGAAGGTCGAGGTCGACTGGTCGAAGACCACCGCCTGGGGCGCTGGGGGCTACTACGCGCGGATCTTCTTCAACGTCAAGGGCCGCGAGCCGCAGGGGATCCTGGCCCCCGACAAGGTCGCGCGTACCATCGAGCGGATGACGGAGGAGCTCACGAAGGTCGTGCGACCCGACGGCCAGCCGTTGGCGCCGCAGGTCCTCGCGCCATCGAAGATCTACAAGGAGGTCCGGGGCGACGCTCCCGACCTCATGATCTACTTTGGGGACCTGAAATGGCGGTCGGCCGGGACGCTCGGATATTCGGGGATGTTCCTCGAGGAGAACGATACCGGACCGGACGACTCGGTCCATTCGTTCAACGGGATCTTCGTCGTCGCCGACCCGTCGAAACCGTCCGAACGCACCCTTCCGACCCAGGCGATCGCGGACATCGCTCCCACGGTGCTGAAGATGATGGGAATGGAGATCCCCCCCCGGATGCAGGGGCGGCCGATCGCCCTCCTCCTCTGAGCCGCCCCGGGTCTCGGGGCGGCCGCCTCACAACTCGTCGTCGGCCGGTTCCGCCCCGGGGTCGGCGGCCGCGTTGTCCGCGTCGGGCGACGACGCCGACCGCCGACGGCGCGGGCGATAGACGATCAACGTGGCGGCGAGCAGCAACACCGCGCCGAGGACGGTCACCTCGAAGAACGTCGAGGTCGATAGGAGCGGCGGAGGGTTGCCCACATGGTGGGACGGGACCGACCCGAACAGGACCACGGCGACCCCGTAACCGTTGATCACGAACCGAGCCGAACTCCCCGGGGTGACGCTGAACGAGTTGACCCCGGAACGGAGGAGCGAGACGCGCTGGGCCGAGGCGTTGAACGCCGTGACGAACGACGTGCGGTCCAGGACCGTGACCTGGATGGGGACGGATCCGATGCCGGAGTCGGTCACGTCGAACTGGACCGGCGTGTCGAAGCGGTTGGTGAGCACGACCGCATCCCCGCTCCCGTTCCGCACGCCGATCGCCCGGCTCGCGTTCGAGTCGCTCACCGTCAACGGCAGCGGGGCGACACCAGCCGGGATGTTCTGGCCCCACATGTCGAGCCCCCACCACGGGGCGTAGCGGGTGGCATTCCCCTGGGGGCCGAGGCTGACGAGCCCGAATCCCCATCCCCCGTACGGTCCCGTCGTCGTGGCCGGGACCGTCGCGGGGCTCTGGAAGGCGTAGTAGTTGAGCCGGGAGACGTTGGACGCCGTCGCGTCGATGAGCATCGATACCGTCCACGCGGCCCCGAACGGCAGCTGTTGGCGTGGGTCCGTGCCGCCCGGGCCCGTCACCGGATTCCCCCCCGCGGTGTTCAGATTCGACTCGGCGTCGAGGACGGGGATCCAGCTTCCCGTCAGATTGTGCCACTCGCGCTGTCCCCACCCCAAGGCGATCGAGTGCAACCGGGAATAGCCGGACGAGGCGTTCCAGATCTGGGCGTCGGTCAGATCCTCCCCCTGCGAACCTGGGGGACAGATCGTGCCATTGGCGACGCAGACGGTCTGAGCCGGGTAGTAGTGGAACGCCAGGAACCCGACGTCGCGGGCCTGGGCGGCGAAGGTCGCGAGGTCGGGAGGGAAGGTCATCACATCGGAGCCGACGCGGGCCGCCGGCAGGATGGCATGGATCGCCTGGGACGCGGCGTTGAACAGGCCGATGTACGCCGCCAACATCGAAGCGTTGGTGAGCGGTACCTCGTTGCCGATGTTCCAGTAGCCGACGGTTTCGCCGGCGCTCGCCACGTGCCGGGCCAGCGACCCGACGAGGGTCGCGTACGCCAACGGAGTCGGGAACGAGCCCGTCGCGCCGTTCGAGTTCACGACCAGGGACGTGTTGAGGGGCATTCCGGAAGGCAGCTGGTTGCCGTCGCCCCAGGTCCCCGCCGGCAGGCTGAGGTACGCCTCGGCGCTCAGGTTGTGCGCCAGGCCCAAGAACCAGTCGAAGGCGCCGAAGCTCCAGGTGGGGGTGCCGGTGGTGTTGTTCCAGCCAGTGGCGGTCCCGAGCGAAGCGAGACCGGCACGAACCATCGTCGGGCGGAGCGAGGTCGCGAGGGCGGCCACGGTCGGATCGGCCAC
>JABCYU010000140.1 GCA_013290045.1 Methanobacteriota archaeon | reverse complement strand
GTCGCTACCGTCGAAGGATACGTCCGGTCCCTCGTTGCCCGGCGCCGTACCCCCGAGACTCTCTCTCTGTTGGACGACCCCGTATTCGGAACTGCCGACGAGGAGGCCCTCGACTAGATGAACGACGGAACCGAAGGGCGCCGGACAGGGCGTCGGGATCTATCGGAGAACGCACACTCCAGACTAGGCTACACGCCCGTGACCCGGCGGCGGCGTGCCAGCATTTGAGAGTTGGGGTTCTCGGAACGCGTGACCCTCGGCCGGCGAAGGGACCTCCACGCGGCAGCCGAGGAGAGTGTCCCCTCTGATCACGTCGGGCGGCGAGACATCAGCCGATCATACCGATGGTCCACCCGGTACTCCATCTGGCCGACCCCTTCCTGAACGAGCTCGATGGACTCCAGCGAGTCCTTGAGGGCGGACATCACCCCTCGGGGGGCCTCGCCCGGATCATGGGAAGGTTCGGGGGTCGTACCGGGCGCCTGGCCTAAGGCGCCCAACAACACCAACCCGTCCCCGACGACGTAGAGGAACGGAAACACCCGGCACTCGCGGGTCAGCCGGTCGAACAGCCGCTCGGGCGCCGTGCCGGGTCGGACGCGGCCGGTAATCCAGACGACCTGATCGGGGGTCCGGCCGGCGAACGGTGGGACCCGCGCGGGATCCAGCAGCACCCGGTGGGTCACCCATCCGGTGGCGAGCAGACGTTGCTGGGACCACGCCAGCCCGAGGGGGCCCACGAGGTGGGGAGCTCCGCCTCCGTCCCGGGAGGTGAACGGGCGATGCAGCAGCTCTGCGGCCGCCCAGGCCTTCCGAGGATCTGCGGGCGCGAGCTCCGTGTGATCGGCGTCGGGGTTCTCCTCAATCCAGGCACCCAACCCGTGAGGGTACGACAGGGTCCCAGCGGCCCCCGAAAGGTGCCCCCAGGCACCCTCGAAGTCGAAGTAGACCGGTATGCTCTCCACCCGAGGGTCTGCGATCACGGTCACCCCCCAGGCAGTTTGACCTCGGGAGACCGACTCGCGCTCGCTCGCGACCGCGGATCGGACGTCTCGATGGAAGAAGACCCCGACGACCGCTTGCGAGCTCCCCCACAGTACCACACACCCCGGATCCTGGGACCAGGCGTCGAGCAGCTCCCCGAACCGATCCGCATAGGGGCGCGCGAGCGCGAACCGGATCCGCTGCCATCCGAACGGCGTCGGCGTGGGGACATACCGATCGCGGAGCCAACCCTCGGCGTACGCGCGTCGTCGGGCGGCGTGGTAGGTCGACCGGGGGACCCGAAGCCGCCGGAGGCGGTCCCGTTCTCCCTGCGTGGACGAGGCGAGCATCGCGGCGATGACGCGGGCTTCGGCCTCCGTCAGCGTGCGCACTATCGATCCTCGGTTCTCTGGCGAGTCCCTAGCACGGTGTCCAAGGGTCCCGGGAGCCGCTTGAACAATCCCTTATCACCCATATTGGACTTCTTCCTCAATCGGAGCCTCTGGTGCCGATGTCCTACCTAAGTCTCCGACCCGGCTTCTCCAAGGCCACCGTCTCGGTGCTCGGGGTCCTCCTCTGCGTTCTCTCGGCGGTTCCCTGCACTGCCGGGCTCGCGTCGGGATCAGGGTCCCCGTTGGCAGGCCCGACCGAGTGGGCGTACGGCGCCAATCGGACGGCGACCGAAGGGGGCTTGGTCGGCAACGGGACCTACTCCGTTTCGACCTCATTCGGCTACCATGTTCTGATGACCCAGTCGTCCCAGAACAGCTCGTCGATTTCCCTGACCGCCTCCCGGACCGCCGCCGAAACGTTCCAGTTTCAACTGTGCGTCCCGGGCTGCCGGGCTCCGATGTTCTCCGCCAGCTTGTCGGCCCGGGCGTGGGAGATTGCGACGGTCTCCGCGAACTTCACGAACGCCGGTAGCGTCCTGGTCAACGGAAGCGCCGTCGCCGCCCTGGCTCTGGAAAATACCCGGTCCGTGGTGCAGTCGAACCTCACCGAAAACTGGTCCGTGGTCGGCCACGGACCGGCCGGTGGGGTCCGCAACTCCATGGCCAGCCTTTCCATCGGAGCCTCGACCTCGGTCTCCACGGCATTCTCACCCGCCCTCGGGCTCGTGCCGGCCAATGTCACCCCGGGCGACTCCTGGCAGTCGCGGAGCCAGGCGTCGTCAAGCGGGTCGTGGTCGGTCTCGTACCTCCTCGCCAATACTTCGATCACGGGCACCGGTAATCGGGTGTCGGGGCACCCGACCGGTTCTGCCGCCGGGGCGCAGTCGATCGTGCTGGCCGGCCGGGATACCGCCAAGGTCCTTCTCGCCGGATCGATCGGGGCGGAGGTGATCGAGCTGAACCTGACGGGGAGTTTCCACACTCGCGAGGGATTCATCTTCCTGCCGGGCGAGTCCGACCTGTTCGGCGTCAGCCACGGCCCCTGGGAACCGTTGGAGGCTGGGCAGGCCGGGGCTTCGACCCAGTCGATGGATTACCTGCCCCACTCGATATCTCATCTCGGAGTGTTCGCCTCGTCCACGACCTTCGGAGGTGCGACGACCGCAACCGTGCCCTCGACCGCCATGGGGCCGTTGGCGTCTCCCGCGACCGGCAGTGGTGGGGTCATTCAAGCGGAGCCCGAGACGTTCGCGCAGGGCCAGACCGGCTCACAATGCCTGCTTTCGGCCTGCGGCCCGAGCAGCTCTTCCCCGGTACCCGAGGCCCCCCGAGGACCATGGATTGTCGTGGGGCTCGCGGCCGGAGCGACGGCCGTCCTCGCCGCGGTGGTGACGGTCGATCGCCGCCGGCGGATCCCGGAGCCCCCGCGGAGTCCTTCCAGTCGCTACACGCGGGCCACGATCCCGACGGAGCGTCCCCCCACCGCCCCGCGAGCCCCCGGTGTCAGGGCTCCGGAGCCCCCAGACCCCCTCGAAAACCTCTGGTAGCGAAGGCTCGAGCTCAGGCTCGGTCTCGGGCACGCTCGGCGAGCAGTCGGCGGACGGCGTCGTCCACCTCGCCGATGCGATGTTCCCGGATTCGGCGCCCCGAGAGCTGCAACAGCCCCCTCCGGATCCGACTGGGGCTGGTGATCGAGAAGGCGAGGCGGAAGCGCGTACCGTCCGCAACCGGGGAGACGGTGTAACGGACGGACTCCTCGGTCAGCGGAACCCCGTCGACGGTGGAGACCTTCCGGCATGTCCAGACATGGAGGCTCTCGACCTCCACCCGGGATTCTACATAAACGGAACGCCGGCCGCTCGCCGCCCAGCGTCGGATGGTGAGGTGGTACGGGTCGGAGCGGGTTCGTTCCTGGCGGACGCCGCTCCGGACCTGGGTTTCGAACGATGGCCCCGCTTCGAGCCACCAGTGATGGACGAATTCGGGGGGAGCTCCGACCACCCGCTCGAGGTCGAACTCGAGCGCCACACCCAACGGAGCACGGCCACTCATCATAAGCCCCGCGACGGAGGTCGCGGCGCCGGCGCCGGACCGGTACGGCGTTCAATCGTCGATCGGGGGAGACTAGGGAGCCGCGTTGCGTAGCGGGGTCAGGCGCGGGAGCGGATATCGGAGGAGCGCCGCCACCCCCCCGAACGCCTTGGCGAGCATCTCCCCCTCCTCGCTCTCGGTGGAGATCATCCGGACCGTGGCGCCGGATTTCGCGGCGCGTTGGAACATCCCTTCCACGTAGTCCTCCACGGCCTTCTGGGTGATCGGGCCACCCCCGCAGTTCGGGCACGGCTGGTCCACCACGCGCTCGATCTCCTCGTCGGCCAGGGTCCGGTCGAACGAATGTCCGCAGGATCCGCACGAGAACGTCGCCCGCTTCCGCCGGAGACCCTCGCTGACCAGCAGGGTCTCGACGGCGCCGGAGTCGAGCGCCCGCTGGACGTCGGCCTCTCCGTAGGCGGCGAGCCCGCTGTCCGCCCGTCGGATCTCGTTGAGCAACCTTTGGATGATCTTCTTCTCCTCGGTCAGCTCGAGCCCGTGGAGCGTCTGCGTCGCCCGCTCGACCAGCTCCCGCAATCCGTACTCGTCGGTGTACCCCACGTCGAACAGGGGCTGAACGACCTTCTGCTGGAGCTCGTAGTGCAGATAATTCTCCTTGAAGAAATACTCCTTTGTCGCTCCGGGGCCCCCGAGCAGGATTCCCTTGAGCACGTCCTTCTTCGGGAGAAACAGCTCGTTGGCCATCTCCCCGCACTTGACGAAGAACTCGTGCGCCGCGTGCTCGATCATCCGCTCGAACCGGTGGGCCGATTGACCGCCGCGCCCGTGCTTGCTCGGCACCTGGGACTGGCGGTTGCGCATCGGGTCGATCCGTTTGCCCCGCAGGAAGCCGAGCGTCACCTCCGCCCGGTCCATGACGATGAGGCCCCACTGGTCGGGCTCGTGCACCATCGCGAGCAGGGGGTCGAGGAAGAACGTCGAATCGCACCGGTACAGGTAGGTGTTGAGCGGCTCCGGCGGTTCGACGATGTAGGTCACCGGCTCGGTCTTGTCCGAACCGACGGCCTTGCTTCCGACGAAGAAGGCGACGCCGTTGACCGGGGGCTCCTTGAACTGGCGGACGCGACCCATGAGCGACTCGATCGCCCACATCACGTTCTTTCGGGTGGTCCGGCTCTTGATGTTCGAGCTTTGCGCATACTCGTTGCGGAGGTACGACATCACCTCGGAGATCTGCTTCCCCGGCGAAACGTACAGCGTGACGAGCTCGGTCGCCCGTCCTCGGACCGCCGCGATCTCATCCATCTTCGCTTGAACGA
>JABCYU010000139.1 GCA_013290045.1 Methanobacteriota archaeon | reverse complement strand
GCGCCGACGCGAACGATCCCTACGGTTTCTCGATCGGGGAGCGGATCAGGTTCCCCCACTCGGTCCAAGAACCGTCGTAGTTCTTTACGTCGGGGTAACCCAGGAGATAGGTGAGGACGAACCACGTGTGGCTCGAACGCTCCCCGATCCGGCAGTAGGTGATCACGGGCTCCTTCCCCGAGATCCCCTTCGCGTGGTAGATCGCCTCGAGCTGTTCGCGGCTCTTGAACGTCCCGTCGTCGTTGACCGCCTGGGCCCACGGGATATTGGCCGCCCCGGGAATGTGGCCGCCCCGCTGGGCGTGCTCGGTGGGGTACTCGGGGGGGGCCGTGATCTCGCCGGTGAACTCCTTGACCCCGCGAACGTCCACCAGCTTGAGCTTGCCGGACTTCACGTGGTCGAGCGAGCCTCGGATGGTGTCGTAGTACGCCCGGAGCTTCTCGTTCGGAGTGTGTGCCTTAAACGTCCCCGATGCCACGGAGGGGACGTCCTTGGTCATCGGGCGGTCTTCGGCGATCCACTTCTTGCGCCCGCCGTTCAGGATCCGGACGTCCTGGAACCCGTAGTACTTGAACACCCAGAAGGCGAACGCCGCGAACCAGTTGTTGAAATCCCCGTAGAGCACGAGCGTCGTTTCCGGGTTGATCCCGGTCCGATGGAAGAGGGCCGTGAGGGCGTCGCCCGAGAGGAGATCGCGCTTCACCGGGTCGTTGATGTCCTTCCGCCAGTCGAATAGCACGGCGCCGGGCAGGTGACCGACGGCGTAGTTGGCGGCCGGATCGTAGTCGACCTCGGCCACGCGCAGCTTCGGGTCCGAGAGATGCTGGGCCAGCCAATCGTTCTCGACCACCACGTCCGGATGCGCGTACGCTGCCATCGGTTTCCCTCGTCCGGTCCGAGCCGTCGCGGCTTATAGGGTCGACGAACGCCGCATACGGCGCCCATCGCCGCGAGTTGAGCGCGGGGGTTACGCGTGAGGCTGGCGCAGCCCCGCAGGTACTGCGGCGGAAACGGGAACGCGGCGGCCGCCTCAGCCGCGGCGGCCGCGTTTCGGCAGCTGGGCGTTCGAGACCTCGACCGTCTGTGGGTCGAAGCCGAGCCGGGACAGCTCGTCGCGGATCCGAGCCCGGTGGTCTCCCTGGAGGTAGACCTCGCCGTCTACCACCGACCCGCCGGTCGCGAGCCGGTTCTTGAGCGACCTGACCGTCTCCGCGAGGTCGACCCCCGGCGGGAACCCGGAGATCACCGTGGCGGGCTTGTTGTAGCGCCGCGGCTCCGCCCGCACCCGGATGCGGGCGGTCTCTCGGTCCAGCGCGGACAGGATCTCATCGAACTCATCGTTCCCCATCGGTGGTCTACGACCTTCCTTGCGTCAACACGCCCACGGTGAACGCTCCAGCGACCCGGCCATGCCCAGCCCCACGCGGGCTATCGTGCCGGATTGGGTCGAACTCGAAGCGCACCGCGGGTTCCATGGCGGCGGTAGGCATTACCGTTATGGGTCGCATCGGCGGCTCGGTCAGTGCTCCTCCCACTTGTAGAGCCGTAGCGCGAGGAGGATCCCGACGGCGGCCGACGCCAGCAGGAGCGCGGCGTAGACGAGGAGGGTCGAAACGCTCGCCGGGGTGACGCCGACCACCCCTTGGACGAGGAGGGCGGCGTACGTCGCCGGGAGGAATCGGGCTGCGGACTGCCACAACGGGGGCAGCGCCGAGATCGGGTAGTACAATGGCGAGAGCATCCCGAGGACGGTGAACGTGAGGTTGCCGATCGGCCAGATCTGGCGCTGGGTGGTGAGCCGGCTGGAGATCGCCACCCCGATCGACGAGAAGAGGACCCAGAGGACGAGGATCGCCCCCACCAGCACCGGCCACGCCAGGAACGGGACCGGGGTGACCACCGCGAGCATGATCGCGAGGACGACGAGCGCGGGGGCCGCGGGGATCAGGTTCGAGAAGGCGATCCCGATGAGGTAGCGGATCTTCCCCATCGGCGAGGCGACGAACAGGCTCTGGAGCGCGCTCTCCAATCGCCAGGTCGCCGAATCCCCGAGCACCCAGCTGCCGATGTTCTGGGTCGTGAACAGCATCGCCCCGATGATCTCGAGGGGGAAGAGGCTCGCCGGCGAGATGATCCGCAGGAAGTACAGGAAGATGAACGGCAGGAGGATCGGGGCGATCGTCGACGCCGGATTGCGGCTGATCCACCGCCAGCCGATGATGGCGAACGCCGGGAGCACCTCGCCGTCGGTCGGGGTGACCTGGACGGTCGCCATCTAGCCCTCCCTCACCGAGTGACGCGACCAGTAGATGGCCAGGGTGAACGCCAACGCGGCCTCGATCGTGAGGGAGGCGGCGGCGATCGCCGGTTCGAGCCCGGTGAGGTTCGTCGGGGTGATCGTCTCGTTGATCAGCGCCGTCGCCGCGCTCGGCGGGAGGAACAGCGAGATCCAGCGGATCCCGGTCGGGGCGCTCGTGATCGGGTAGAACACCGGCGGGAGCACCCCGAACAGGTTGTACAGCAGGCTGGCCCACGGCCAGATCGCGCGCATGTCGCGGAACAGCGTCGAGACGAAGTAGCCGAGCGAGCAGGAGAACAGCCAGACCGCCGTGGCGCACCCGAAGATGACCAAGCCCGTCACGAGGGTGAAGTGGACGACGTACTCCGCGACCACCACGACGACGACGATGGGGGCCAGGTAGGCGAACAGGACCCCGAGGCTCATCCCGAAGAAGTACGCCTCCGGCGCGAGGGGCGAGGAGAGGTAGAGCTCGTTGAGCTTGTGGTCGACGCGGATGAACGCCGCCTCGTTCAGGACGCGCTGGCCGAGGGCGAAGAACGAGAAGACGATCGCTCCCACGAGGGCGACCCCCAGGAGCGCCGGGGCGAGGATCGAGACGAAGATCAGCAGGACCACCTGGACGACCATCGAGGTGAGGATCGCGGCTTCCTCGTGCAGTTGGACCCGGAACTCGGTCTCCGCGAAGGCGACCAGGCCGCGGAACGCCTTGGGTCGGATTCCCGGGAGCGCCACGCTAGTTCTCCGCGTCGATCGAACGGCCGACGACCTTGAGGAACGCCTCTTCGAGGGTGACCGGGCCGATGGTGGCCGTGAGCCGCATCCGGATCGCCACCCCCATCACCTCCACGAGGCGCTCGGGCGTGGTGATGATGTGGAGCGCTTCCGGTTCCCGGACCAGGGACCCGAACGACGCGAACGTCTCGGCGAGCTCCTGGCCGCCCCGGATCGAGACGCGGAGCGTCCCGCCGACCTCCTCCTTGAGACCGGCGGCCGTCCCGTCGACGAGCACGCGCCCGCGCTCGATGATATAGAGCCGCTCGGAGAGCGCCTCGGCCTCATCGAGATAGTGCGTGGTCAGCAGGATCGTGGACCCTTTGCGCGTCAGGCGGCGCATCGATTCCCACACCCCGCGTCGGGCGAACGGGTCCATCCCGATCGTCGGCTCGTCGAGGAACAGGAGCGGGGCCTCGGTGGCGATGACGGTGGCCACCATCGTCCGCTGCCGTTGGCCCCCGGAGAGGGTGATGTTCAGCCGGTCGGCGACCTCGCCGAGCTCCATCTGACCCAGTGCCTCCTCGGTGCGCGACTTGGCGGTCGAGCGGTCGAACCCCCGCGCTCGCAGATAGGTGTAGACCTGCTCGCGCGGCGTGAGGTGGAAGAACGGCTTCCCCTCCTGGGGCACGACCGCGATCGTCGACCGGACGATATCGGCCTCGGTCTGGACCTCGTGACCGAACACCGAGACGGTACCCGACGTCGGGGTCAGCAACGTCGAGGCGATCTTCAGGAACGTGGTCTTGCCGGCGCCGTTGCGGCCGAGCAGCGCCACCCGCTCCCCTCGGGCGACCCGAAGCGACACGCCCACCAACGCATCGACCGTCGGGCCGTTGCGCTGTCGGTAGATCTTGCGGACCGACTCCGCGACGAGCGCTTCCGGGGTCATGGGGGTCGCCGACCTTCGGGGTCGTATTTAACGGCAGTTTTCGAGGCCGACCCGTCGTGAACCCGGAGGCGCCCGAGCGGAGGCACGGGTTCCAGCACCTCGGGACCTGACCCGCCGTTGGTGGGAGGATCGGCGCCCCGGGCGTCCCCGCTCCCTCGCACCCAATGTTTTTTGGACCCGCGCGGATTGTCGGATGCCGCGGATGGACCATGGAGAGCCGTGAAATGGCTTCGACCTCCTCGGGCCCCCGGTTCGCCTGCAGCTGCTGCGATTGCTCCGCCTGTTGCCGTTGCTGCGCCTGCTGTTCGATCGGGGGCGCCTGCTGTTCGGGTTGCCCACCCAAGGGCTAGGAGTGAGCCCGTCGGGACGGCGGGGGCGGCGGGATCCGCGCTATCCGCAGCCGCAGCCGCCGCCCTTTTCGGAGCTGCTACCGCACGATCCGCAGCCGCCGGCCTTCCCCGCGTCGTCGGGCTCGGGCAGCGTGGGGTTGGTGATCTTGAAGCCGGACTCCTGGATGTCCTCGACGTAATCGATGACGGCGCCGTTCACGAACTGCGCGCTCGTCGGGTCGACGATCACCGAGAACCCGTCGATCTTGACGACCTCGTCGTCGGCCCTGGGCTTGGCGAACGCCATCCCGAACTGGACCGCCCCGCCTCCGCCCCCGCAGCAGCCGCCGCCGCCGCCCGGCTGGGCGTAGACCCGGACCGCGATGTCGGGCTTCTGGCCAGCGATGAGGCGCCGGACCTGACTCATGGCTTCGGGCTTGACCTCGACCTGGATCATCGGATTGCCTCGACCATCAAACGCCGGGGGCGGACTTAACAGTTCGCTCCGTGCGCTGATGTGGCATTCACCAGCTCACCCT
>JABCYU010000138.1 GCA_013290045.1 Methanobacteriota archaeon | reverse complement strand
CCTCCCGTGTCGTCGCGGCGACACCCCCGAATGCCCCCGGCTGGCCATGGATCGGATGAAGACCCCGTCGTCGTCGGCGCGACGGTCGAGGCGGATCCGGTCCCCGAGCACCGAACCGCCCGAGAACGGGCTCGAGGGGTCGACGGCGACGACCCCGACCCGCCGCCCGGTGGCGCGGAGGTGCTGGAGGAGCGCGTTGATGAGCGAGGACTTGCCGACGCCGAGCGGTCCGGTGATCCCGACCACCCGGGCACGCCCGGTCTTTGGGTAGAGCGCGCGCATCACCGGAACCACCCTTAGGTCCCGATTCTCCACCTGCGTGATGAGGCGGGCCAACGTCCGTCGGTCGCCGTCGAGCACCGCCCGGGCCGACGGGGGTGTGGAGGAGCCGCGGGTCATTGCGCTCGACGGGCGATCGCGCGGGCCGTCGTGACGATCTCCTCGAGGGTCGTCCCGGGTCCGAAGACGGCGCGGACCCCGAGCTTCTTCAACTTCTTCGCATCCTCGTCCGGAATGATCCCGCCGGCGAAGACCGGAACGTCCTTCACCTTCTGGACCCGCAGGAGCTCGAGGACCTTCGGGAACAGCGCCATGTGGGCCCCGGAGAGGCAGGAAAGGCCGATCAGGTCGACGTCCTCCTCGACGGCCGCCGAAACGATATCCTCCGGGGTCTGCCGGAGCCCGGCGTAGATGACCTCCATCCCCGCGTCCCGCAGGGCCCGCGCGACGACCTTCGCGCCCCGGTCGTGCCCGTCCAACCCCGGTTTCGCGATCAAGACCCGGATCGGGGCCGGTTTCGACTGCCGCGCCATGCCCACCGGCTCACCGAGCCGGAGCCGCCCGTAAAGGTTTCGCCGGGGGCGGGAAGGCGAATCCGCGTTACAGAAGCGCGGCGAGGTCGAAGATCAGGTTCCCCCACAGGACGGCCGCAGCGGCACCGAGCGCGAGGAGGATGACGAACGGGATCTGCGGGGTCACCCAGACCTGCTCGACCCCCTGGGCCACCAGCTCCGCGGCCTGTCGGACCCTCAGCGCCTGATCGTCGGCGGCGGTCTCGACCTCGAGCTCCTCCTCGGTGAGCGCCGAACGGAACGTCGGGTCGCGCAGCCAGACGAACCGGTGCGGAAGCTCGGCGACCGGCATCAGATAGCCCGTGAACCCCTGGGGGAAAGCGAACTCGCCGCGGAGCAGGTTGCGTAGGGCGAGTCCGAGCGGGATCGCGGCCCCGAGCAATGCCGCGTCCATCACGAGCGTCAACGCGAACGGGTAGACGGACAATCCGAGGGTCGCCGCGACTGGGGCGGGCAAGAGCGGGTGCGGGTCGAGCGGGAGCAGGAGCGCCACGACGATGACCGCCTTCGCGTCCGCCCCTCCGTATAGGACCCCGAGCTCGAACAATCCCCGTCCGAGCACGACGCCCACGTAGACCGCCAGAACGGCGACGGGAACGCCGGAGTCCCCGATGCCGAAGGACCAGGCACTGTAGAGCAGGACGAAGAGGACGCCCAGGTACGCGGCGATCTCGAGCCACCCCGGGAGAGCTTCCGAACCGCGCTCGACCCAGTCGTCCCATGGGAACAGGTGCTCGAGGACCAGAGCGCTCACGAGGACCCAGAGGCCCAGGGGGAGCCAGCCATAGGGCGCCAACGCGACGAGCCCCAGGATCGTTCCGGCGACCGCGAGCAGCTGCCAGAGCCGATCCGTGACCTCCCGGGTCCGCCAGTCCCGCCACGCCGCGTAGCCGAGGCCACCGACGACCAGCACCCCTCCCAGGAGCTCGCGGAGCCCCACCGCGTCGAGCCCGGACAACCGAACGACCGCCGGGCCCTCGGACGTCTCCGCTAGTTATTTAAACCGATTGAAACTGGCGCCCACCCTCGGGAATACATGGTCGAGTTCAAGCTCGTCATCGCCGAAGCGGCCAAATCGGTCGCACGGACCGTCGCCGACCCGCAGTCCGCGGGTTTTCTCGGCAAGCGGATCGGAGAATCGGTCGGGGGCGAGCTGATCGGGCTCACGGGCTACACGCTGAAGATCACCGGAGGGACCGACAAGAGCGGCTTCGCGCTGCGCCCGGAGATCCCGGGGGCCCGCCAGGTGCGGATCTTCGTCGGCGAAGGCTTCGGCTTCCACGCTCCGCGGCGCGGCCAGCGAAAGCGGCGCAGTTTCCGCGGGGGCGCGATCAGCGAGGACACGGTCCAGATCAACCTCGTCGTCGAGCAGAAGGGGTCGAAGCCGCTCGCCGAGCTGCTCGGCGCTGCATGAAGTCTCCGAAGCAACCCGAGGTCAACATCGGACTCGTGGGTCACGTCGACCACGGGAAGACGACCCTCACCCAGGCGCTCACCGGCGAGTGGACCGACCGCCACTCGGAGGAGCTGAAGCGGGGGATCTCCATCAAGCTCGGCTACGCCGACGCCACGTTCTACCAGTGCCCCAACCACCCGCTCCCCGAAGCGTACACGACCGAGCCGAAGTGCCCGACGTGCGGCGCGAAGACGAAGTTCCTTCGCTCGGTCTCGTTCGTCGACGCCCCCGGCCATGAGACGCTGATGGCGACGATGCTCTCCGGGGCGGCGATCATGGACGGCGCCCTCCTCCTCGTCGCGGCGAACGAGAAGGTCCCCCAGCCTCAGACCCGAGAGCACCTCTACGCCCTCGACATCATCGGGGTCCACAAGGTCGTGGTCGTCCAGAACAAGATCGACCTGCTCACGAACGAGCAGGCCCTGGTCAACTTCCAGGAGATCACCGAGTTCCTGAAAGGGAGCCCGATCGCCAAGGCTCCGATCGTCCCGATCTCGGCGAACCACCACGTCAACATCGACGCCCTCATCGGCGC
The DNA here is from genome assembly GCA_013290045.1 of Methanobacteriota archaeon. Classification (GTDB taxonomy): domain Archaea; phylum Thermoplasmatota; class Thermoplasmata; order Lutacidiplasmatales; family UBA184; genus Lutacidiplasma. The sequence continues at coordinate 1,992 of JABCYU010000138.1, read as the reverse complement.
GATCCAGGAGACGATCCCGACCCCGGTCCGCGATCCGGCCAAGCCCCCGCTGATGCACGTCGCCCGCTCGTTCGACATCAACCGCCCCGGCACGAGGCCGCTGGAGCTCCGCGGGGCCGTTCTCGGGGGCTCGCTCGTCCAGGGCCATCTGACCGTCGGCGAGGAGATCGAGATCCGCCCCGGGATCTCGGGGCTGACCGACGGCCGGGCCGAGGCCCTGCACACGAAGATCACGGCGCTCATCTCCGGCGGGCATGAGCTCGAGACCCTCAACCCCGGCGGCCTCGCCGCGGTCGGCACGACGCTGGATCCGTCCCTCGCCAAAGGCGACGGGCTCACCGGCCGGTTGGTGGGGGTCGCCGGGACCCTTCCCCCCGTCACCCAGAAGATCCGCCTCAAAGCGACCCTCCTCGACCGGGTCCTCGGTGCGACGCGCGAGCTCAAGGTCGAGAAGATCCATACGAGCGAGATGCTCGCGCTGACCGTGGGTACGACGATCGCCACGGGGAAGGTCACGAGCGCGCGCGGGGACGAGGTCGAGCTTCACCTCAACCGGGCGGTCACGGTGTTCCCTGGGAGCCGCGTCGCCATCTCCCGGCGGCTGAACGCCTGGCGACTCATCGGATACGGGATCGTCGAAGGGGCGGGCAAGTGAAGCCGGAACTGATGGAGGTCCTCTGCTGCCCGATGTGCCGCGGCGATCTGACGCTCGCGGCGCGCGAGCGCAACGGGGAGGAGATCGTCTCCGGCGAGCTCACCTGCCCGAAGTGCCAGATCGTCTACCCGATCGAGGACGGGATCCCGAACCTCCTGCCCCCGGAAGAGCGCGACTGATCCCGACCCGCGGCGCCCCGGTCCCTTACCCGAGGGCGTAGTAGTACGCGAACAGGGCGGCGAACAGAACGGCCGCGGCGGCGATCGACGGGAGGAGCCATGGGATCCCGCCCCGGGAGCGGGTGTGGATCGTGCTTCCGACGGTGACGAGCGGGATCGCGAACGCGAGCCAGTAGCCCCCGACCACCACCTGGAACAGGGCGAGGGAGGTCCGGTTCGCGGACGGATCCTTCCAGACGAGCGCGGCCACCACGATCACGGCGAACGACAGGAAAACGAGGTCGATCCCCGCGGCCTCGAGGTATCCCTCCACCCCACGTCGCCGTCGGGGGTACCATTCGCGGAGCGCCCAGAACATCGCCGCGAAGAGGGCGAGCGACGCGACGATGACGTAGACCGTCGGGGTGGCGAGCGAAAGCGCGTACGGTCCCGGACCTGGCGAGGCTGGCCAACCCATCGGACGCTCCTACCCGACGAGGAGCGCCGCGCGCACCGGCGCGCCATCGCCCCCGGCCAATCGCATTGGGAGGCACCTAAGCTCGGCCGGCCCCTCCGGCACCCCATCGAGGCAGAGACCCTCGACCACGACGACGCCGGCTCCGAGGAGCCGCCGGTGGACCGGATGCCCGACCGACCGTTCCGGTTCGACCGAGAGGCCGTCCACGCCCACGAGGCGGATCCCCCTAGCCACCAGCTCGTCGGCGGCGGAGGGATTGAGAGCCGCATAGTCGGGGAAGTACGACGAGCCGGCGGCCCATCGAATCGAGTTGTCGGTTCGGAGCAGAAGGCGAACCGTTCCCGTCGGAACCCGCGCGAGCTCGGGCGCGCCGATCTCCCGGATCCCCTCCGGGATCCGCAAGAGGTGGCACGGGCCGTTCAGCCGCGAGAGCTCGATCTCCTCGACCGTGGCTCCTCCGCGATAGACATGCGACGGAGGGTCGAGGTGGGTACCCGTGTGGGACCCGAGCGTGAGGCGGGAGAGCTGAAACCCCCCTCGCTGGTCGGTCGAGCGCTCGATCCGCGCCTCGAACGGGGGGTCCCCCGGGAAGCAGGGCATTCCGGTTCGGAGGGGCATCGTCACGTCGTACCAACGCATGGACGGTCCGGCTCGCCTCTCCGAGAGAGCTCCGCCGGGAAGCTGTTAAACAGTTGTGCTTC
>JABCYU010000137.1 GCA_013290045.1 Methanobacteriota archaeon | reverse complement strand
AGTCCGCCCTCTATTCGGCGATCTGGTTCGGGATGGTCCTCACCGACCCGTACGCGTGGATGGATGAATGCTTCCTCGAGTTGCAGTTCTATCCGGACAGCTCCTGGGGAACGGGCGGTATCAGCGCCGGGAACTGGGTGGGCGCGGCCGTCGCCTGGCAGATCGAGGCCGCGTCCGGCGCCGAGAACCCTTGCTTTTACGCGCAGCTGACGACGTCGGGCTCCGGTACCTACTTCAACATGAATCAGGGCGACGTGATCCAGGTGACGATGCTCGGGTGGATCGGCTCCCCGTACGGGGAGAATCTGACCATCCGGGATCTCACCACCCGCCAATCGTCGTTCGTCAACCTGTACAACTCCGCCCTCTCCTACCCGCTCGACCCGTCGTATTCGACCTCGAGCTTCCCGAACGCTCTCCAGTGGACCCCGGGCGGCGAGCTGCCGGTCTCGTTCGCCTTCGAGACGGGCCACTCCAACGCCAACTTCCCGAACACCAACCAGTACGGCGGCTGCAGCTCCGGTCCGCCCCCGCCGACCCCCACCAACCCGTCGGTCCCATGCCCCAGCTACGACCCCGGCAGCTGGGCGAACGACACCGTCACTCCTTGGCTCATCCCGCCGCCGGTGTTCTACAACGCCCAGACGAGGGAGAGGGCGACCCAAGCCGGGTTCACGCAGGACTGGGCCGGGATCCTGTTCATCGACGGCCTGAGCAACGGGGCGTGCAACGGGCGGGATGGCTCCGCCTGGTGTTCGTACCCGTGGTGGAGCTTCTCCTGCCGCTCCGGGGCGATCGAATACGGGGCGACGGACTACCCCGGGGTCACGAGCGACTTCGGGAAGTACGACGAGTTCTCGAGAGCCTACCTGATCAACGCCGACGGCCTCGGCTACTATCCGCCGGCGAACTACTCGGTCCCCACCTGCGGCGCGCCCACCTACAACGTGACGATCTCCGCCTTGGGAGGCGGTGGGACCGGGACGGTACGACTGCTCGGAACCGCGACCCATGGCTCCACGAACGTCACCGCGTTGACCGCGGGCGACTTCTCGCTGGACGCCGCGCCCGACCCCGGATACCGGTTCTTGGACTGGGTCGTGACCGGCGGGGCGCGGGTCGACTTTACCACGGGCCCGTGGGCGGCTCTCAATGTCACCGGCAACGCCACGGTCACGGCCGTGTTCGGGGCGATGACCCCGGGCACGGTCACCGTACGGTTCTCCGATCTCCACGGGCACGGATGGCAGGCGGTGGAGCCGGGATTCCTGATCGGGCCGGCGAGCTCCACGCGGACGACCGGCGTCAACGGCTCGCTGACGCTCCTCCCCGGGATCTACTCGATCATCGCCTATCCGAAGATCGGGTACAACTTCACGTCGTGGCAGAGCAACAACAGCGGGGCGGCCGTGGCGGCGCCGGGATTCCCGTTCACGTGGCTCGTCGTGACGGGGAACCGCAGCCTCGTCGAGCTCAACGTCTCGTTCGTCGCCTCGCCCCTGAACAGCTCGATCGCGGTGACGATCCTCGTCGGGAGCGGGACGCTCAAGCTCGAGGGCCAGGTGATCAGCAGCGGGGGCGGCCTGTTCCCGACGCCCGTCGGCACCTACTCGATCGTCGCGACCCCCGCCGCCGGTGAATCGGTCACCGCGATCTCGTTCAGCGGCATCTCCGTCGGCATCGACCAGCACCCGGCGACGAACGTCACCGTCGAGGGCGGTCCGGCCTCGGTCTATGTATCGTTCGGACCGGCGGTCACCATCGCGACCTCCGGGGGCGACGGGAACGTCTCGATCAATCTCGCGCCTCCCGTGGGTAACCAGAGCGTCGTTCCGTTCCCCAATCAGTTCGCGCCCACCGAGTACGCGCTGTACGCCACCATTCCGGGCGGCCACGTCTTCTCGCACTGGTCGGTCGCGAACCCGGCCGCGCTCTGGGTGCTGAAATCCTCCTCCGCCGTCACCGACGTCTGGGTCAACTCCTCCTCGACGATCACCGCGCACTACGCATCGGCCCCGGCGGTCTACCCCCTGCAGATCCGGATGACTCCGACCGGCGCGGGAACCGTTTCGATCGATGGCGGGACGTGGACCTCGGCCTCGCCCCTGTTCCTCAACTTGAGCCCGGGGATCCATCTTCTCGATGTCGCCCCGGGCCCCGCCTACACGGTCTCCTGGAGCTCGAGCGGGTCGACGACCCATGCCGCGGCGCCGTTCGGATTCCTTCCGGGATCCCAGCTGCTGGCGGTCGGCACGGGCATCGCCTGGCTGAACGGTTCGTTCACCCGACCGGGCGGGACCTACTTCCCCGTCTCGATCGTCGCATCCGACGCCAGCGGGACGGTCAAGATCGACGGGTTGACCCGCCCGAACGGAGGCACCATCGTCCTCACGCCCGGGACCCACAGCGTGAGCGCGACGTTCCCGGCCCCGCTATCGTTCACCGGTTGGGAGGCGACCTCGAACCTCACGCTGACGCACTCCGGATTCTCCGAAACGCTCAACGTCCAGGGGTCCGGAACCGTCTACGCGATCTCCACGTGGCCCATCGCCCTGAGCGTCAGTGCGAACGTGACCCGCGGCCGGGCGCCCCTCACCGTGGGATTCTCCGTCGGCGTGATCGGGGCCCAGGCCCCCTGGGCCATCGTCTGGAACTTCCACGACGGCTCACCGACTGCGAACGGCACGTCCGTCAGCCACACCTTCCTGACCCAGGGCTTCTACAACGTCACGACGTCGATCGTCGACTCCTTGGGGGCGACCGGAGCGTCGACGACCTATGTTCAGGTCCTTCCTCCGGCCCTCACCGCCCTCGCGGTCTCGAACCTCACGAGCGGGATCGCCCCGCTCACCGTCGGGTTCGTCGGCCACGGCTCGAGCGGCGTGCCTCCGTACTCGTTCAACTGGACGTTCAATGACGGCACCCCGGCCGTGGCGGCGCTCAATGCGACGCACACGTTCGTCGATCCCGGGACGTACCTCGTGAATTTCTACGTCAACGACTCGGCGAGGCAGCACTCGCTCTCCCAGATCACCGTCAAGGCGTTCTCCTCGCTGACCGCCTCGCTCACCGCCGCTCCCCTTAATGGAACCGTGCCGCTCGTCGTGAAGTTCCAGGGGTTCGCCCACCGGGGGACCGCGCCGTACACCTACGCTTGGTCGTTCGGCGACGGGTTCCAGGGCTCCGGGTCGAACGTGACCTACACCTACCGGGTCGCCGGCGTGTACAATGTCACGTTGTTGGTGGGGGACCGGTTCGGGAGCGTGGCGAACGCCACGGCCAGCGTGAACGCGACGCGTCTGTTCACCCAGCTCTCCGTCGCGCTCGTCGAGAGCACGACGAACGTCACGCTCGGGAAGACCCTCTCCGTCCGCGCGACGGCGACCGGCGGGACGGGCCCGTACACCTACCAGTGGACCGGGCTCCCTCCGGGTTGTTCGTCGACCGCCGCCTCCTGGACGTGCACGCCGATGGCCGCCGGGAACTACACGATCACCGTCAACGTCAACGACAGCACCGCCCCGCCGGAGATGTCATCGGCCGGGGTCGGGATCGTCGTCTACCAGGCGCCGAGCGGGACGCCGGGGGGTACCGGCCCCAATCACATCACCAGCGCCGGAAGCCTTTCGTGGGTCCCCTACGTGGCCGTCGCCGCGCTGATCGTCGGCGGCCTCGGTGCCCTCCTGCTGTTGCGACGCCGTCCTCCGCCGTCCGAAGGGCCGCCGGACGACGCCGAGGACCCGGCCCGCTAGCGAAGGCGGCCCGGGGCGGGTCAACCGCCCGACGGTTCAGTCGGAGTCGTCCCGCCGCTCGCGCCGCCGCGGGGGACCGCGGCGGTCGCCGAAGCCACCGCGCGACGGGGGCCGCCCGCCGCCGCTCCGGAACCCTCCGGGCCGACCGCGTCCGTAGGAAGAGAAGCCGCGGCTCCCCCCACGACCGCCGCCGTCCGTGCGGCGCGGAAGCGTGAATCGGTTGCCGCAGGAATCGCAGATGCCGGTGACCCCGCCATCCTCGTTGGTCTCGAAGCGGAGCGGGCCGCCGCATTCGCGGCACGGACGGGCACGATCGGCTCCCCCGCGCCGGTCGTCGCCCCGGTCATCGTCCCGGGGACGTGGCCGGAACGCCGGACGTTCCGGGCGCTCGGTTTCTGGCTCGGCGTCGGTCTTTTGCAATCGGAAGACGAAGGTCTGGTCGCAGACGTCGCACTCCGCGGCGATCGCCCCGCGCCCCTTGAGCGACAGTTCGGTGGCGGTGCCGCACTCCGGGCACTTGACCTCGATCGAGGGGCCCGAGGCCGCACTCCCCTCCTCCGGGGGAAGGGCCGGGGCCACCAGGGGAGGTCCGCCGGCCGCGAGGATCAGGATGGTGTGCTGGCAGCCGGAGCAGGTTCCGCTCTGCATCTGGGCGGCGGTCGGGACGAAATCGACGGGGGCGCCGCATTCCGGGCAACTCTTCTCCATGGGAGACCGGTACCCGCCACCCGCGGGGGTTCATTAGATGGGCCCTCCGGTGTCTCCGGGCGATGTCGCTCCCCCCGGCTCGCGTGAGCCCACGGCGCTCGCCTCACGATTCCAGCTCGAAGACCGCGTGCAGGATCCCGAACTCCTCCTCCATTTTCTGACGGAGCGCGCGCACCACCGTCATCGAATCTCCGACCGATTGCTCGGTGACCCGGACGTGCGCGGTCATGCAGACGAGGGTCGGGCAGACCGCCCAGACATGAACGTCGTGGACCTCCGTGACCGTCGGGACGGATCGGACGGACGCCACGATCTCGGGAATCGAGAGGTGCCGCGGGACCGATTCCGAGAGGACCTCCCAGGTGCCCCGGAACAGCGGGAGCGACTCGTAGACGAGGATCGCCGCGATCGC
>JABCYU010000136.1 GCA_013290045.1 Methanobacteriota archaeon | reverse complement strand
CGGGCCGAGGAGGTCGTCTCCAGGTCCGCCTTCGTCTCGACGATCACGAACGGGATCTTGGGCAGCTCGGCGCGCCAGCGGTCGAGGAGCCGCTCCTGGTCGGCCACGGGGTAACCGCAAGTGGAGGTGGGATCAAGGACGAACAGGACGATCGAAGCCGCCCGGGTCACCGCGGCCTCCGCCTCCGACTCGGCGTCGTTCTCCTTGCGACGCCCGAGCACCCCGGGGGTGTCGACGACCTGGAGCCGGTCGAACCCCAGGTCGGCGTGGCCCACCGCGAGCGCCAGGGTCGTGAACGGGTAGTCGGCAATCTTCGGCGTGGCCGACGACAGGCGGGCGACCAGGGAGGATTTGCCGACGTTCGGGAATCCGGCCACCACGACGGTCGGCAGCTCCGGGTCGAGGCGCGGGCGATCCTTCAGAAAGCCGTCGATACGCCGCAGCAACAGCAGGTCGGGATCGACCTCTCTCAGGAAGCTCGCCAGTCGACCGTAGAACGCCCGGACGCTGGCCGCGAACTCGTCGGTCGTCGACGCCCGTTGGAGGCCGCGACCGGCGTCGCGGGTGAGGCCGCGGATCCGCTCCTCCGCCCGGCCCACGCGGCGGAGCGCCCGGTCCAGGGCGCCTAGGCCGAACTGGCGGTTCACCAAAAGCTGCTGGAACGCCGTCACCTGTTCCGCGCGGAATGGACGACGCTCGATCCCCAGGTGGCGGAGGACGACCGCGGAAGAACGGATCACCTTGAGCTTCGCGCGCCGCCGGGATCGGTCGAAGTGGGTGTCGCCGTGCGGGGTGGAGCGGTACGCCTTTCGGAACGCGGCGTCCAGGATCGCCGACGAAGGCGGGGCGCCGGGCCGATGCACGCGAGCGGAGCCCCGGTCCTCCCGGCCCTTGCCGGACGTCGAGACCTCTCGCCCCACGGTCGGGGGGAGCCGGGTTATGCCATCAGCTTTGCCCGGCCTCGGGCCGGGTGATCCCGCCGATCGCCTGGGCGATGACCCACATGGTGACGAACGAGAGGACGAAGACCGTCACGCAGACCGCCACGATCCCGAGCGCCTCCAGGCCGAGCTGATGGACCGCGGACCATCCTCCCCCGAAAAGGAGTCCGTTGGGGAGGGCGCTCGCCCCCGATCCGGTGGAGAACGCCGACTGCGCGAAGAACGCGATCATGGCGACGCCGAAAAGGCCGCCGAGGAGGTGGCCCGGTAGCAGGCCCACCGGATCGCTGTACCACTTCCATCGGGAGAAGAGCATCTCGCCGAGGAGAAACAGCGGGCCACCGAGGGCCCCTAAGATGATCGCGGACCCGGGGCTGACGAACCCGGCGAGCGGCGTGATGACGATCAGTCCCATCAGGATCCCGTTCGTCGCGTTGAGCAGGCTCGGCCGATCGCCCTGCACGAGGTAGACGGTGGCGAGGAACGAGAGCATCGCCGACGCCGCCGCGAGGAAGGTGGTGATGACGACCACCAGCGCTTCGTCGTTGAACGCGAGGACGCTGCCCGGATTGAACCCGAACCAACCGACCCACAACAGGAGGATCGCCCACGTGAGCCAACCCGGACTCACTCGGATCGGGACTTGAGGGCTCGTGGCATGGCCGCGAGCCCGTTCCTCCCGCCACACCTGCCAGAGGATCCCCAGACCCGCCGCGCCGGCCGCCCCGTGGACGACCAACCCCCCGGCGAAGTCGACCATCCCGAGCTTCGCGAGCCAGCCGGTCGGGTTCCAGATCCACGCGGCCGGCAGGTTCCAGATGAGAACGAAGTAGACGATGGAATAGGGGGCGAAGGCGGACAATCGGACCTTCTTCAGGAGGATGACGCCGACGAGCGCCAGGGTGACGGCCGCGAACGCGGTCTCGAACAGGAAGTAGGTGCTCACGGTCAACCCATCGGTGGCGTACGGTGGGTTCACCGACCACCAGAGTCCCTGCACCGGGCCGGCGGTGCTCCCCGCGAACCCCCCGAGGAAGAAACCGGGGGCGTAGAACGGGTTGCCGATGATCCCGTCCCAGGTGGGCGCGAAGGCGGTGTTGAACCCGACCGCCGCCATGACGACGAGCGCGGCACCGGTCATCAGCATCGTCTTGAGCAGGGAGAAGTCGAACCCCTCGCCCAGCTCCCCGATCTCGAGGAGCCCGACGGCGATCGTCATCGTGAAGACCAGCAGGGCGGCGATGATCACCCACAGGTTGTTCACCAGCGCCTCGGCGATCATGGGAACCTCCGGGGGCGGCGGCGCGACCGGCCAGCGCGGATCTCGGTCAACCGACCCCGCCTAACCCTCGAGGGACGCCCTATTTAGTTTCAGGGCTCGAATTCGGCCGTTGGCCTCGAGGAACCCCGCCGGTGGGGCAGTCGCTATAAGAGGCGCCCGGCTCGCGCCCCCTTCGGGGAGCCAATTTGCCTCGATGGATTCCGCAGGAAGCCGGCGAGGAGCAGGCGCTTCTCAACGAGCTGGGCCTCACCGACGCGGAGGCGCTGTTCGCCGACGTACCGAAGAAGGTGCGATTGGGTCGGCTCGGGGTCGGGGCCGGGCGCACCGAACAGGAGGTGGTCGCGGCCGTCGACCAGATCCTCGATCGGAACCGGCCGCTCTCCCACTTTGCGTCGTTCCTCGGGGGCCGGGTCGCGAGCCGATACCTTCCGGCCGCCGTCGACGCGATCCTGTCGCGATCGGAGTTCTACACCTCGTACACCCCGTATCAGCCCGAGGCGAGCCAGGGGATGCTCCAGGCGCTGTTCGAGTTCCAGAGCTTGTGGGTCGAGCTCTCGGGGATGGATGCCGCGAACGCCTCCCTATACGACGGGGCCACCGCCTCGGGGGAGGCGCTCCTCCTCTGCCGACGGATCCGGGAGGGGAAGCGATTCCTGATCCCCGCGAGCCTCCCATGGGAGGAGAAGAGCGTCCTCGCCAACTACTCCTCCGGTCACGGGATCCGGATCGAAGAGATCCCGTTCGATCCCAAGACCGGTCGGCTCGACCTCGGATGGGTCCGGACGGCCGTCACCACCGGTGAACCGGTCTTCGGCCTCCTCGCCGATCTCCCGAACGGGTTCGGACACGTCGACGAAGGGCTGCTGGACCTCAAGGGGATCCTGGGGGAGATCCCGCTCGTCGTCTCGGCGGACCCCCTGGCGCTCACGGTTCTCGAGCCACCGGGAGAATGGGGAGCGGACGTCGTCATCGGCGAAGGACAGGGGTTCGGCATGCCCCCGAACTTCGGCGGACCGCTGCTCGGTCTCTTCGCCTGCCGTCGGGAGCACCTGCGCTTCGCCCCGGGCCGGATCGTCGGCGCCACGCGCGACGCGGCGGGCCGCCAGGCCTTCACCCTCACGCTGCAGACCCGGGAGCAGCACATTCGGCGCTCTCGCGCCACCTCGAACATCTGCACCAACGAATCGCTCCTCGCTCTCGCCTTCGTCGTGTACGCCGGCATCGTCGGACCCCGCGGCCTCGCCGACCTCCAGAGCCGGCTGACCGAGAAGGGGCGCACGCTCGCGACGGCGCTCGGGGGCGTCCCCGGCCTGTCGGCTCCGCGATTCGACGCCCCCTATCTCGGGGAGTTCACCGTGGCGGTCAGGCACGGTTCCGCCGCCGCGTTCCTCGATGGGCTCCGGCGCCGCCGGGTCCTCGGGGGGTATCCGCTCGCCGACCCGAGACCCGGGAGGGGATCCGCCTCGGAAGAGCTGATCCTGGTGGCGGCGACGGAATCCACGGACGACAAGGCGATCGCCCGGTACGGGCGGGCCGCCCGGGCGACGTTATCGGCCGCGGGGGGTGCGTCGTGACGTTCCGTCAAGCCCGATGGGACGAGCCGCCCGTCTGGGAGCTTTCTCCGACGGCGAACCAGCCGAGCCCGGTCCCGTCGATCGCCGGCGTCCCGACCCGGATGCTCCGAAAGCGGGGCGTCGCCTGGCCCGAGCTCAGCGAACTCGAGGTGGTCCGGCATTACACCCGGCTCTCGCAGATGAACTTCGGGATCGACACCTCCGCCTACCCGCTCGGGTCGTGCACGATGAAGTACAACCCGAAGGTTTCGGAGCTGATCGCCCGAAGGCGGAACGCCGCGGACCTCCACCCGTACCAACCCGAGGCGACGGCCCAAGGCGCCCTCGAACTCCTCTGGCGGCTCGAAAAGTCGCTCGCGAAGGTCACCGGGCTACCGGAGATCTCGCTGCAACCCGCCGCCGGGGCGCACGGGGAGTATGCCGCGCTCCTGATGGTCCGGGCCTACTTCGAAGAGCGGGGCGAGCTGGGCGAGCGCAACGAAGTGCTCCTCCCCGACACCGCCCACGGGACGAATCCCGCCTCGGCGAGCATGGCCGGGTTCACGGCCCGGGAGATCCCCTCGAAGGACGGCTGTGTCGACCTGGCGGCGCTTCGGGCCGCCGTCGGCCCGAAGACCGCGGCGTTCATGCTCACCAACCCGAACACCGCCGGACTGTTCGAGACGGACATCGTCGAGATCGCCGAATCGGTCCACGGGGCCGGCGGCCTGCTTTACTACGACGGGGCGAACCTCAACGCGATCCTCGGGGTGACGAGCCCGGGGCGGATGGGATTCGACGTGGCCCACCTCAACCTCCACAAGACGTTCGCCACCCCCCACGGAGGAGGAGGTCCCGGTGCCGGGGTCCTCGCCGCTGGCGACAAGCTCGGACCGTACCTGCCCGTTCCCCGCGTGGTGAAGGAAGGGCGGAAGTATCGTCTCGACTACGATCGGCCGAAATCGATCGGGAAGATCAAGACCGGCTACGGCAACTTCGGCCTCGACCTGCGGGCGTACGTCTTTCTGATCTCGCACGGCGAGGAGGGGCTGAAGCACATCTCCCGACGGGCGGTCCTCAACGCCAACTACCTGGGTAAGAAGCTCGGCGCTTTCCTGCCG
>JABCYU010000135.1 GCA_013290045.1 Methanobacteriota archaeon | reverse complement strand
CCCGGACGTTCCGTTCGATCGCCTCCGGAAATCGGTCCCCTTCCTCCCGCATGTATCCGTCGACGTCCGCCCGGACCCCGCCGGTAGCGACGACTTCCGCGATGAACCTCTCTCGGTCCAGGATCGGCGGCAGTTCGGAGAACTCGCTCGCCGGCATCACCCCGGTCCCGATCAACGCCCGAAGACGCTGGGGGTGGAGGCTCCCGACGGCGAGGCCGACGTGCATGCCGTTCGAGTACCCCCAGAAGCCGGCGGACTCCACGCCCGCCTCGTCGAGTACCGCCACGACGTCCTCGGCATAGTGGAACATCGAATGGTCCTCGACCCGCCCGGGGCGGCTGCTTCGCCCTCGCCCGCGCTGGTCCATGAGGATCAACCGGAACCCTTCGAGACCGGCGGGGTAGCCGGCCTCCCGCCAGATCTCCAGATCCCCACCGGCCCCGGTGTGGAGGAGCAGCGGCGGACCCCTCCCCTCGATTTCGTAGTAGATCCGGACCTCCCCGCGGCTAGCGAACGGCATCGAGGAGGGAACGTCCTGGGGGTCCCATATCTCCGGCGGACCCGGCGGCCTCGTTGGGGCGTCCCGCGCCGACCTTTCCGACGGCGATCGGCCCAACCGGGCCATCCCGGGCCGGTCGACCGGCCCCACGGGCCCGCCGGTACCGGCCTGCCCGCGGAGCACAACCCTTTCCCGCCGAAACCCCGTCGGTGCCACGATGGAGGGCACAGCGCTCTTCCGGGGTGGCCGTATCTTTACCGGCCACCGCTGGGTCAGCGCGATCGCCGTGGAGGCCGGACGGGTCGTCGCGGCGGGCACGGACGCCGAAGTGCGGCGCGCTTCGCACAACGCCGAACGGGTCGACCTCGCCGGTCGCGTGGTGATCCCTGGGCTCATCGACGCCCACCTGCACCTCACCGGGCTCGCCCTCGAGCGGGTCGGCGTCAACCTCGCGGGGACGCGCCACGAGGGCGAGATCACGGAACGATGCACCGCCTGGGCGGCCGACCACCCCGACGGGCCGGTCATCGGCCGGGGGTGGGACCAGGAGCGGATGGAAGGTCGGGCCTACCCCCGGCGCGCCACGCTCGATCAGGCGTTCCCGGATCGGGAGGTCGTGCTGTGGCGGGTCTGCGGACATGCCGCGTTCGTGAACTCCCGGGCGCTCGACACGCTCGGGATCGTCGCGTCGACCGACGACCCGGCGGGAGGCCGCATCGTTCACGACGAGCAGGGGAACCCCACCGGCGTGCTGATCGATGCCGCCATGGACGGTCTGGGGTCGATCCGGCATCGGGCGATGCTCGCCCACCCCGAGGCGACGGACCGGGTGCTCCTCGACGCGTCCGCCTGCGGCCTCACGACCGTCGCGTCGATGTCCGCGGCCCCGGCCGAGGTTCGCGCCGCGGCCGAACGCGCCCTCCGGGCGCCACCCCCCGTCCGCCTCCGTTATTACGTCGATCTCGCGGCCCGATCGGAGGTGGAGCGCCATCCGAGGGAGTGGGCCGAAGGTCTCGTGAGGGTCAGCGGGGTGAAGGCGATCACCGATGGCTCGTTCGGCGCCCACACGGCGTGGCTCTCCGAACCGTACGATGATCGCCCAGGCGAGGTCGGACTCCCGATAGGCTCCTCCGATGCCCTCGCGGATGAGATCGGTGTCGCGGGGGAGCTCGGCCTGCAGGTGGCGCTCCATGCCATCGGGGACCGCGCCATCTACCGGGCGCTCCGGCTCCTTCAGCTCGGCTACGCGGGTCCGACCCCCCGCATCGAGCACGCTTCGCTCCTCCCGCCGAACCTCTATCCGTTCCTGGATCGCGTGCGACCGCACCTGGTGGTCCAGCCCCGGTTCGTCGTCAGCGACTTCTGGCTGCCGGAGCGCCTCGGCGCGGTGCGGGCCCGGTTCGCCTACAGCTTTCGCTCGCTGCTCGAGCGGGGTTACCGTCTCGCCGGCTCCAGCGACGCCCCGGTCGAGGCGTTCGACCCCTGGACCGGGATCGCCGCCGCGGTGTACCGGGGCGAACCGCATGCGGGGCGGTGGGAGTCGGCGGCCTCCGAGCGCCTCCCGCCGGAGAGCGCCGTGAAGTTGTACACGGTCGGGGCGGGGGAGGCCCTCGAGGAGCCCGGGCTCGGCACCCTCGAGACCGGGGCGCCGGCCGACCTTGTCGTGCTGCGGGTCCCCTCCCTGGAAGAGGCGGTGGATGCCGGGCAGGCGGCGGTCGCGGAGACCTGGCTCGGGGGGACCCGCGTCTACCCCGTGGATCGCGGGGCGGGAGCGTAGGTCCGACCGGCAGACGCTATCCTCCGGCACTCGTCGCGGGGGGCGTGACCGAGCCCGCCCCGGTCCCGATGTTCCGGGAACTCTCGCCGACAATGCGGGTCGACGTGCTGGTCTCCGACTGGAGGGCCGCTCTCGCCCCGGAATTGGCGGCCGAGGAACAGGAGGCCCAGCTGTACGGCCAGGCTTGGGAGGCGTACCTCGAGGGCGACTTCGGGTTCGGCCTCTGGTGCTGGAGGGAGTGCGATCGGCTCACGAACAGCTTCCAGGGGAAGGTCGGCGAGGTCACCCGCGTCGTCGGCGCCGGGCGCTACCTCGGGTTCTCCCACCGCAAGGCGATCGCCGCGAAGATCCCGCTCGACAAGGTCTATCGGCCCCGGAAGGGCGACATGAGCACGCCGCGGACCGATGCGATCGTCCTCCCTCAGTACCAACTGCTCTGTGTCTACGCGGTCCGGGCGCAGGAGGGCGACGCGAAGGCGAAGGCCCTGTACGAGATCGCCCTCGGCGAGCTCGAGGAACGTCGACGCGCCGACCCGTACATCCGGCACTTCGACACGTTCCGCCGGCTGCTCGAGCGCCCGACCGCCGCTTCCGCCCCTCCAGCGACGGGCGCGGTGCTCCCCGTCACCTCGCCCGCCGCGGCCGACGCGGCGGCCCGCCGCCCCCGCCGGTCGTAGTCGGGGGAGGGTGTCGCGGCCACGGCTCGCTGGCTGGTCCGGTTCGGCTACGACGGCACCCGGTTCGCGGGATGGGCGCGCCAGCCCGGCCTTCGCACCGTCGAAGGAACGCTTCAGGAAGGACTCGCGCGGGCCGGATTCGCCCCACCCGACGATCCGCGCGGAATCCCGGTGGCGAGCCGGACGGACCGGGGCGTCAGTGCGATCGGCAACGCGATGCTCCTCGACTCGACCCTTTCGGGGGGAGCGCTCCTCCGCGCCCTGAACGGCATCGCCGCGGAACTGTTCTTCTCCCACGCGGTCGCCGTCGACCCATCCTTCCGGGTCCGCACGGCCGAGGAACGGGCGTACCGGTACTTCGAGATCGGTCCCGGGATCGAGGCGCGCCGCTATCGTCGCTGGGCCGCGATGCTCACCGGCAGGATCGACGTTCGATCGTTCGGACGACGCCTGCCGGATGGGGGGCCCGTCTGGAGGGACGTCACCGAGGTACGCGTGACCCCGACGCCGGGAGGAGCGATCGTCGAGGTCCGGGCCCCTTCGTTCGTCTGGGGTATGGTCCGGAAGATGATCTCCGCGTTGCGGGGGCTCGACAGTGGGAGAGTTTCGGAAGCCGAGGTACGTTCGGCGTTGTCGGGCGGTCATCGGCTAGCGCTCCCGCTGGCCGAGCCGGAGCCCCTGGTGCTTTGGGACGTCCGGTACCCGGTGGCATGGACCCACATTTCGGGAACGTACGGGCGGCACCAGCTCCGCTACTGGGCCGAGTCTCGGAAGGCGTGGGCCTCCCGAGGCCCGGTCCTCGGATCGGTGGGTCTGCCTCCGCTCGGGGAGATCGGGGTCCGCCCGGGGCGATCCGCATAACGGCTCCCGGCCGGGTGGGACGCGTCGATCCCCCGACGAGGATGTACACCTCGGGCAGGCCGCGTATGCGTGTACGCACGTCGTATCTCCGGCGGGGGTTCATAACCGCGGAGGCCCGAATGGCCCTCGATGTCCGACACCAACCCTCGTCGCAGTCGACTCCTCGTTCGCCGCCCGTCCTCCCTGGCGCTCCTCGCCGTCGTCGTCGCCTCGGGCCTCCTCGCGTTCGGTGGGTTCGTCCCCCTGAAGCTGGCCGCTCAGGGTGCGGCGCCCGCGGGGCTCCAGCGGGCTGCGTTCCCCCTCAACAACTCCTCCGGGGGCTCGACGTATGGGACCTCGGGCTGGGGGGTCACCTCGAGCAACACCACCTCCGGGTTCGCCGTCGACCTCAGCTCGACGCCGAACGCCGGCTTCGCACCGGTGAACGCCTACATCCAGGCGACGGTCTGCAGCGGGCAGTTCGGGGCGGTGACCGGCGCTGGGTGCTTCTGGACCGCTCCGGCTTCGGACGGACCGTACGATCTGACGGTCTGCCCGGTCGCCGGTTACTGCGTCGTCGACCTCAATTGGTCCGGCACGGGCGCCTACACGACCGTCTACCACTACACCTCCGGCGGACTCTACAACCTGACGGCGACCCTGACGAACTCCACCGGGGCAACGTCGACCGCCTGGTTGCTGGTCACCGTCGTGGCCCCGATCTTCGAGCTGGTCGTGTCGCCGGCCTCGGGGGGGACCCCGCTCACGGTCAACCTGACCGGGGAGATCCTCGGCGGATTGGCCCCGTACCAGATGACGATCTGTCCGGTCCCGGGCGTCTGCTACACGAACCGTTCGGTCAACTCGAGCGGGGTGTGGACGATGAACTACACGTACAGTCTCCGTGGGAACTATTCGGCGACCGCGAACGTGACCGATGCGAACGGGGTTCGGGCGGCGAGCGCCGCGGCGGTCTCGGTCCTGTTGGCCGCCCCGATGGTCATCCATGTCGTCCGCGAAAGTGCTCCTGCCGAGGAGCCGCTCCTCGTCGCCTTCCAGTTCACCGTCTCCGGCGGGTCTCCCCCCTACACGGTCCAATGGTCGTTCGGGGACGGGACGACGGGCTCGGGGGTCAACGGC
>JABCYU010000134.1 GCA_013290045.1 Methanobacteriota archaeon | reverse complement strand
CCGGACCAGCGTCGAGATCGGGCACACCAGCTCGGCGTCGTGGGCCGTGAACACCAGGGGGACGCCCAGCCGTTCGACGAACCGACCGATGGTGGTGAATCCTGCGTCGAAATGGTGGAGCTGAACGAGGTCCGGTTGGAACTCTTGGAGCTGGCCCTCGAGGAGTTCGGCGAGGCCGGGCAGCTCCACGAGGTCGTCGCCCAAGCGGGCCGGGCTGGTCGGGCGGACGATGAGGTTGCGTTCGATCCCCGAGACCGCCGGTGCGGCCAGGGTCGTGAGATTGATCAGTCGGTTCTCGTGGCCGCGTCGCGCGAGCTCGGCGCATACCTCCCGGATGTAATCCTGGGCACCGCCTCCGCTGCCGTCCCAGCTATCGATCCGCAGGATGCGCATCGCCGGACGGCCCTCGTCCTCCCGCAGGACGGCGGTCGGGGTGATAAGGAACGCACCCTCGATGGCGGCCGACGAGACCCGCGTTAAATCCCCACGGGCCTCCGACTCTCCGATGTCCACGGTGGGGATCACCGGCGCCTCCGGATTCATCGGCGGGGCGCTCGTCCCCTATCTCGCAGCTCGGGGCCATCGGCTGATCCTGATCGACGACCGGTCCGGACCGATCCAGGTCATCCACCCCGACCACCCGGTGGAGAATCGCGACCTTCGGGACCCCGCCACGCTGGGGCTCCTCGACGGGGTCGATGTCGTCCTCCATCTCGCCGCGATCTCCGGGGTCATGGCCTGCGCGAACGAGCCCGAGCTGAGCCGGACGGTGAATCTGGGGGCGACCCGCCTGCTCGCCGCGTGGTGCCGTTCGACGGGGACGCCGATCGCCTTCGCGAGCAGCTTTGCGGTGGTGGGGATCCCGGAACGGCTCCCGATCACCGAGGAGACCCCGCCGAAACCGACGCACGAGTACGCCCGTCAGAAAGCGGAGGGCGAAAATCTGGTCGCCGAAGCGGCCGGCCCCGACGGGGTGCCCGTCGCGGTGCTGCGGATGAGCAACGTCTACGGACGCTACGCCCTCGGCGAGCGGATCGTGGCGAAAGGGAACGTGCTCAACGCCTTCGCGAGCCAGGCCGCAACCGATGGGGTGTTGAAGGTGAGCGCCCCCGGGACCCAGCGTCGGGACTACATCCATCTGTTCGACGTGCTGGCGCACTGGGAGGCGGCGGTCCGGTACCTGGCGACACCGGGACGCCCGGCTCGTCGGACCACCTTCAACGTCGCGAGCGGGGAGAACGCCACCGTGCTCGACCTCGCCGAGAAGGTCACCGGCCATTGGAAGCGATTGTACCCGCAGCGACCGATCGCGACCCGCGTCGTTCCGAACCCCCGAGGGTCGATCGAGTTGCTGCAGCCCGAGTTCGAAGTCAACCGGAGCTGGACCGAGCGCGAACTCGGGGTCCGGTGCGAGCGGACCCTGGAGGCCTCGATCGACGGCATCCTGGCGAGCCGAGCCGAGCCCGTCCCGTGAAGCGGACGGAGTGGACCACGAACCCTTAACGGACCCGCCGACTTCGGAGAGCCGTGGGCGCACCGGAAGCGAGGAAGCCCGCCCCCCGGCCCCCATCGATCTCCCGGGCGGTGGCGGGGGCGTTCCGCGATGCCACCGAGCGCCATCTGTTCGAGCGGGTGAAGGAGAGCCCTCTCCCTCGGCACGTCGCGATCATCATGGACGGCAACCGGCGCTTTGCGGCGGGACACGGTCTCCTCGTCGCCGACGGACACCGCAAAGGCAAGGACACGCTTGAGGAGCTTCTGGACTGGTGTTTGGAGATCGGCATCCGCGTGCTGACGGTCTACGCCCTGTCGACGGAGAACTTTTCGCGCCCGCGGGAGGAGCTCGATGCCCTCATGGCCCTGTTCGCCGAGAGCTTCCGTCAAGTGGCGACCGACGAACGAGTGCACCGGCACCGGATCCACGTCCGCGCCATCGGGAACCTCGCCGCCCTGCCCTCGGAGGTCCGCAACGCGATCGCCGAGGCGGAGGCCGCCACCCGGGACTACTCCGACTACTACTACAACGTCGCGATCGCCTACGGTGGCCGCGAAGAGATCGTCGAAGCGATCCGCCAGATCGCCGAGGATGTCCGAACCGGCAAGATCCGTCCGGATCAGATCGACTCGAAGATGGTGAGCGACCATCTCTATACCGCGGACATTCCCGACCCGGACCTCGTTTTTCGTACGAGCGGGGAGGAGCGGATCTCGAACTTCCTGCTCTGGCAGGCGGCGTACGCGGAATTGTACTTCGCCGACGTGATGTGGCCGGGTCTTACCCGCCTTGACTTCCTTCAGGCGATCCGGGCGTATCAGAACCGGCACCGCCGCTTCGGGGAGTAGTCGGCGACCCGTCAGGAGGGCCCGGCGTCCGGCCCCAACTCTCGGAACAGTCGGTCATAGAGGTCCATGACCACCGTCTTGGAGCGGTGCGCGAGGACATCCTCCCGACCGGCGGACCCCATGCTCCGCCTCAGCTCGTCGGAGGACGCGAGCTCGTCGAGGCGCTGCGCGAACTCGTCCTCGCTACGGACCGCGAAGCCGGCGCCGGCGGCGGCGAACTCCGGAACCGCGCCGGTCTCGAAGGCCACGAACGGCCGGCGGACCGTCATCGCCTCCTGGATGGCCCCTCCGTAGCCCTCGTACGAGCTCCCCTGAACGTACGCGTCGCAGGCGAGGAACGCGGCGATCATTTCGCTTCGGGGGACGGGCGCGCCGTCCCCGAGGTACTCGACCTGCACCCCACGTCGACGGGCCAGGGCTCGACAGCTGGCGATATCGTAGCGTTGCCCCGGCCAGTCGGCGCCCGAGATGACCAGGCGCCATCGGGACCGCGCCCGGGCGAGCCCCTCGATGACGCGGTCCATGCGCTTGTTGGGGGCGTAACCCCCGGCGCTCAGGAGGAGCGGCTCGCCGACGAGCCCGTGCGCGGTTCGGAACCTCCGGCCGAGCTCGTCGTCGAGCGGGAACTCGTCCACATCGACGGTATGGGGGATCAGTTCGATGCGACCACGGTACCCGAAGCGCCGGAACTGCTCGCGCTCCTCCACGGTCTGTACGACATACGCGTCGACCTGGGACGCGGCCCATGGGAAGTATCGCCGCGCGTACAGGGAGTTGACCGCGTTCGGATTCATGTGAAGCTGGAAGAAGTTCTGCCCGGTGAGGACCTTGGGATACGGGAGCCAGCGAGCGATCGGCAGGAACAGGTCGCTGTTCCAGATCCGGTTCCCGAACACGTGGAGCAGGTCGGTGGGTTCCGCGAGGACCCGCCAGTAGCCCCGGGGAAGGCGAACCGGTCCGCCCACGAAATCCAGCCGACGCACTCGGTAGGTGGCCGCCGGCCGCGACCCTAGGCTCCCGGTATCGACCGGATATCGCTCCTCGGAGAGGGAGGTCCCGGTCCGCAGGGTCACGACCTCGACCTCGTGGCCTTTCCAGGCCATCGCCGCGGCCATCATCTCGGCCATCAGTTCCGTTCCGCCGACCTCCGGACGGAACTTGTGGACCGTGATGCGGATCCTCACGGCGCGGAACCTGGGGGCCACCGGCGACCCACGCCGGCCTGGCCCGAGCCCCCGGGAGCTCGACCCCGGACCCCAAGACCCCGGCGGCTCGGCAGGCCACGATCGGTTCCCATCGCCCCGGAAGGGAGCGGGGCGCAGCCATCAAACTTTCCCGAGCCCACGAGGGAAACCCGTCCCGGAGAACGACCTCGGCCGTCGGCCGTCGAGCATTCACGGCAAAGCATTAGTAGCCTAGCCCGGCTCGGTGAGCCCGGGCGACGCGCCAAGGCGGTGTTCGTGGGATGGCGCGGGTCCTCATCACCGGCGGGACGGGGTTCCTGGGGTCGTACCTCGCCCGGCTCCTGACCGAGAACGGGGACGACGTCACCCGCACCTACTTCGTCGACCCGGACCCTTTCTTGCGCGGCGTGGCCCCGAAGGGCCGACTGGTCCATCTCGACGTCCGCGATCCGACGGAGGTCGCGAAGGTGCTCGGGGACGCTCGCCCGGACGCGATCTATCATTTCGGTGGGCAACCATACGTGCGGCCCTCTTGGGAGGATCCGATGCGGACCTTCCGGACGAATGTGGACGGCACCCTCCACCTCCTCGAGTGGCTTCGCCACCACTCCCCGAAGACCAAGCTCGGATTCGCCGGCAGCAGCGCGGCCTACGGCATCTCGGTGCACCAGCCGATCCCCGAGGAAGAGCCGCTCCTCCCCTCGAGCCCGTACGGGGCGAGCAAGGCAGCGGCGGACGTGATCTGCTACCAGTATTCCGTCAGCTACGGGATCCCCACCTATCGCTTCCGCATCTTCGCTACGACCGGTCCGGGGAAGGCGGGTGACGCCCCGAACGATTTCGCGACGCAGGTCGCTCGGCTCGAACGGGGGCCGGCTCCGAGGGTCCTCGCCGTCGGCGCGCTATCGACCCGACGTGATTTCAGCGATGTCGAGGACACGGTTCGCGCGATGTGGACCATCGTCGAGAAGGGCACCCCCGGTGAGGCCTACAACATTGGTTCGGGGGTGACTCGCACGATGGGCTCTATCGTGGAGGGCCTGCAGCGATTGGCCTCGGTGCCGATCGAGATCCGGGAGGATGAGGCCCGGCTGCGACGGGTCGATGAGCCGGTCATCCACGCGGACAACCGCCGGTTAAAGGCGCTGGGCTGGTCCCCTCAAGTTCCGTGGGAACGGACCCTCGAGTCGCTCCTCGACCACTGGCGGGCACACCCGGACGGCGCTGGCCCCCGGGCGAAGTGACCCGGCCGAGCTCGTCGCGGGGACGGCGTCGCGCGGGCTTCCCTCTCCCGCACACCCCCCAGAGCCCCCACGTAGAGGAACCAATTCCTGTACGGTACAGGGGCCCGGAGAGCCCGTAACTGGTCACTCCGCTGAAGGTCTTCGCCCGTTGCCCTGCTTTCGCGCCGAGGTTTCCAGTCGGAGGCAATCAGCAAATCGAGGGAGGTTACCCTCTGGTTTCCAGAGGA
>JABCYU010000133.1 GCA_013290045.1 Methanobacteriota archaeon | reverse complement strand
AGTCCGCCATCCCCTCCCGGGCTCCCACCGCGCCGGTTCCGCCGACCGAGGCCGACGATGCCGCACCGGTCAACTGTCGCCATTGTTCGGTGACGATCCCCGCCAACCGCCCCTGGCTGCGCTGCGAGTCGTGCGACGGAGGGCTCTGCCTGGAGGGGCTGGTCGAGGCCGCGGAGGCCGGGCAACCGGGGATCTGCCCCGCGTGCCGGTCGCTGTTCGGCGAGCTCACCAGCGAGTGAAGGTCCTCAACTGAACCCCCGGTGCTCGACCAGCTGGGTCCCTTGGGCGGCCGGCTGGACGATGTACGGGAGACCGCCGGCGCGAGCGATCCTCCGGGCGACGTCCATTTCCCGCCCCGCGATAGGCAGGACCACCACCGACCCGCCTGCCCCGGCGCCCGTCAGCTTCCCGCCCTCCGAGGCCGGCTTCGCCGCCTCAAGGAGCGCTTCGAGCCTCGGGTGGGAGACCCCGATCTCGCGCAGCAGCACCTGGTTACGGTCCAAAAGTCGCCCGACGCAGGCTCGGTCCTCTCCCCGCAGGGCGTCGACGCCCTCCAAGGCCACCGACGCGAACCGCTCCAACAGCTCGGGGCCGTCCGGTGCCTCGAGGCGGCGAGCGACCCCTCGGACCGTCTCCCCCGTGTTGCGGGGGATCCCGCTGTAGGCGAGGACCCACACCCACTGCGGGTCCGGGAGCCGGCGGACGGACCAGCTGCGCTCGCCGTCGCGGACCTCCCATTCGACCGGTCCCTCGCCGGCGTTGATCGACAGGTACCCTCCACCCACGGAGGCGGTGGTGTCCCCGGGGCTGCCGACCCCTTGGGCCTGACGTTCCACCGCGAAGGCCGTGCGGGCCAGCTCCTCCCGGGAGCATCCGCCGTTCAGCGCTTCGAGGGCGGCGGTCAGCGCGGAGGTGAACGCCGCCGAGGACCCGAGGCCCGCGGCCCTGGGGAGTCGCGATACGACCGTGACGTCCAAGGGGGGGCCCGACGGGCGGAGGGTGTTCACGGCTTCCGTGAAGTACGGGTTCGCGGCCGCGGCCTCCGGGCTTCCGTTCAGCCGGGACGTCGGGGCGGGGCGGAGCGCGACCTGCGTGAACAGGTCGACGGCGAGGACGACCTCCGGTTTCCCATAGACGATCGAGTGCTCCCCGAACAGGATGCATTTCCCCGGTGCCCGCGCGGCAACCGGCAGCATCGAAGCGGGGATCGCCCCGTCGCTCACGGCGCCCCCGTCGGCCGTTCGTGGGTCCGGACCGACTTCCCCCGGGCCGACGGGACGATCTCCTGACGGGCTCCGGGCCAGCGACCCGCCGGGGGGATTCCCACGAGCCGGTCGAGCAGGAGAGCGAGCGCGGCGACCTCGCTGTGGGGCTGGTGGCCGGCGGCGGCGTTCCGGGTGGAGAGGCGATACAGCTCGGCGGGGACCTTCGCCCCGCCCACGACCACGAGGACCCGAGGCGATCTCCGCACGGCGCGCGCGACCTCGTCGATCGGTTCCCCGTACATCGTCAGGTGGACGATCGGGCCATCGAACCCGCGGACGACCTTCTTCCACTCGGGAGCGCCGACCACCTCGAAACGACCGCCCCAGCGCCGGCCCACCGCCGCGATCCGTTCCGCGAGCTCCGGGTCCGGTGGATGCAGGTAGAGCCGGGCGGCCCCCAGCGCGCGCGCCGTGAGCGCGACATGGGTGGTCAGGCGGGGGTCTCGGCCGGCCCGGTGGCCCACCCGGAGGACCGAGACCTCGGGCCCCGTCGCCCTACGCGGTCGCCTGCGGGCTGAACCGCTCGATCCGGTGACCACGGTACTCCAGCTTGTCGGAGCGCTTGACGAGCCCCTTCAGGCGGGTCGGGGTCATCCCGAGCTCCTCGGCGACGTCGGAGAAGAATCGCCCTTGGTCCCCGACGGCGTCGAAGATCCGCTGCTCGAGCTTGGAGTACTCCTTCTGCTCCATGCTCGCGATCGACAGGATCTCGGAGACCTCGGCGAGGGGCGCGGTCGTGTTGATGTTGATCGTCGAGTAGTAGAAGTGGTAGCTCTTGTCCGGGGTCCGCCGGCCTTCCCGCGCCACCCAGCGGGTGTCGATCAGCTTGAGCTTCTCGAAGAACGCGAGGGCCTTGACCCCTTCCTTCCCGAACTCCCGCAGGATGTCGTCCTGGGTCAGCCAGCTCTCGGCGAGGCGCTGGACGAGCTTCAGTTTCACCGGGGTGTCGACGGCCCTCAGGACCGGGACGAGCTCGCTCATGTCGTTGACGACCTTGATTCGATGCATCATGGAGAGGTATCCTCAGCAGCTCCGCGAGAAGTGGGGTCGGCGGCCTGCGGGGCCAAGGCGCGGCGGTACTTGGCCCAGCGGTCCGTCGGGGAGAACCGGGCGGGGTGGGGATTCCGAGTATCCCCGTGGCCGTCCGGGCACGTGGATCGGAGCGTATAGCGGCCGCAGGCCCGGCAGACCCGAATAAGCGGCTCGGTCATGCTCGGACGAAGTTCCCCTGGCCGCCGGCCGCCTTGATCGAGACCAGGGCCGCCTCGGTCGCCTTCTTCAGCAGCTCTTCGGTCTGCTTGTACTGGGTACCGGCGACCTGGACCCGGTATCGGGGAGCGCCGACGTACTGGACGACGATCGAGTCGGGGTCGACCTTCTCCGCCTCCAAGAGCGCCTGACGCACGTGCTCCACCCCGTTCGGAGAGGAGTCGGAGACCTCGAGGGTCCCCATGATCGCGACGCGGGGCGGAACGATGTTCTCCTGGGCGACCTTGAGGAACGCCGTCACCCACGGCGCCTTCCCGCCCTCCTTCTGGAACCGCTTCGGATCGGCCGAGGCGACCTCGAACGCCTGGAACAGGGAGCCGTACCGCTCGACGAGCTGTTCCGCGAACAACGCGTGCGTCGCGTCGACCTCGATCGCCATCCCCTGGGCGACGAGGGCGAGGAGGCGCATCGCGCGCTGCTCGTTCTTCCAGCTCTGGGTCTTCTCGCGTCGCTGGTGGTCGTTGATCCGCTTGAGCGAGAGGTCGATCTGGCTCTTCGCGGGGTCGATCCGAAGCACTCGCGCGACGATCTTCTGGCCCTCGCGGATGTGGTCCCGGATGTACTTGACCCAGCCGGTGGCGACCTCGGAGAGATGGATGAACGCCTCGCGGTTGTTGTACTCGTCGAGCGTGACGAACGCCCCGAAGTTCCGGATCGAGGTCACCGTACCCACGACGAGCTCCCCCTCTTCCGGGAACTCAGCCCGGAGCGGCATGATCGGGCGGTCCTCCCTACGCCGTGGCCTCGCGGACGAGTTCGCCGCGCAGCGCCGCCTTTCCACCCGTGGGCGTGGCGAGCGTCGCCCCGCAGACCGCGCAGTTGACCGCGGTCGCCGGGCGGCTGAATATCGTCTGCTCGCCGGAGCAATCCGGACACTTCACGACCCAGAACGGAGCAGGAGTCATCGATCTCCTCTCACGTCTGGTGCTCGACCAACTCGAGGGAGCTGGCGCGCCAGCTGGCCGGCTTGACGATATACTTGCACTTCTTGCATCGGAACTTCAAGTTGACCCGCCGGACCGCCTTCGCGCGTCCTTCCGGCTTCGGCCGCGGGAAGCCCCCGTATCCGCTCGTGGCCCGGCGGAATCGCCGTTGTCCCCAGGCGAGCTCGCTCGCCGGGCGCTTCTTGTCTTTCTCGACCTCATGGGCCGTGTGCACCTTGCACCTCGGGCAATAGGTCGAGACCGTCTTCGGGTAATGCATCGGGCGCCGCCGAGACTCGGGGCCTATTTATAGCGTTGGGGCGAGATGATTTTGGCCCGCTTCGCTTCGGGGGGAACGGCGCGGGAGAAGACGCGCGAATGAGGACCGCGACGCCCGGGCGACCTCCGGCGGCACGGCACTGAGGTCGCCGCACCCGCACCCTTAATTAGTGGTGCCTGCTCGGCGGCCGCGCCCGAGGTCTTCAGATGGCAGATCGACCCGCCGTGGAGGCGGTCACCGAAGCGCTCGCGAAGGCGCCCGCCCGTGCCTTCCCCGAGACCGTCGAGCTCTCGGTCAACCTGAAGGAACTCGACCTCACGGTCCCGAAGAATCGGATCGAGGACGAGGTACCACTCCCGAACGGGCGCGGACGGAACATCAAGGTCGCGATCATCGCTACCCCCGAGATGTGCCAGAAGGTACGCGGGGTCGCCGACCTGGTCGTCCCGTCGAACGAGCTCGAGGAGCTCGTCAAGGACAAGAAGAACGCCAAGAAGCTCGCCTCCGACATCGATTTCTTCCTGGCCGAGGCGCCGCTGATGCCGCTCATCGGAAAACGTCTCGGAGTCGTCCTCGGACCCCGCGGGAAGATGCCGCGACCCGTGCCGCCGGGTGGCGATCCGACCAACATGATCAACGCGCTCAAGCGGTCGATCCGCATCCGCTCCAAGGGAAACCGCACCTTCCACGCGGCCGTCGGGACCCGCGCGATGCCCCCCGAGCAGCTCGGCGGGAACATCGACGCGGTCCTCCAGCGGATCGTGGGCAAGCTCGAACGGGGCCGCTCGAACATCGAGTCGGTCTACGTCAAGACGACGATGGGACCGTCGGTCCGGATCTGGTAGGGAGGTCAGCCGAGATGCCCGGTCGAACCGAGGTCCGCCCCGAGAAGCACGAGCGCGTCAAGCGCCTTCGCCAGGCGATGCTGGCCGAGCCGATGACCGCCCTCGTGGGCATCCGAGGCGTTCCGGCGGCGGCGTTGCAGACGATGCGTCGCGGGCTTCGAGAGCGGGGCCATCCGATCGTGGTGACCTCGAACAGCGCCTTGCGACACGCGCTCGAGGAGGCCGTCACGGAACGCCCATCCCTTCGACCGCTCCTCGAACACATGAACGACCAGACCGCGCTGATGACCGCGCACGGCAACCCGTTCTCGTTGTTCTCGGAACTGGCCCGGACCCGTTCGCCGACCCCGGCCCGCGGCGGGGAGATCGCGCCGAACGACATCCTGGTCCCGGCCGGAACGACCAACTTCAAACCCGGTCCGATCGTCGGCGAGCTCCAACACGCCGGATTCCCGGCGGCCATCGAGAAAGGGAAGGTCGTCCTGAAGAAGGACACGACGATCGTCCGGGCCG
>JABCYU010000132.1 GCA_013290045.1 Methanobacteriota archaeon | reverse complement strand
ACCGGTACTCGATCGCGCGCGCCTCACCCCGCTGGGGTTCAAGATCGCGCTCGAGGTCATCGTCAAATGCAAACCGGCCCCGCTCGTGGAGGTTCCGTTCTGCTTCGAGTCGCGGGTCGCCGGGAACAGCAAACTCGACCGGGGGCAGATCGGCGGATTCCTCCGCCATCTGTGGCGGCTCTACGTCTGGAGATGGTCCGGCCGGGCCTCGAGCACCCGGTAGCCGCTCCCGCGGACGCGCACCTCGACCGCGCCCCAGGCCTGCTCCATCCACCCCTGGTAGAACTTGATCCCCTGGCTGCCCTTCCCGACCATGAGGAACCGACCCCCGGGCTTGAGGTGGGTGGGGGCCTGCTCCAGGAGTTCGAGGATGAGCGGCCGACCGGCATGGTACGGAGGGTTCGTCGCCACCACATCGAATCGATCGCCGGCGACCGGCGCGAAGAGCCGACCGCTGCGGACCTCGACGTTCTCGATCCCGTTACGCCGGGCGTTCCCGCGAGCGAGGTAGACCGCCCGCCGATTGACGTCCGTCATCACCACGCGGCCCTGGGGGGCCGACTTGGCCGCCGCGATGCCCACGGCGCCCCACCCGCACCCGATGTCCAGAACCTCGTCGGCCGGTTGGACATCGAGCGCCTCGATGAGCAGCGCCGTTCCCGGGTCGAGTCCGTGGGAGCCAAACACGCCGCGGTCGACCCGGAAGGAGAGGATCTGGCCCCGGTAGAGGAACCGCCGCTCGGTCGGCTGGGAGGCGGAGGCCGGCCGGGCGGAGAAGTAGTGGTCGGGGCTCGCCGGGTTCTCGGAGTCCATCGGCTATTGCCGCCGCCCGAACAGTCCCCGGGAGCGGCCCGGGCCCGCGGTCGCCGCCTCGCCGAACGCCTCTCGGAGCAGCTCCTTCTGGTGGGGGGTCAGGGCCTTGGGGACCTCGACGTGGACGGTGACGAACAGGTCGCCCCGGTCGGAGCCGCGGAACCTTGGGAATCCTTCCCCGCGCAGGCGGAACTGGCTTTCCGGTTGGGTCCCCGGTGGGATCTTCACCGCCGCCTCACCGAGGATAGTCGGGGCCCGGACCTCCCCGCCGAACAGCGAGGTCGATAGCGGGATCTGGACTTCGGTGAACGCATCACGACCCTCCCGGCGGATCGTGTCCGACGGTTGGAACATCACCTGGACGAAGAGGTCCCCGGGGATGACGCCCCGTCCGGTCGCCTCCCCCTGGCGGGCGAGCCTCAGGACCGCGCCGTCCTCGACGCCGGGTGGGATCGTGACCTGGATCTTCCGCGTGTGCCGGATGATCCCCGTCCCCTCGCAGCTCGGGCACGGGTCGCGGATCCGTCGCCCCACGCCATGGCACATCGGGCACTCGGTGATCGTGATCAGCTGCGCCGGTCCCCGGCTCTGGGCTCGACGGATCTGGCCGCGTCCTTCGCATTCCGGGCAGGTCTCCAGTGAGGTGCCGTTCCGGGCCCCCGTGCCCCGGCAGTCCTCGCAGCGGCCTGAGTGGGGCACCTCGAGCGTCGGCTCGGCCCCGGTGACGGCCGCCGAGAGGGGGAGGTGGACAGCGACCTCGATGTCGCTCCCGCGGTACGGCACCTGGCTTCGGCGGCTCTGGACGTTCCCGAAAACGTCGCCGCCGAACCCTTGGCGGAACAGCTGCTCGAAGAACGGGTTCGACGAGAGGAGGTCCTCGAGGTCTCCGGCGTGGGTGAAGTTCTGCCAAGTGAACCCCTGGGGCCCGAAGTCGGTCTGGACGCCGGCGTGGCCGTACTGGTCGTACTTCTGCCGCCGGTCGGTGTCGGCGAGCACCTCGTACGCCTCCGAGAGCTCCTTGAACTTCTCTTCGGCGGCTTTGGTGTTGTCCTTGTTCATGTCGGGGTGATACTGTCGGGCCAGGCGCCGATAGGCGCTCTTCACCTCGTCCGCGCTCGCCGTACGGGGGACTCCGAGGACGTCGTAGTAATCCCGCTTGGCCATCCGTTCCACCGAACGACGCCGAGGGCGGGCGGCGTCCACCCGTCGTACCGACTTTTCTATTTACGCTCTTTTGACGCGGACCCGCGTCCGGACCACCGGCGACAGCCGTATCGGGGTGCCGACGCCGGCCGCCAGCCGGTCGGAGGCCCGTCCTTCTCGGACGGCGAGCTCGAAAGTGCCGAAGCTAGAGCCGACCAGCCCGAGCTCTCCTGGGCGGAGTTCCGAATACGTCCGGACGCAGTTCAGCTCCCGCGACGGAGCCCGGCCCACCCTGGCGCCGAGTTGCTGGGGGACCGGGTCGATCCAATCCGTCGGGACGTTGGTCACGAGATTTCCGAACCGGTCGACGTGCAGGACCTCTCCGTCTACCTCCGGGCCGTGCCGCTTCGCCCCCGCCAGCTCGAGGTATCGCGCTCGAAACGGTGACCCGAGATCGGCGGGGGCGGTCCCGCTCGCGATCCGTCCGGCGGCGGGAGCGAACAGATCCCGCCCGTGGAACGTCGCGCTGAGCGTCTCACCGGGAACGACCCGTTGCGGGTCCAACCGGAACGCCCGGCCTCCTCCGAACCGTTCGCGGGCAGGGATCATCAGTCCGTTGTCGGGACCGACGAGCACGCTGCCGTCGGTGCATCGGATGGCGATGGCCGCCCGGGTCCCACCTACCCCGGGGTCGACGATAGCGACGTGGACCGTCCCGGCCGGAAACGTCCCCGTCATCTGACGTAGCAGGAACGCGGATTCCCGTATTCCGTGGGCCGGCAGCTCATGGGTCAGCTCGACGACCGAGGCGGCGGGGACCCACCGCATCAGGACGCCCTTCATCTGGGCCGAATAGACCGGCCCGAGATCCGTGGAGAGGGTGACCAGACGGGCTCCGGATCCGGCCATCGTCTCGCTCGGGCCGTCGGCCCGTCGCAGGGGATCGACCCTACGACTTCATGATCGCGACGAGGAAGATGGCGATCGCGGCAAGGGCCCCGATCACGGCGGCGATGATCACGAGGAAGGCGACCCAGACCAGGCTCACCAGCCCGTGGACGACGTGGCTGTACGAGTAGGCCATCAGGATCCCGACGACCGCCCCGACCACGAGCAGCACGACGCCGATCGTCCGGCTCTTACCGCTGCCAAAGTAGGCGGTGAACAGGCCGGCGAGGATCAGGAACAGCCCGAAGATCAGCAGCAGGATCGTGACGAACTGCCAAGCCCCGACGTTCAGCGCATCCGTCGCCATCATGAGGTCAACCATGTTGTTATCGAACTCCTTCAGAACTTGATGCCTGTGAGGGTCTTGGTGTCAATGACGCCCGAGACGGAACGGATCTTGTCGACGACGAGCTGGCCCAGGGCGTTGAAGTCCTCGGCCTCGACCTTAGCGATGAGATCGTACTCCCCGAACAGCGGGTGAAGTTCGACGATCCCCTTGACGCGGAGCAGCTCCGTATAGACCTCGTGCTCCTTCGCCGGGGCGGTGCTGATGAGTACGAATCCAATCGCCACCGAGCCAACCCCTGGTGAACGGAGGCGCGACACTTCCCCCGCTTAATAAGCGTTGAGGCGCCGGACCCCGAGCGACCACTCCGCTCGAAGGACCTTAAATGGGGCACCAGTAGGAAATCGGTCGACGGGGCCAATGCACCGATCCCTTTCCACGTTCCCGACCCGCCTGGTCGCGCGACCGTGGTTGCTCGCCTTCGTGCCCGTGAACGCGGCGACCTCCGCATTCGGAGTCGCCCTCCCGCTCCTGATCTTGATTACCTACGGGGGAGCCTGGGTCGACGTCGCCCTGGCGGCGACGTTGTTCAATGCCGCGGTGATCCTCTCCTCTATCGGATGGGGGTACCTCTCCGACCGGTACCCGAGCCGGCGCCGGCTCCTGCTCCTCAACTTCGTGGGATTCGGTGGGCTGTTCCTGCTCCTGGCCCGGACCACGAGCCTCGAACTCCTCTACGTCTTCTACACCCTGGTCGGGGTCCTCGCGCCGGCGGGCGGGAACGCGTCGAACCTGCTCATCCTCGAGCAGTTCACGGAACGCGAGCGTGCGACGGCCTACGCCTCGTTCCAGGAAATGAGCATCATCGGATCCCTGGGCGGGCTCCTCCTCGGATACTTCTGGCTCACGGGCCGTGAGCCGCTTCCTCCGTTACTCTACGTGCTCGGGGTCCTATCGATCGTCTCGGCCGTCGCGGTGTGGGTCGGGGTACGGGACGCGGCGCGGCCGGCCTCGCACGCCGACGTCGCCCGTCACCCCGAGAGCCTCGTGGCCCGACTCCGGCATTCGCTCCCGTTCCACCTGGCGCTCCCGTTCTTCCCCCATCACCCCCGGGTGAGCCGGCAGGGTTGGATCCGTTTCCGCCGGTGGGTGAAGGAGGAGATGCACCACGAGCTGCCGCTCATCCTCGGCGCGACGCTGCTGTTCAATTTGAGCTCGAACCTGTTCAACATCTCCTACACGCCGTATCTCTACTCGGTCGGCGTCGGCGCAGCGGCGATCTTCCTGGTGAACTTCGCCAACAACTTTGCGCAGTCGTTCTCCTTCCCCGCCTCGGGCAATCTCTCCGGGCGCCTCGGCCCGGACCGACTCGTGGTCCGGTCGACATACCTCCGGGCGGTCGGCTATCTCGCCGTCGCGGGGTTCACGTTCGCCCCGGTGTTCGGTCGCGGGGCGTTCGGACTCAACGTCGTGGCGTTCGGCCTCCTCGGTGCGGCCATCGCTTTCTATTCCACCTCGTCGTCGATGATCCTGTTCCGAGCCCTTCCTGGGCGGGACGCCGGCCGCATCCTCGGGCTCAACAGCGCCCTCGGCGGTCTCGCGGCCGTTGGAGGGGCCGCGCTCTCCGGGGTCCTGTCGGTCTTCGGGAGCTATCGGCTGACCTTCCTCGTCTCCGCCGGAGCCCTCCTCGCCTCGCTCCCGCTCTGGGCGGCCGCCTACGTCGCCTACCAACGGCGCACGAAGTCATCGGCCGTCGCGGAGAGGAATCTCCCGCCGCTTCCCGAGATCGGCCGCGACGCGGCGGCGGCGAAAAGCGGTTAAGCCCCTGCCAAGTCGCCGCGCCGTCCGGGGCGATCCGATGGCCGAAAGTTC
This sequence comes from Methanobacteriota archaeon, assembly GCA_013290045.1. Lineage (GTDB taxonomy): Archaea > Thermoplasmatota > Thermoplasmata > Lutacidiplasmatales > UBA184 > Lutacidiplasma. Next base: position 97 of record JABCYU010000132.1, on the reverse strand, counting down.
CGTCCAGAAGGGGCTCGAGGACGTCGTCGCGCTGGAGTCCCGGATCTGCTTCATCGACGGCCGGGGCGGCCGCCTCATCTACCAGGGCTACGACATC
>JABCYU010000131.1 GCA_013290045.1 Methanobacteriota archaeon | reverse complement strand
CTCGATCCGGCGGGCCTGTTGGGATACGGGCGAAATCCTGCTATAGCCTAATGGCGTGAACCCCGGATTCCGGTGGACCATCGTATGCCGAGCGTCGGACGGGGGCGAAAACCCCGCGGGTTTCTGCCCAGGAGCTCGACCATCATCGGGGTCGTCCTCCTCCTCGTGCTGCCCGTCCAGGCGATCCCCGAGTTCACCTCCGGGGCACCCGGGGCCCCGGTCCTCAGCCAGGCCCAGTCGTTCGCCACGAAGATCAACCACATCATCATCGTCATGATGGAGAACCACGCCTACGACAACTACTTCGGAACCTACTGCCAGAACCTCACCAAGTTCTGCTCGATGACCGGGAACGGGCTGCCGACGGGCACCTGCGTCCCGTACGACCCCTCCAACCTGTCCCTCGGGTGCATCACCCCGTTCCCGCTGACGCGCCAGAACTGGACGATCACCGCGCCGATGCCGCACAGTTCGAACAGCTCGATCTTCTCGTGGAACAACGGCAGCATGAACGACTTCTACCTGGGGGAGAAGTCGAGCAACTACCCGTTCGGCTACTACAACAAGTTCACCGCGCCGATCCTCTGGGACCTCGCCGAGCAGTACGGCCTGGGGGACAATTTCTTCTCGTCGACGCTCAGCTACTCGCTGCCGAACCACTGGCATCTGGTCGCCGGCCAGGCACCGCCCGCGATCCAGTCGAACCTGATCGGCGCGTCCAAATCCTACCGACTCGCCAACCGCACGGTCTATCTCAGCCAGGCGAACGCGACGACCTCGGTCGAGGAGCGCCTGCTCAACACGTCGGTCTCCTGGAACTGGTACGATCACTCGATCGGCACGAACTACTCCGCCGCGATCGGCAACACCACCCCCGGAGGGTCGGGGGGGTGGGCTTACGCCTACTACAACCCGCTCGCCGCGAAAGCCAAGAACTACAACGCCACATTGAGCGCCCACTTCCTCAACAATTCCCGCTTCTTCAAGGACGCCCGGAAAGGCACGCTGCCGGATGTCTCGTGGGTCGTCCCTCCGGCGGCCGACTCCGACCACCCGCCTTCCGCGTCGAACGTCGCACAGGGTTGGGTCTCCAGCGTCGTCGACGCCGTCGAATCGTCCCCGGACTGGAACACCTCCGCGGTGTTCATCTCCTGGGACGAGTACGGCGGTTTCTACGACCACGTCGCTCCGCCGTTGGCCCGCGGCACGAACCTGACGCTCGGCTTCCGCGTGCCGCTGCTCGTCATCAGCCCGTACGCCCGGGAGAACTACATCGGCCACTCGCTCGGCTATTTCGAATCCCTGCTCCGAACGGTGGAGAACCGCTTCTCGCTCCCCTGCATCACGGCGATGGACTGCAACGCGCCGACCCTGTACCAGTTCTTCAATTTCAGCCAGTCCCCGCGCGCGCCGATGATCTTCCCGACCAGCGATGCCAATGCGGGCTACCCGATCCCCCTGCAGCCGCCGGGGGCCGTCGCGGGTCCCATGCCCCCGTTCTATCCGCCGGTTCAATACACGTACTTCCCGAACGGCGAGGGGCCGGACGTCGACTGAGTGGCACTCCCGCCGCGCCAAGCGCTCCGGATTCCCTCCGGAAGGGTCACAACCGGCGGCGGACCGCCTTCCGCAGGTCCCGCGCCCCCCACCACGCGTCGCGGCGTCCCGTTTGGGGATCGGGGCGATCGGGCCGGCCCTACTCGCGCCTTCCGGAGGCCGGCGGTGGAGAGCGGGACGATCCGGGCGGAAGCCCGGCGATCTCCAGCGCCCGGCGACGCGCGGCAAGTCGAGCCGCTCGGCGCATCCGCTCGCGTCGGCGGTACCAAAGTCCCGCCACGACGACGAGTACGATCCCTCCGAGGACGCCGACGGTGGCCCAGCGGCTCAGCTGGGAGGGGCCCGGGGGTGGGTGGGGTCCGGTGACGTTGACCTGAACATACCGGGTCGTGTTGGCGCCCGCCCCATCGGTGAGAGTGACGTCGATCGCGAACGCCCCGACGCCGGCGGGCCGACAGCTCAGGTTGAGCCCGACCGGCGACGCGCACCCGAGGGGGAGGTTCTGGTACTGGGCAGTCATGGGCGGGGTTCCACCGGTGACGTTGACCCCGATGTAGAGCGGAGCGTGGACCGTGACCGAGTAGGCGAGCGGTCGCAACCGGATCTGCGGCCATAGGTGGACCCAGAGCGTGCCGAGGCCGCTCGCCGTGCGATTGCCCCCGGTGGTGAGCAGGGCGGTGAAGTTGAACTCCCCGCTCACCGTCGAACCAATGGGGGCTCCGTCGCCGGTCCGGAGGCTCCCGTTAGGAAGGACCCACGAGATCGACTGGGGCGGCAGGCCGCCTCCCCACCAGGCGATCATTTTGGCCGAGATGTTCACGTCGGTCCCGGCCGCCGGTTCGGTCGTCGCGAGGACGAACGGCGTCGGGGCCCAAGCCTGCGTCGCCGAGAAGCGCCCGAACGGATCGCCGATCGTGAGGCGGTACCCCGACAGCGCGACGAGCGCGCCGAGCCCGGGGTCGAAAACCGCGGGCTCGGTGGAGGGCGAGGTGGGGTCGCAGGCCCGACAGATCCCCGTCCACGCCCCTCCACGGAATGCCCACATGTCGGTGGATCGACCGAGGGCCCCGGTACCGCCGAGCAGCACGAGGGCAGCGGCCCCTGGATCGAAGACCAGGTCCCCACCCCAGCGAGCAGTGGGGGTGGCGCCCACCAGGACGGTCCGATTCTCCCACACCCCGCCTCGGAACCGCCAGGTGTCGTTGAGGGAGAACGTCCCACCGGAAACGGTGGCGGCGAGCCCCCCGAACAGGATCATTTCTCCGGAGGCGGGGCTGAAGGCGAGTTGCGGGGACGAGCGGGCCGTCGGAACGGCGGGCGTGAGCGGGAGTTGATTCCACCGCCCGTCGTGGAACTCCCAAGTGTCCTGCAACCGGGTGATGGGGCCGGCTGAGCCACTCCGGGTCTCGCCGCCGAACAGGAGCAGGCCGTGATCCGCGGGATCGCTCGCGAACCCGGCGAACGATCGAGCGCTCGGGGCCGGCGATGGGAAGAGTTCACTCCACGTTCCTCCCCGGAAAAGCCAACTATCGTTGAACTCCACGGATCCGTTCCAGCCGCCGAAGAGCACGACGCCGCCGAGGGAGGCATCAAAGGCAGCGCCCGCCCCGCTGCGCGCCCGTGGGGAAACGGGGGAACTCAGCAGGCTCCATTGGCCGAGGGAGTACACCCAGGTATCGCCGAAGTAGGCGTTTGAAGGGTTCGATGGGAATGGATTCTCCCCGCCAAAGAGGAGGATCCCGCCGGTCGCCTCGTCGTACGCCATGGCGGCGTTGCTTCGGCTCCAGGGATCGGCGCCAGAGTTCGCGCTCTGCCATGCGAGGGTCGCGGGTCCCGCCCGGAACGTCCAGGTCTCGTTGAGCGGCGCCGAACCCGTCCACCCTCCGAACAGCACCAGGGCACCCTCCCACGGGTCAGCGACGAGTCGCCCCCCATCGGACGCGGGGGGGGAGACGGGAGGATGCCAACGGGTCCAGTTCCCGTTCCTCAGGCTCCAGGTGTCGGACAGCAAGGTGCCATTCGTCCCGCCGAACAGGACGAGGCCTCCGTCGACCGGGTCGTATCCGAAAGCCGCATCCGACCGGGGGGACGGCGTGGTGACGTTCGCCAGCAAGGACCACGTTCCGTTTTCGAGTCGCCAGGTGTCCCCCAGGAATCTCGAGACGTTCGAGGCGCCACCGAACAGGATCAACTGACCGCTCCCGAGATCGTAGCCCAGTGCGGGAGCGCTGCGGTTCGAAGGGGAGACGGCTCGGGGGAACGCCGTCCAGTTGAGGCCCCGGAGCGTCCAGACGTCGCCGAGGGCGGCGCCGTTCGTCCCGCCGACGAGGACCAGGGAACGCTCCGCGGGATCGAAGACCATCGCCGACGAGGCTCGGCCGGGTGGGTTGGTGGTGGAGCCGAGCTTCAGCCGGGCCCAGCCCGATCCGTTCAGGCCCCAGGTGTCCGCGCGGTAGGTGGCGCCGTCGTACCCGCCGAAGAGGACCATCGTTCCCAACGCATTGTCGAACGCCATCACCGCCCGAGCCCTCGCCGGCGGACCGGTCACCCCGAGATCGGTCCAGCTGCCGTTGTGAAAGAGCCACGTGTCTCCGAGGTACGCCTTCCCGTTCCAGCCCCCGAAAAGGACGATCCCCCCCATCGCGGGGTCGAAGGCGAACGCATACTCGGTCCGCCGGGTCGGGCCGGTGACTCCGACCAGATGGGTCCAACCCTGGGATGGCGAGGAAGCGCCCGTGGAGTTGAGGAACCGGGCACTCGCGGTCACCGGTGGACTCTCCGAGGATCCGCTCGGCTTCGGCGGCCCGGACGCCACCGGGCTCGAGGGCATCGGGGTGAGCGGGGGAACTGCGAGGAGGAGCACGACGCCCAGAATGAGGAGAGTGATTCGAACGCCCATGGCGAGGTCCCCTGAGGAGAGGGACCTCCGTTAAATCGACACCGTCCCGGTCTCGTTCCGATCCGCACTGTCGGGGAGGGGGAAGGGGCAACGGGGCGTCCGTCTCACGTCATGGGGCGCCACGGAGCCGCGGGAGGCCGTTCCGTCGGCCATCGCTCTCGGAACCCTTATCACCGCGGCCACCTCCGCCGCGTCGTGCCGGGCTCCCCTACGAGGTGGCGGTTCCGAGCGAAGCCGAACTCGACCTCGGCCCGATGGCCCGGGTCCGGAGGCGTGGCGGGGTCCACGCGACCCCACCGAGGCGGATATAGGGGCGGCCCGGACCTACGCCTACCATCCATGCGCTCGAGATCCGCGACGGACGCTCCATGGCGGAGGGATCGTCGATGACCGCGCGGCCGTCCTGGCCCCGCGAGAAGGAGCCCCTCGACGTGCTCGTCGTCGTCTTGGACTGCGTCCGGGCCCAAGATTTCGGGGGCGGGAACGGGCCGGACGGGGGGATGCCGTTCGTTGACCAACTTGAGCGCGAGTCGATCGTGTTCCCACGCGCCACCGCCCCCTCGCCTTGGACAATCCCCTCCCACGCTAGCCTGTTCACCGGACTCTACCCGTGGCAGCACGGAGTCCACATGAAGGGGGCTCTGAACCTCGACACCAGCCTGCCAACGATCCCGTCGCTGCTGCATCGGCAGGGGTATTCGACCGTCAGCATC
>JABCYU010000130.1 GCA_013290045.1 Methanobacteriota archaeon | reverse complement strand
CACCTCCCCCTCCACCCCCACCTTCTAATGAGGGAAAGAATAACCGGGCTCTACACCCAGTTCGGGCTGGGAGCTCGGCGTGGGCGCGCCCCGGTGGACGGTCGTTGGGAGACATGACCGCCCCTCCCCCACTCTCGGAGCCGCGCGGTTGCGAAGGTATATGGCGCCGGTACCTCTGACGGGCGATAGCGTGGTCATGGGACGAGTGCCCCACCGGCTTCTGCCGACGCGAGCCCTACGACGAGGTTCGATGGGCCTCGCCGCCCTCACCTTGGTCCTCCTCCTGCTGCCAGGTTCGTCCCTCGGCGGCGGGGCGATCGGCGTTGCCGGCGGTGGTCACCCCCACCCGTCGACCCCGGGCGCCGGGATCGGGGCCGCGGCCCTCGCCGCCGCCGGCGCCTCGTTGAGCCGAGGCGCAGGTCCCGCCCATGGTTTCCCCACGACGTGCGCCGCGGCCGCCTCCGGTGTCGGGACGTGCGCCCAGACGCCCGGTCCGGTCCGGCCCCAACTTACGGTCGGTCCGGTGTGGACGAACATCGCGGGGATCCAACCCGTGTGGCCGACGAACCGAACCCTCGGGGCGATGGTCTGGGACGGCGTCGACCATTACGTCCTCCTCTTCGGCGGATGCGCCTCCGCCAGCACCTGCAACGGAGTCGAGCTCGGGGACACGTGGGCGTTCTCGGATAGTCACTGGACGAACCTGACGCCTACCTTGTCGTCCTCGCCGAGCGGGCGCGCGATCCCGCAGATCGCCTACGACGCGGCGGACCAGGAGGTCGTCCTCTTTGGGGGCTTGATCGGGAATGCCGCCAGCCTCTCCGCCTCCCTCAACGATACCTGGACGTACGCCCACGGCCTGTGGACCAACATCACCACGACGATCGGCAAGGCCCCGCTCCCGCGGTACCGCGGGGCGATGACCTACGACGCCGCCGACGGCTACGTCCTCCTGTTCGGGGGGACGTTCAGCTCGGCGACCACGGTCCCGTACAAGGACACCTGGAAGTTCGTGAACGCGACGTGGACGAACCTGACCTCCACGGTCACCGGCAGCCCTCCCGGACGGTATCGAGCGGCGGTGGCCTACGATGCGGCGGACAGCGAGGTGGTGCTGTTCGGAGGCTGTTTGTCGTCGACCAACTGCCCGACCTCCCAGACATGGACGTACGCCGCGGGAGCCTGGAAGAACCTCACGACAACGCTCACCAAGGCGCCCGCTGGGCGGGTTTATCCCGCGATGACCTACGATACCCGCGACGGCTACGTCCTGCTCTACGGAGGCTCGCACACCACCACCACCGGCCCCATCTTCGGGGACACGTGGAAGTTCGTGAGCAACAACTGGACGAATCTGACGACGCTGCTCAAACCGTCCCCCCTCCAGGCGGGCCAAGGGATGCTGGCCGCCGACGGATTCGATAATCTGACCCTCTACTTCGGAGGCTACAACGCCCTCGGGACGACGATCAACGGCTACGGGGCCACGTGGGCCTACGGGCCCCCCATCGTCGGTTACGCGACCGGAGCGCCGGCCCGGGTCGACGTCGGGCAAAGCGCCGTCCTGAACATCTCGGCCGCCAGCGACGCCACCCCGCTCGGGTATGCCTACTCCAATCTCCCCTCGGGTTGCACCAATCTGAACGCCTCGCGGATCACGTGCGTGGCAAACTCCGTGTACTCGTCGGCCGTCCTCGCGAACGTCACCGATACCCGGAACGACAACCTCTCCTTCTCCGTACCGCTGGTCGTCGCCCCGGACCCGGCGATCGTCTACTTCCGAGAGAACCTGACCAACGTGACGGTCGGCTCGCCCGTCCACTTCACCGTCAACGCCACGGGCGGGACGGGGGCGTACCGCTACGCGTTCCACGCCCTCCCATCGGGGTGTTCCAGCGTCAACGCCGACAACCTGACGTGCCTCCCTCGTGCCGCCGGGAACTTCACGATCGTCGCCCAGGTGACGGACGCCGCGAGCTTCTCGGTCCAGTCCATCGTGAACCTGACCGTGAATCCGGCGCCCTCGATCCTGGCGTTCACCGCGTCCGTCCTGACGACGGACGTGGGGCTTCCGATCGTCTTCCGGACGAACGCCTCGGGGGGGACCCACCCGTTGCACTACCTCTACTCCGGGCTCCCGGCAGGCTGCCTGACGGTGAGCGCGCCGGTGCTCAACTGCGTTCCGAGCGCCCCTTCCCAAGCCATCGTCCAGGTGAACGTGACCGACGTCTTCGGCTGGTATGCGACGGCCACCGCGACGGTCACGATCTCCCCGGCCGTGAGGATCGACTCGTCGGCGGTTTCCCTCCCCTCCGTGGATGCCGGCACGTCGTTCACGCTCTGGGTCAACGCCTCGGGCGGCACGGCGCCGCTATCGTACGTCTATCTCGGACTCCCGTTCGGCTGTTCGCTCAACGGCACCGCGACGGGTAGCTGTCGACCGGCCACCCCCGGGAACTATTCGATTGTGGCGACCGTCTCCGATCCCGTGGGGGGCGCCGCGACGACGTTCTTCAACGTCACCGTCGTCCCCGATCCGTCGATCGCCACGTTCACGCTCAGCCGCGGGGCGACCGACGTCGGGATCGCGACGACGATCTCCGCGACGGTGTCGAACGGGACGCCGTCGTTCACCTTCTCGTACCACGGCCTGCCGTCCGGCTGTGCAACGAACAACACGAACGTCCTTCTCTGCACCCCCGGCGTCACCGGCCACTTCACCATCTCCGTCACGGTGACCGACGCGTTCTTGAAGAGCGCGACGGCGACGGCGCCGCTCGTCGTCAACCCCGATGTCCACATCACGTCGTTCAACGCGACGCCCGCCGCCGTGACCGTGGGCCAGAACTCGACGTTCCAGATCTCCGCGACCGGGGGGACCGGGGTCCTGACGTACTCCTTCTCGGGGCTCCCGAACGGGTGCGCTGCGGCGAATGTCTCCTCCCTCCCGTGCGATGCCCAGGCGACCGGGACCTTCGACGTCCTCGTCACGGTCCACGACTCGGTCGGGTCCTCGGCGGGAAGCAACACCACGTTCGTGGTCTCGGCCGTTCCCAGCTCCCCTCCGGGCCTGCTCGGGGGCTCGGGTTCGTCCGGTAGCCTGCTGATCGTGGCGGTCGCCGTGGTCGCCCTGGCGGCGATCGCGCTGCTGCTGCTGCTCCGGCGGCGTCGCCCGTCGAAACCTGCGAAGGCCGAACCCGATCCCACCCCCGCCGCTCCGGAAGCTTGGGACGAACGATGAGCCCGCCCCTCCGGCGCTTCGGCGCCGGGGACCGATGAGGAGACCGTGGCGGCTCATCCGGGAGCGTCGGCTCCGATCCCGCGCGCCACCTGGTAGTGCGCGTCCAGGAACGCCAGGAAGAACGCCAGATAGCTGAACGCCAGCCACGCCTCCCACCCGCCCACGGAGAGCAGCTCCGGGGGAAGCGTGAACGGGTGCGCCGCCGCGGCCCGCGCGATCCCCCCGAGCCGGGGGGCCAGGGCGTCCCCGATCTCGACCGCGACGACGACTGCCCAGCCGACCCCCAGCCCGATGGCGACCTCCCCGACCCGCCCAACGAGGTGCGCGGCGACGAGCGTGTAGGTGGCGAACGTCAGGGCCACCGAGGCGGCGATCGCGAGACCGAACTCGGCCCCGAGGACGGCCTGGACCGGCGTCGAACCCGCGTAGACGAGGTAGATCACGGGCGCGGCCGCGGCCCCCACCGTCGCCAGGCTCGCCGCGAACAGCACGCCGGCGAAATGCAACCGGGCCCGATGGAGGTCGTTCCATTCTCGGCGCCCGATGAACAGGAAAACGAATCCCACGGTGGTGGACCCCAGGCTGACGATCGGCAGATATCCGTGGAGCGGAAGCGAGCCGGACCCGGAGAACAGCGTCGCGAACCCGCCGGCGCTTTCCACGGCGAACCCGATCAGGAAGATCGTGAGCCCGAGCCGAAGGTTGAGCGTCATCGACACGGACCCGGGCCGAACGACCGCTCGCCAGACCCCATCGGACTCCGGCTTTCCTCTTGCAAGATTTATACTGGCGCCCCCGATGGCGAGGTCGTGGGTGCCCGCGAGTCGGCGGTCGTCCGGCCCCGACGCGGCGGCGAGCGGTGGGCCACCGGTCCGACGGATCCTCTGAGGCGGAAGTGACCCCCGAGGGCGCCCCCGCCGAGACGTTCGGGCTCTACCGGGTCGCCGCCCGGCTCCCGAAGGATTCGTGGGGCTACCACTTCACCCTGGCCCATCCGAGGCTGCGACTGGAGTTGCTGAACCGGATCGAGGTCGCCCCGGGCCAGCTGCTGGTCGAGGTCCGGATGATCGGGGAGGGGGCGAACGAATGGCCGGCCGCCTCCCGGGAGTTCCCCTCCGTGGTGTCGGTGGAGGCCCACCCGCAGGGCGAGCGGAACGTCCTCTACCGGGTCACCTTCGCGATCCCCTCGATCCATCTCGTCACGGTCCGCCACCGCGTGCTCACCCGCTACCCCATCATCATCCAGGCCGGATGGAGCCGCTTCGAGACGTTCGCGAGCGCCTCCCAGATGCGCGCGTTCCTCGCCGACCTTCGCCGGCACGTCGGTCCGGGGGAGATCGAATCGGTCCGCCAGGGGGTCGGGACGATGCAGGGTCTCGGCCTCACTCCCGTGCAGGACACCGTCTTCCGAGAGGCGCTGTCGTCCGGATACTATGCCGTCCCCCGGGAGATCTCCCTCAGCGACCTCGCCGACCGGATCGGTCGGAGCAAATCCACCGTTTCCGTGACGCTGATGAAGATCGAGAAGCGGCTCGCGGACTCGGCCCTCCAGCTCGATCTGACCAGCTTCCGCCTGACAGCCTGAGGCATGGTTCGGCGCGAACCGGTCCGTACCCCCGAACCGGTTCGGTTCAACGACAACCGTTGCCGCGGCGTCGGCCACCGATGGCCTCCGCTCCAGGCGGGCCTCTCTGCTCCATGTCCCCCTCCGATCCGCTGCCGCACTCCCGGAGGCCCGACGGTCGACGTTCGACGGACCCGGCACCGGCCTCCCCCACGCCCCCTGTCGAGCCGCCGGAGCCTTCGGGACGATCGATGTTCGTCTCTCCTGACTGGCCGGGCGAACCCGTCTCGATCTACTTCTGGGGTCACTCCCCCGAGCTCGTCCACTGGGTCATGCGACGGGTGATCCTCGAGATAGATCCGGCCGCCCTGTGGCTCGAAGTGGCGTGCGGGTCGGGCCGCCCTCCTCCTCCGACGTCGGAGCTCCTCGGCGAGTTCGCCCCGGATCGGGTGCTCCTCTGCGACACGGTCGAGGGGATGGCGCCGGGCGCGGGCGCCCGAGCCCTGGTGTTGCCGGG
>JABCYU010000129.1 GCA_013290045.1 Methanobacteriota archaeon | reverse complement strand
TTCACGAGCCACGTCTACCAGTCGGCCGGCACGTTCACCGTCACGGTGACCGTCACCGACCCGTACCACCGGATCGCCACGGCCACCCAGACCGTGGTCGTCCTGCCGACGTCGACCGGGTCGCTCGGGCTACCCGCCGTCGTCTGGGTGGGGATCGGGATCGTCGTCGTCGTCGCCGCCATCCTCCTCGTCGGCAGCCTCTACCGGCGCCCGCCGTCGTCGGCGACCGAAGAGGAACCGGCCCTCCCGTCGGCCCCCGCCCGTCGGCCGCTCCCCGAGGGCGCCGATAACCAACCGCCACCGGACCCACAACCATGAAATACGAGCATCCGACCCGTAGGGACGCACCCATGAGCCGAACGAACGAGACCCCCAGCACGTCCTCCCGCCGACTGTCGCGCGCCGCCCCGCTCCTCGCGGGCGTCGTCGTCCTCGTCTTCCTATTGTCCGGGCTCGCCGCCCTGTCCGGAACGGTCCATGTGGCGGCCCCGTCCCACTCGCCGAGCTCGGGTCTGCGCGCCACGGCCAGCCCGGTTCCCGCCCGCCTGCCCGCGGACCTGAGCCCGTCGGCCCATCTGGCGAAGCTGAGCTACGCCGGCGCCCCGTTCGTTCCGTTCCTCCATTCCCAGGTCGTCGTTCCCCACGGCCCTGCCTCCTCCCACAGCCTTCGACCGGTGACCCCCGACGGGGGCCCGTCGTCGAACTCGAACTTCTATGCCAACGGTTCCGACTGCTCGCGCGGCGCCGTCGTGGCCGCCGTCGGGCCGAGCAACCTCTCGCTCCTCTCGGCGAACCTCAACTTCATCTCCGCGTTCAACGGCTCGGGCGGCGTCCTATGCTCGACCGTCGCCCCGACCAACTACATCTACACCAACGGCCCCGACGTCACCTACACGAGCTCGAACGGCGGCATCGGATGGACCCCGTCGTACCAGACCGTCAACAAGAGCTGGGTGATGAAGGGGAGCGCCACCAACAACTCCACCGTCCTGGGCTACCCCGCGATCGCCGCGGGAGCCAACAACAAGGCGTTCCTCGCCTCCGACTACGGCCAGCCGTGCCTCGCCTTGGGCACCTGCGGCGTCGGCACCGTCGGCTACCTCGCTCCCGAGGGGATCTCGGTCTCGGTCTCCTCGAACGGGGGCCAGACGTGGGCGGCCCCGGCCCAGCTGACCGCCATCAACACCAACGTGCCGTACTTCATCCCGTCGTCGTGCGGCGGCCCGGTGACCGAGTACGGACCCGGAAACGTCTCGGAGATCCCGTCGATCGCCTACGACGCCCCCGACCACACCGCGGTGGTGACGTGGGACGTCCTGCACTACATGTACTTCCCGAACTTCAGCTGCACGCAGCTCAACCTCACGTCGATCAGCGACTTCGTCTCGGTGAGCTCGAACGACGGCGTGACCTGGTCCGCCCCGAAGCTGCTCAATGCCGGGCTCTATGACCAGTCGCCGAGCGTCGCCATCGGCCCTTCCCCGAACCACAACATCTCGATCCTCGCCGACGATCTCAACGGCGGGAACGCGACGATCACCAGCACGGGCGCCATCGAGTTCACCTTCGCCCAGTTCGTCTCGAGCAACAAGGGCGTCACCTTCTCCTCGGCCCAGGATATCGGCACCCTGATCGCCACGGAGGTCTACGGCGCCGCGAGCCCCGACTCGTTCACGACCGCGAGCGTCCCGTACCTCGCGTTCGACAACTGGTCGAGCTCGCCGTACAAGGGCTCTCAGTACGCCGTCTGGGAGGACAACCAGTCCGGCTCCTACTTCGGCTACGCGGCGATCGACATCACCATCAAGGGCCCCGCGAACATCGGATGGAGCGCCCCGAAGACGATCACCGCCCAGACGAAGAACACCGTCTACGTCATGCCGAGCATCTCGGTCGGACCGAACGGCGCGGTCTGGGTCTTCTACTTCGGCATCGACCACAGCTTGGGGAACGTCCGGATGTACGGCTCGGTCTCGCTGGACGGCGGTTCGACCTGGTCGACGACGTTCGTCGTCGGCGACGCCGACAGCACCCCCGGCAACACCATCGCCACCCTCGGGCCGACGACGGGCGTCGCGGCGACCTCGGCCGGCGCGTTCCCCATCTGGACGGATTGCCGCAGCTCGCTCTGCATCAGCAACTTCGTCGAGGAGCTCTATAGCGCCGAAGTCCACGCGGTGTCGATCACCGCGAGCGTCGCCGGCGTCAACGCGACGCTGAGCACCTTCGGCCAGAATTCGCTCTTGCACCTCCCGCAGACGACCGGGTTCGACACCCAGAGCGGCCACACGATCAGCGTGCCGCAGTGGTTCCCGGGCGCGAACGCGAGCTACGTCGAGACGTTCGCGAGCTACTCGGGCCTGTTCAGCTCGACGAACTACGCGGCGGGGTTCATCTACACCTCCGGCACCGCGCTGCAGGTCAATTATGTCGCGACGCCCGCCGGCTGGATCATCGGCACGTTCGCGCCGGTGACCGCTTCCGCGAGCCTGAAGGTCAACGGCAACGTCGTGAAGCTGACCGTCGACCCGCAGAACTCGGCGCAGTACAAGTACAACTACACCGTCGCGGCGGGCCAGACCTACACGGTCAACGCGACGGCGGGTGCCTACTACGTCGCGTCGCTCGGCAACCAGGAACCCGTGGCGGCGCACTCCGCGACGACGTTCAACATCGTGCTGGCGAAGGTCACCGGGACGATCTCGGGGACGATCTCGCCGGTCAACATCACGGTGTTGATCAACGGCACGTCGGTCACCCCGGGAGCCACGGGCACCTGGAGCCACATCGAGCCGTGGGGATTCTACTGGGTCAACGCGAGCTCGCCGGGCCTCGTGCCGTTCTCGAAGTACTACCAGGTGTTCCCGTCGACGACCACCCCGGTCGCCATCGTCCTCTCCGGCGGCTGGATCAACGGCACCGTCACCAACGCCAACTCCGGCCTCCGGGTGTCGATCGACGGCCTGACCATCCCCACGAACGTCGGGACGTTCTCGGTGCAGGTCACCGGCGGCTTCCACTCCGTGGCGGCGACGCAGCCCGGCTACAACCTCAGCGTGATCCCGAACCTGAAGGTCAACGCCGGCCAGGTCAGCATCGTCTCGATCACGCTCACCAACCAGGGCGCGATCCAGGGGATCATCGGGCCGACGACCGCGATCCCGGTGGCGGTGCTCCACATCTACAACGCCACGACCGGCAAGGGCGGGTTCGAGCACGTCAACGCGAACGGCACCTTCTCGGTGCTGTTCGGGGCGGGCTCGTACACCGTCAACGTGACGGCGACCGGCTACAACTCGTTCCAGACGAAGGCGGACGTCTCGCCGGGGAACGTGTCGACGTACATCACCGTCACGCTGGTGAAGAACCCCACAGTCTGTGTCGGGCCCAACTGTAACACGGATTGCCACACCACGAACACCTGCTCCACGACCGGCAACAACGCCACGCCGGCCAACGGCCTCACCACGACCGACGTCATCGCGATCGTGGCGGTCATCGGCATCATCGTCGTCGCGGCGCTCGTCCTCCTGACGCGCCGGCGCGGCGGTAGTGGTGGCTCCGACGGCCAGATGGAAGGTCCGCCGTTGGAGGACCAGACCTACCAAGGCGGGCAGATGTCGGACCTCCCGCACCTGCAATCCGATGGGACGATGGACGCGGGCACCATGCCCCCTCCGCCGCCCCCTCCGTAGGCGCGGCTCCGGGAGCTCGCGAACCGATTCCCCCGGGCGCCTCGGTGGCGCCCGGGCGGCGAGTTTTTCCTCAGACCCGAACCCTGGGTCGCCCGCCCTGAGGTCCGGCGCCTCGCTGAATCCGGGAGGGGCTTAAATGGGGGCGCGCGCTCGCACGCGCCGATGAGCGGTTTCGGTCGTTCGGGGTTCCCGGTCCTCGCCGCCCTGTTCGTGGGCGGGTTCATGCTCCTCTCCACTCCGGGCGCGATCACGACGGCGGCTTTCGCGGGCAACCCTCCCGGACCGACGGCCCCGTTCGTCCACTCCCCGACGCCCGTCGGAACGGCCCGAAGCTCGGGCGAGGGGCTCCCGAGTCCGGTCGCCTCCGCTCCCGCCCACGCGGTCGGCGCCGCCTCGCACCCGTCGGTCCCCCCGACCGCGTTGTGGAACGACTCCGCCAGCTGCCGCCAAAAACAGGCCGAGTGGAACCAGACGCTCGGATCCGAAGGGGCCCCGCCGCTCGACGTGAACCACCGCCTCCAGTCCCCGTGCTACATCGGCCACGATGAGCCGGGCCTCAACTTCCTCTCCAACTCCTCCGGCTCCGGGAGCCGGGTCCAGTTCGCCCTCCAGCTCCCCGATTCCGGAGCGAACGCCGCCTCGGCGTTCTCCACGTTCTGGATCGGCATGTGGCTCGCCGGCGTCCGATGCTCGCTCGAGGGCGAATCGTACCTCGAGGTCCAGATCAATCCGCCGTTCAGCGACGTCACCCCGAACGGGAGCGCCAACTGGACCGTCCAGGCCCCGGTCTGGGACCTGGTACCGGCGGGGTCGTGCGACCCGCAGTGCACGAACGACACCGCGGTCACGACGATCGGGGGGATCGGCTACTGCGAGGACAACGCCGCCCTTTCGGGGATCGGGACCTACACCCCCACGGGCTGGGGCCATTTCGCGCCGGGCGACCGGCTCAACCTGACGATGGTGGGGGCGGTGAACGGGACAAACGGCCTCTCGGTCTACCTCAACGACACGACGAACCTGTCAAGATCGCTCTCCTGGAGCTACTCGGCGGCGATCTCGACGTCGGGCCTCCCGCTGACCCCGTTCTACGACACCTCGAGCTGGAGCTCGGGCGGCTGGGGCTACGGACTCAACGTCGAGGCGACGTGGGAGAACTGCCCCGAAGCCCAGGGTCCATCGTACTGCAACAGCTACAACGGCGCCGCCGTCAACTCGACGGGGGTGCCGGAGCTCCTCGATGCCGCCTCGTGGAACGCCTCCACGGCCTCGTACAGCAATCCGTTCCCCTGGACCGCCACCACCTCCAGCGCCGGGGCCTGCTCGGGCCTGGCGGCTCCCTGCTATGATTTCCGCACGTGGGGCGGTTCGGGTCAATATCCGTACTGGACGCTCCACGGCTGGGGCGGGAGGTCCTGGTGGACCTACGGAGGGTCGTACCCCCACGAGGCGACCAATTGGGGCGGCGCCCCGGGCCAGTTCACCGCGGTGGGGTACGTCCCGGTGCTTCTCGATCCCTCGACGATCTACCAGGTGAGGACCCAGGCGTCCGGCGGCATGGTCACCATCGGCACCCTCGGGGCCGATCCGAACGGGATCCGTCACGTACGCGCCGGCGCCACTTGGTGCTTCTCGAGCTCGACGCCCACGGCGCGGACGACC
>JABCYU010000128.1 GCA_013290045.1 Methanobacteriota archaeon | reverse complement strand
CTTGGCGAGGCCACGGGCCGCGGCCTCCGAACGCCGCCACTCCAGAAGCTGAGTGTACGGGTCGGCCATGAGATCCCCGGGGAGCCGTCGGAAGGGGTCGAGGCTTAAGGTATTGCGGGCCGTGCCCGGAGCTGGAAGGAGGCGACGGCTCGGGTCCGAGCCGCGTCCCTCTCGTGGAACCGGTCGATCGCAGGGACGCCGCCTGGGAGGAGTTCCAGCGCCTCTGGCGTCAGTTGCTCGAGGAGCTGGCCGTTCCCGGGACCGCGGTCCTGGTCGAGGGGGAACGGGACCGCCGCTCGATCGAACGGCTCGGGGTCCGCTCCCCGATCCACCTGGTCCACCGCGGTCAACCCTTATCGCATCTCGCCCACGACCTGGCTCGGAAGACGGCCCGGCTCATCGTCCTCACGGACTGGGATCGCGCCGGCGGTCAGTTCGCCCAGAAGGTCCGCGAGCTCCTCGCGGCCGGTCCGGTCGAGGTGGACCTCGAGTTCCGGCGACGCCTCGCCCGAGCCCTCCGCGGCGAGGTCGTGCACGTCGAGGGGATGGCGGGGTGGGCGCGGCGTCTCGCGGAGCGGGAGGGCCAACCCCTCGAGCGACTCTGGGACCCGGACGCCGGGACTCGGCCGCCTACGGGATGACCTTGGTCTGGGTGCGGCGCGTGTCGCGCCGGTTGCGGGCCCTCGAGGGGCGCATGCGCTCGGTCCCTTTCCCCTTCCACCGCAGCCCACGGCTGTCGGTCCCCGCGCGCGTCAGACCCCGGAAAACTCGCCCCTGATTGGCCGGGGCCGCGATCCAGTTGATCTTCGGGTCGGCGAGGATCTCGGGGTGGTCCGGGTCGACGAGGACGACTTCGAAGAATTTCTGCTTGCCGTCCTCCCCCACCCAGTACGAGTTCAGGACCTCGAGGTTGGGGTAATGCTTCGCGGCTCGCTCTTCGGCGATCCGCTGCAGGCTCTTGGCGAGCGTCATCCGGAGGATACCCTTGCGCTTCGGACGTCGGCCCGCGATGATCGCATGCTTGCGTTGCCCGCCCCGACGGACCCGGACGCGCACGCAGATGTAGCCGCCCTTCGCGCGCCAACCGATGGCCCGGGCGCGATCGAGCCGGGTGGGCCTATCGAGGCGCGTCACCGTGTGATCCCGCCGCCAGGTGAGCAGCCGCTCGTGGCGGAGGGCCGCGCCTTCATCTCCCTGCGTCTGGCGGAAGGAAGTGGCCATGTAACGATAGGCGGACCGGGTCATGGGGAGCGGGGCGGGGGACCCACGCCCCCGTTATAAAGCTGACCGATTGGAGCGGGATCGATTCCGCTCCGCCGAGGGGCTTATGGGTCGCCCCACCCCGTGACCGGTCCCGTGAGCCTGGTCTTCGACTGGGGAAACCTCGGCCAGGTGGCGCTCCCCTGCTTCGTTTCGATCACCATCGCGGCGTTCCTCGCGCTGTTCCTTCGGCAGGCATCGGACCAGAGCCGGATGCCGCGCAGCCGGGAACGGTGCGTCGATTGCCGGTTCGAGTCGGAGCTCATCGCCGACCGACGATGCGAGCAAGCCTGCTCCGTGAATACGATGCCCACGCTTCCCCTGGTCCTGTTCGTGGCCGTCGCGTCGCTCGCGGCGCTCACCTTCCTCTTTCCCGACGTGGTCCGGACCTACCTGCTCCCGTTCGAGTTCTCGACGCCGGCCTACCCGGATGTCCTCCTCGGCCTCATTCTGGTCACGAACGTGGGCGCCGCCATCGCGCTCGCGGCGTTCTTCGTCCAGGACCTCCCCTATCACCGCGACCTGTTCAACTTCGGCGCCAGCGCGGCGGCGCTTCTAGGCCTCCTGGTCGGGACGTCGGCGTCGGGCAACCTCCGGGCGGATGGTCAGCTCCTCGTCCCGGTGGCGCTCGTCGCCCTCCTGCTCGGCTTGGGAGCCGAGGCCCGCGCGCGCCGGGGCCGTCCGGCGTTCGGGCTACGGTCGCTCGGGGCTGCGACGGCCCCGTTGTTCCTCGTCACGATCCTCGCGCTCGGCCGCATCGTCGAGGTCATCCAGCTCGCGGCCCAGGTTCACTGAATGCCGCCGGAGGCTACGCGGCACCGGCCGCGCCGAACGGCGGTGGGTCGCGACTGAGCGTCGGCCGCTTTCGCGGCGGGTTCTCGATCTCCGCGCTGATCAGGTCCAGCTCCCGTACCATGTCCCCCGGGTCCTCGGCCGGGACCGACGTTTCGCCGGGCTCCTCCGGCGTCCCGACCGGATGCTCCGTCGGGGTGTCGTCCTCATCTCCGGGATCCTCCGATGGCTCATCCATCGGGGGTTCCGCCGGCGGGGGGGTCAAACGAGCCGCCACGAGGGGCGGGCTCCCCCCGGGGGCGGCGTTGCGGTGGACCAACGGATCGGCCCATCTCGGGATGATCGGTTCGGGCTCCCGGGCGTCGCGGGTCAGCGGCGACGGTCGGCTCCCGCGACCTCGGCCTGCCCCGGAGCTCCTGCCCCCGGGGCCTGTGCC
This sequence comes from Methanobacteriota archaeon, assembly GCA_013290045.1. Classification (GTDB taxonomy): domain Archaea; phylum Thermoplasmatota; class Thermoplasmata; order Lutacidiplasmatales; family UBA184; genus Lutacidiplasma. The sequence continues at coordinate 2,882 of JABCYU010000128.1, read as the reverse complement.
CGCCGAGGCGCCGATGGGGAGCGGGAGGTACGGCCGGATGAGCGGTCCGCCGCCCGTCGGGTCCCCGAAGAGAGCGGGAGCGGCCAACGGAGCGAGGAAGAGCCACGTCACCAGGAGGACTGCGATCCCCAACACGGTGTCGAAGATCGCCACGGGACCCGAGTTCGCCTCGACCAGGACCTGGAACAACCCCGAGCCCAACGCACCGGCTCCGACGAGGAGGAGGAGAGCGAGGAACGCCTGGTCTCGGAGCGAACGCGCCTGTTCCGACACTCGTCCACCCACCGTCGAGTGTCGCCCAGCGGGAACTCTCACTTAATCATCGCGCTCGAGACGACACGGCCTAGGGGGTCGTCGCGACGAAGGTGAGGCTCGCCGACGTGGTCGTGGAGGCGCCGGTGTTGGTCACGGCGATCGCGAACGAGAGGTACAGGACGGAGACCCCCGCGGTCACCCCGGCAAAGGTCTGGGACGTCCCCGTCGTCACGGCCGTCAGGGAGTCGCCGTACTGGCTACCCCCGCAGGTGGGTGAGAAGATCGCCCACGGGTTCCCGCGAGCATCGGTACCCGATGCGACCGGGGCACCCGTGTCGGGAACGCCCGTCGGCGCCGATGTGCAGACGAACACGTAGGCGGCGTTGACGCCCGTCGCGACCAGGGCGGCGGTCGTGTCGACCCGCAGGTGCCAGGTCGCAGTGGAAGTCGAGTTCGATTGGAGTTCGAGGACGTCGAGCAAGTAGGTGCCGTAGGCGCCGGAGATCCCGGAAATCCCCGCGGCCACGGAGACCTGTTGCGCGTTCGGGAACGTGTTCGTGGTCAGCCCCTGGGCGTTCGCGGCCGCGTAGTTCGCCCCATTCACGAACCGGAAAGGCGAGCTGGCGCTCGAGACCTTCGTCTGACCCTGGTAGGCGAGCAACACCTCGGCGACGCCGAGACCCGCACTCAGCATCGCCACCGCCGCGACGCCGGCGATGACCGGGAGCCTCCACTGCCGCCACATCGAACGGCCGTCGGACACGATCACCGGTCGCCACCCCGGAGGGTCGGAAGAAGCTGCCGCTCCACGAGAGCGGGAACCGGTGGGCGGGGCCCCGCCCTCCCGAGGCCGTTCCCACCCGGAGGGAACCCTCCCCGGGAGGTGGGGGAGGAAAAGGTTGGCCCGACGGGAGGCCGTGGATCAGGGCATCGTGACCGGGATGACGAAGGCGTTCACCGAGGTCGTTCCCGAAACGGCGGCGTTGGTGCTCACCCAGTAGCTCACGTACAGTAGGGTGGTGCTGGCGGCGGTGGCGGAGGCGACGGTGCAGGAGAGCGCACCCGAGACCGTACCGCTCATCAGGTTGACGACGGTCACCGCGGTGGCGACGACCCCGCAGCCGGCCGAAACGGACGACACGGTCGGAAGCACGGCGCCGCACCCAGCGGGCGCGCCGGTCACCGAGGTCGTGCCGAACGTCGGGGCCCCGTTGCTGATGAACGCGTAGGCGCAGACGACCCCGGCGATCGCCACGACGCTCGGCGCCGGAACGTACGGGGTGTGGATCGTCGAGGCCGCGGGGGTGGCGGAGGCTCCGACGGCGAACTCATTGACGTCGAGCAGACCCACCGGGACGGACTGGATTCCGGCCAGGGTGGTGGTGACGGTGACCCCGTTGGCGCCGGCTCCGGGGAACGCATCCGTGGCCACGCCGAGCGAGTTGGCGGAAGCGTAGTTTCCTCCCTTCTGGAAGATGAACGGCGAGGAGATGTTCGGCCCGATGGAGTTGTTCGCTGTGTAGGCGAGGATCACGTCCGCCACGACGGTCCCGCTCACCAGGACGACGCCGAGGCTCACGAGCAGGGTCAGCCAGCGGACGGGCTTTCGGCGATCGGGAGGGCGCGGTCTATTCTTGGGCATCTGGTTCTGGTCGGTCATGGTTCCCTCACCCGGTGGGGGCACCACCTTCTCGGCGGGATTCGCCTCTTAAACCCTCGGTCGGAGTGTGGACCGCGAAACGCGGGGGACGCCGGCCCACCCCACTCCAGCGGCGGATTGAAGAGCCGAACTCCGGCTACCTTCTGGAATGCGCGTTCTCCGGTCCCCCTCCCGCCGTCGCACGGGCCGGACCCCGCCGGGCGCCCGGCGCGCCCGGGACGTGGGCTGGGCGCTCCTCGTGTGGCCGCTCCTTCTGCCCCTCGTTCCGGGCGCGGGGGGGACCGTGACGCTGCAGATCCACGGGGGGACGTCGACGACCGCGGCGCCCTCGATCGGTCCGATCACGGCCACGAGCACCGTTTCCGGAGTGGGCGTTTGTGCGTCGACCGAAACGGCCAGCGTCCCGTTCGCCCTCGCCAATGCGCGCGGGTCGTCGCTCGTGGTGGAGCCTCGAACCTGTGCGTCCAATCATCGTCTGGTGTTCCTGCCGGCTTTGCGGTTCACCGACGCCTTGCTGGTCGCCGCGGGCCACATTCTCACGGTCCGCCTGACCGCCGTGGTCCTCAACGGGACGACCTCGATGCTCCGAAACGTCCAACTCTACGTCCAGCAGATCGGCGCCGGTAACCCGATCGTCACCGGGACCCACGTGACGATACTTCGTGGGGCGGTGTTCGTCGCCTCCTCCTCAACCGCCACGCTCGCCGCGGGTTCCACGTACGGGATCGGGCTGCGGATGCAGCTCGCCCACTTCGCGCTCTCCTCGACGGCGCACGTCGCCGTGCTGGTCCACCTCACCGACGCCGATGGCGGTAGGACGAACGCGGTCGTCGAAGAGTGGGCGGCGTTCACGTTCACGTACTAGGGCCGTTCGGGGCGAGTCGGTGGCTCCTTTCCTCAGGGGCGGGCGTCGAGGGGAATAGGTGCGGAACGGGAGAGGCGGCGACGGGGAGACCGGTCACCGAAG
>JABCYU010000127.1 GCA_013290045.1 Methanobacteriota archaeon | reverse complement strand
GAGGTCGTCCCCAGCGACATCCCGACGTGCCACCGGCTACGGGGCATCCTCCGCGAGTTCTACGAACGTTTTAAGGGCTCGCGCGTTAAGTGTACGGAGGAGACGTGCGCCAGCGTCGGGCAGGCTGAGTGTCGTTTCCGCATCGAAGAGATGTGAGGGTTCCGGGAATCCATGATGGCTACGGGTAACGTGGGAGCGGTGATCAAGGACCTGAAGGCCCGCATCGGCGGGATCGCCACGGCCCTGGTCTCTCGCGACGGCCTCGTGCTCTACGCCGATGTGCCCGCCGGCGTCTACACCGAGACGTTCGCCATCATGTGCGCCACGATCCTCGGCGCCGCCGCCACGGCCAACACCGAGCTCAACCGCGCCCCCCCCGAGAAGATCCTCATCGAGGGGAACGACTCGAAGACGATCGTCGTGGGCAGCGGGAAGAAGGCGCTCCTCGTCGCCGTCGTCGACCAGACCGCCGACGCGAACCGCGTCCTCGCCGAGGTCACCAAGGTCGCCGAGCTCCTGAAGGCCGGTTAGGCCCCCTGTTAGACCCCGCCGATCAGGCGGTCCGTAGCTCGTCCATCTCTCGCCGGGCGGAGGCCCGGTCGTGCGGGCTCTCGGTCAGCAGGCGGTTGCCGGTGGCGACCCTCGTGAGGTAGCCCCCGAGGGCGGCCACCAGGCGGGCCCAGGCGATCACCGAGCGCTGGGCCGACACCAGCCGGCGGATCCGGTAGTTCCCCCAGAGGCTCCCGTGCTTCTCGGTGAGCTGCTTGCGACCGTACCCGTTCCAGAACGCCTGATAGAGGAATCGCAGGAACGTCGGTCGCATCTGGTGGTAGATGATCGCCCGATCGTCGTAGCGGATGTGGGCGCCGGTCTCGACCGCCCTCAGGTTCAGGTCGATGTCCTCGGCGGTGATGAGGCGGGCATCGAACCCTCCGAGCCCCACGAACAGCGATCTTCGGTAACCGAGGTTGCACGAGGGGAACGTCACGTCGCTCCCGTGCTGGAACAGCTCGACCCGCTCGAGCATGCTGTACTGGCTCGGGCCGATGGGGACCGTGCGCCCCGCGACGATATCGTCCTGGCCGAAGGATTCGCGCATCCGACCGATCCACTGCGAGTCGGCGAAGCAGTCGCCATCCGTGAAGGCGATGAACTCCCCCTTGGCCTCGGCGACGCCGGCGTTGCGCCCCATCCCCCGGCTGCCGTACCGCTGGAGGGCGTGGAACCGCCCCGGGTATCGGCGGGCGAACTCCTCGGCGATCTCGAAAGTGCCGTCCCGCGACAGCGCGTCGACGACGATGATCTCGTTCGGTCCCTCCTGGGGGACCAGGCTCTCGAGCAGGTGGCGGAGGTGCTTGCCCTCGTTCCTTACGGTGATGACGATCGAGACGAAAGAACGCTCGGGCGGCTCACTTCCCAATGTCCATCACGACGACGTCCTTGACCGCGCGCATGCTCTTGAAGGGGAGCACTAGCCGGCCCGAAGCGTCCTGCTGGAAGAGACGCGACTCGACGTCTTCGCTGGGCGTGACGAGTACGTGGGCGATCCCGCCCGACGAGGTGTCGACAACGAAGTTCTCGATCATCCCCAGGATCTGGCCGTCGTTGGTCATCACGGTCTTTCCCCGGAGCTCGGTCAAGAACTTGCGCATGGCGTCCTCGCTCGCCGATGTCGGCGTTCGATATTTAACCGTTAGCCGGGACCGGCAACGCCTTCGCCCATCGCGTCGACCCGGGTTTTCCCGCCGACCGGGACGGGCAGTTCGTCCGCCCGCGACCGCGATTCTCCCTCGAGCGGCAACGCTTATATCGGGCACCCGGGTCGAGGGCCTTCCCCGACCATGCTCCGCACGATTCGCAAGGAAAATGCGGAGCTCGTTCACATCCTGATCGAGCTCCGACGTGCCGCTTCCGCGCACGAGGCCCCGCTCTGGGGCGCCGTCGCCGAGAAGCTGGCCCGAGCGCGCCATCAACGACCGGCCGTCAACGTCGGCCACCTGGAGCGGGTCGCCCACCCCCAGGAGACCGTCGTGATCCCCGGGAAGCTCCTGGCGGACGGCCAGCTCACCAAGCCGCTCACCGTCGCCGCGTTCCACTACTCGACCGAGGCCCGAGCCAAGATCCACAACGCCGGCGGGAAGGCGCTCACGATCGCCGAGCTCCTCAAGGCCCATCCGGACGCCGCCGGGGTGCGAATCCTTGGCTGACGCACCGTCTCCGTCTCCGGCACCGGCGAAGCCCGCCGACGCCACGCCCGCCCCGAAACCGAAGCCCGCCGGGGCCACGCCCGCCCCCAAACCGAAGCCGGCCCCGAAGGCGGCCGCCCCGAAGTCCACGGCCGCGGTCGCCAAGCCGACCGGGAAGGCCGCCGCCAAGCCCGCGAGCGCTCCGGCCAAGCCGACCCCTGCCCCATCGCCTCCGAGCGCCCCCAAGGGCACCGTCGTCGACGTCTCGGGACTGGTCCTGGGTCGGGCGTCGAGCCTCATCGCCAAGCGGCTCCTCCGGGGCGAGTCGATCATCGTCGTGAACGCGGAGAAGAGCGTCGTCACCGGTTCCCGCCAGTCGGTCCTGCATTTCTACATCGCCAACCGAGCGCGCGGATCCGTCCGCAGCGGTCCGCACTATCCCCGTTACCCCGACCGGATCTTCCGTCGGACGGTCCGCGGCATGCTCCCCCACCTGAAGACGCGCGGCAAGGAGGCGTTCGACCGACTGGAGGTGTTCATCGGCTGCCCCGCCGAACTCAGCGGGGTGGCTCGACAATCGCTCGAGGACGCCCAGGCCCCCCACGCGCTGCGGCCCGCGCTCACCCTCGCCGAGATCTCCCGACTCCTGGGGGCCCACGTTTGAAGGCCCCGGTGATCGTCCTGGCCACGGGCAAGCGCAAGGAGGCGGTGGCCCGCGCGACGATCCGCAAGGGGACCGGTCAGGTCCGGATCAACCGGCGGCCGCTGGAGATCCTCGAGCCCGAGATCGTCCGGCAGAAGATCCAGGAGCCGCTCCTGATGGTCGGCAACCGCTGGAAGACCCTCGACATCACCGTCGATATCCACGGCGGCGGGATCATCGGTCAGGCGTCGGCGGCGCGAACGGCCCTCGCCCGCGGCCTGCTCGCCTGGCTCAAGGATGCGGAGCTCGCCGAGATGTTCAAGCGATACGACCGTTCCCTCGTCGTCAACGACCCCCGCCGCAAGCTGCCGAAGCGGCCGGGCGGGCGCGGGGCGCGCAAGCGGCGACAGAAGTCGTACCGGTAGGTTCGGGGGGTTCGCTCGATGACGATGATGGTGCCGGTCCGCTGCTTCACCTGCGGGACCGTCATCGGCCAACACTGGGACCCGTTCCGCGAGCGCACGGCCCGCGGCGAGCCCGCGGGCGAGGTCCTGAACAACCTAGGGCTCTCCCGGTACTGTTGCCGCCGCATGCTGCTCACCCACGTCGACCTCCTCGACGAGGTCGGTCCGTACGGTTAGGCCGAGCGGTCGGCCGCGCGTTCGGGCCAGGGTTCCAACTCCCGGGCGAGCGCGCCGCTAGAGGATTCCCAACGTCGTAAAGGAAGGCCCGGGCCCCCGAGAGGCCCGGAGCTGGGAATAGGTTGGCGCGGACGCGCGGGAACGACTATTCGTCGTCCTCTTCGTCGTCGTCCTCGTCCTTCGACTCCTTCTTCGCGGTGCTGGCGCTGCCCTTGCCCGAGCCCTTCGTCCCGCGCTTGCCGCCGAGGCGTCCGGTGACGTAGAGCGCGACCACGATGATGATCACCGCGGCCACGGCGATGACCCCACCGATCTCGATGTAGAGCATGGTGTTGCTCGGGTTGAGCGTCACCTGGACGTGCGCCTGGTTCGCGCCGGACGAGTAGTCGCCCGCGAACTCGTTCGTCGCCGTCGCGTTGACCCACAGGTCGAAGGTGCCCGAGCGGCCGGGGGTGAAGGAGGTCTCGGCTCGGACCGTCTGGTTGTACTTGAGCGAGATCGACCCCTTGCCCGCCTGGGTGGACGACAGGCCCGAGGTGTTCGTGTAGTTGTAGAACACGACCGAGCTCGGGGAGCCGCCGATGAGCGTTCGCGAGCCGGACCCGGACGGGTCGAGCAGGTAGAACTCCACGGAGACGCCGGCCGCCGTCGAATTCTTGCCGAGCGTGTTCGTGACGTTCGCCCAGATGTTGTAGGAGCTGCCGTCCGTCATCGTCGACGGGGCCGTCAGGTTCCCGACGGTCAACACCGGCCGCTGCGACGCGTTCACCGCGACGGTCAGGTGCTGCAGGTTCCACGCGAAGTTCCCGGCCCGGTCCCACGCCGTCAGGTTGATCGTGTACGGCTTGGTCTGCGGGTCGAGCTGGATCGCGTACTTCGCCGGCAGCTTGTAGCCGGGTCCGGCCGACGTCTGGTTCGTCCAGTTGTGGATCGAGGCGTTGCCGGGGTTCGTGATGTTCCACGCGTACTTCACGATCGATCCGTTGTTCGGATCGGTCGAGCCGTTCGCCCAGAGATAGACGAGCGCCTTGTGGTTCGCTCCCTCGGTGATACCCGCCGAGGCGACGTCCTTGCCGGCGGAGTTGAGGACGCCCGCCACGACCGTCGGCTTCTGAGTGTCCCGGACGAGGACCACGATCGACGACTTCGCCGAGTGCCCGCCGCCGTCCCAGACGGTGAGGGTCACGTTGTACTGCCAGCCCTTGAACGCCACTTGAGTGCCGTTCACGGTGCCATTAGTCAGGTAGAGGCCCGCGCCGAGCAGCGGGAGGGTGTAGTTCGACGCCGTCTTGCCCGTGTAGTTCGCCGCCGGGGGGGTGTACTTCGTGCTGACCGTCGTCCACGTCGCGACGCTGATGATCCCCTTCACGGGGGCGTTATTGTAGACCGTCGAGGTCGACAACGACGCGTTGAAGTGGACTGCCGTAGACCAGTTCACTAGGATGTACTGGCCGCCGTTCGACACGCTCTGGACGGTCTGGTTGACGCTGATGACCGCCCGCGGTGCGCTGCTGCCGATGTACGCCTGGAAGGTCGTCGTGCTCATGCGCCCGCCGGAGCTCGTCACCTGGAGCGAGCCGTTGAACGGCCCGGATCCCGAGTAGGTGTGCCAGGTCGTCGGGGTCGACACGGTCTTCGACGAGCTGTCGCCGAAGACCCAGGTATACGAGGTACCGTTCGTCCCCGCGGGGAACGTCGAGTTGAGCGCCGAGAACGTCAGGTTCTCGCCCTGCGCCGCCACGAACGTGTAGTTGCCGCGCGAGCTGTTCAGGACGTTCTTCGACGAGAACGCGAAGTTCGACGCGGTGATGTTCACGATGGCGCTCACGTTGGCGTACTTCACGGCCGTCAGCGTCGCGGTGCCGTAGGCGCTCGTCGACCAGTTCGAGACGAGCGTGAACGACGTCCAGGTGTTGCCCGGACCGGAGGGAA
>JABCYU010000126.1 GCA_013290045.1 Methanobacteriota archaeon | reverse complement strand
CGCCGACTCGGCCGCCGCCTACGCGGAGCTCGGACACGCGCTCCGGGCGCTCAACCGCCTCACGGAGGCGGAAGCGGCGTACGACCGCGCCCTTCAGCTCGGCCTCGAAGAGCCGGAGCTCCTGTGGGGGGAAGTGGAGGTCCTCTCCCTGCTCAACCAGGAGGCGAAGGCCCTCCGGTTCCTCGAGCTCCTCCTGTCGAAGGACGCGAAGAATCCGCTCTATCTGCGACGAAAGGGGCAGCTCTTGCTCAAGTCCGGTCGCCACGCCGAGGGACTCGCCGTCCTGAAATCGGCCGTCGCAGGGAACGACGGGGGCCCCCACATGCATTTCGAGGTCGCCGAGGCGTTGCGCGCCCAGGGGGCGTATCCGGATGCGATCGACTACTTCCGGCAGGGACTCGCCGTCGACCCGAAGAACCGATCCGGTCGACTCGCCCTCGCCGAGACGCTGAACCAGGCGGGGAGCTACAACGAGGTCGTGCCCGTGATCGATGGGCTTCTCAAGGAGGATCCGAACGACCTCTCGGCCTGGAAGATCCGCGCCGACGCCTACCGGGCCCTTGGCCGGTCGAGCGAGGTCGTCTACTCCCTGAAGGCGATCCTCTTACTGGACCCCCAGAACGGCCCCGCCCTCCTGGAACGGTTCCGACTCAATCTCGCCTCCGGCGAGAAGGTGGAGGCCCTGGACGGATTGGGAGAGCTGCTGCTCACCGGGAGCCATGACGCTCAGGATCCTACCCTCTGGCTCCAGCACGGGGACCTCGCCACCGAGCTCGGGCGGACTGAGGATGCGAACCGATCGTACGAGAAGGCCGCCCAGATCGATCCTTCCCGGGTCTCCGAGATCGCCACCCGGCGGGCGCGACTGAGGTTGGGCGCCGGCCGCCCCGACCTCGCTCTCGAACTGTTGGACCAGCCGGCCTCCCAATCTTCCCCAGGGGAGCGACCGATCCCGGTTCTCCTGCTCCGCGCGGAGATCCTCATGGCCCTCGAACGACCCGTCGAGGCGCAGTCGGTGTTCGAGGAGGTCCGCAAGCGCGACCCGAAGGTGCCGGAATCGGTCGCCGGGGTCGCCCGATGCCTCCTGGACCAAGGGCGCCACGCCGACGCGCGGGAGTTCCTCCGCCAGGCGATGCCTCAGGCCCCTCCGAACGCGTCGATCTACCTACTTCTCGCCGAGGCGGAGAGCGGCCTCGGGGCGATCCCGGAGGCGATCCAGGCGGTCCAGAAGGGGGTCGAGGCGCTCCCGAAGTCGATCGAGCTCTGGGTGCGCCTCGGAGAGCTCGACATCGTCAAAGAGCGGTGGCCCGACGCCGCGGGGGCGTTCGCCCACGCGATCGCCCTCGATGGGACCAAGCCGGAGCTGCACCTACGGGCGGGTTTCGTCGCCGAGCGCATGGGCCACCCGAACGAAGCGCTCTCGCTCTACGATCACGCGACCCAGATCGCCCCATCCAACAAGTACGCTTGGTCGAGCCGCGGGGTTGCCCTGCTCGCCACGGGGAAACCGGAGGAGGCGAGGCAAAGCTTCGAACGCGCCCTCGCCCTGGACGCCGACTTCGATGCCGCCAAGGAGGGGAAGAAGACCGCGCTCCAACGGACCCGGGACGGTCAGGTCGACCGGCTGGGTCGGGAAGCCCTCCTGCTCGAGGCGAAGCTCCACCGTTCCGTGACGAAGAACGATCTGTTCGTCACCCTCCACGTCCCGTTCGACCTTCTCGAACCGGTGCTATCGGCGATCTCCCGGAACCCGCGCATCGACCTCGACAAGCTGAAGGAGGAGGAGCTGCGGGACCTCGAGAGCGCCAGCTACTCGCTCATCACGACGGCGCTCGAACGACGGCCGGAGGGGATCGAGCGACGGGGGTTCACCCTCGCCGATGTGGCCGTGCTGAGCCCCCCGACGGCCAGCCTCGATCAGATCCAACGTCTGTTCGGCTACCTGCGATCGGTCCTCGAAGCCGACCTACGGCCGGAGAACCTCCACCTGACCCCGGATGTCGAGGAGCTGGCCCGGCGCGCCCTGCAACTCCCGGAGGCGCAGCGGACCCTGTTCCAGCTGGTGCGTACGTTGCGCGTCGGACTGTTCAAGGCGCGGCTCATCAAGACGGTGGAGTCCGCCGGGACGGCGGTGCATGCGCCACTCCCCTCGCTCGACCTCGGGGCGTATTCTCCGGAGTTCCACGATACGGCCGCGCCCGCTTCGGAGAGCGGAGAGGCGTACTTCGCCCCGAAGAACGTTCCCGCGGGTCCCGCCTCCCCCGCACCCGCGTTCGCGACGCCGGGAGCCTCGCACGGTTCGGCCTCCGCCCACGGCCACGGGGGTCGCGGCGGGGCACCTCCTCCTCGCTGCGTCGGTTGCGGGGGGATCGCGTCGGTGGTCCATCAGTGCGGGGCGACGATGTGCCACCACTGCATCGCCGAGTTCCACACCTGCCCGAAATGTCAGCAGGCCGTCACGTCGACCAACAGCCGGGCCGTCGGGGACGCCGCCCCCCAGGTTCCCCCTTCCCAAGTGCCGACTCCCCACGGGAGCTCGGGACTACGGTCGGTCGTCTCCCGTCTTCGACCCGCCGCGAAACCGCCAGCAGGACGCGGTGGGCACCCGGCGGAACCCCCGGCCCCACACCCGAAGGCGACTTCAGCCCCCCACCGGAGCGAAGGCCCCGTAGCGCCCGGTCGAGCGCCGGGGGCGCCGGCGGGGCGGCCGGAGTCCGACGAGGAGGCCAACGCCGAGCCCCCCCGACCATCGCACCCGCGCGAGAAACGGGACGACGAGCCACGCCTCTGAGCTCCTCCCGGGACCGATAGCTGAAATAGGGGACCCCCCATGATTTCGGGGGAGCTTCCAGGATGAACCAGACGTCCGGCGGACGCGGCACCGGCATGGCGATCGGCGTGGGCCTCATCGCCGGCCTTCTGGTCCTGGTGGCGGCCGCCGTCTTCCTGGGGATCTACCTGGGCCTCCCCGAGTTCGACCACTTCTACGCGCTCCTCCTGATCGGGATCCTCTCGCTCATCCTCTCGGTCGGCGCCTACTTCTCGCAAGCCCTCACCCGGGACCCCGTCGTCCAGCGCGGGGCCACCCTCGGTTTCCTGGGGATGGGGTTCGTCGTGCTGTTCCTGACGGTCGCCTTCGACCCGGCGGGCGGTACGGTCATGTTCCTCCCCCGACTCGCCGGCCTGATCGTCCTCACCCTGCTGCTGGTCGTGGCGATCGCCGGGATCCTGTGGCGGGCGCGGGGTCGGATGGCCGACGCCAGCCGGCAGGAGCGCCGCAGCGAGTGGGCTCAGAAACCGGCCGCCTCGGCGTTCGACTACTCGGCCGCCCAGGCCGTGGCGCCCACCTCGACCGGACCTTCCCAGTCGCCGCCTTCCTCGCCTCCGGGTCGCTGAGATGAACGGAACCCCCCCGACCCCGGGCGCCCCTTCGAGCGGACCGACCCCCCCTTCTGGCGGAGGCACCTGCCCGGCCTGTCGGGCTCCGGTCCCCGCTGGGACGAAGTTCTGCCCCCAGTGTGGCGCTTCGATCGCCGGCCCACCTCCTCCCGCGCCTGCCTCGGGGCCGGCGCCGCCTCCACCGGTCGACATCCGCCAACGGGTCGATCAGGATCGAGGGCTGCTCAAGCGCGTGCAGCTCCTGATTCCCGGGTTCCGGGGGTACCGGCAGGGAGAAGACGACCGGGCGGCGGATAGCCTGCTGCGTCTCCAGGTGGCGGATCGAGTGCACCAGGCGTTGATGAGCATCCAGAGCTACCGGACCCAGCTCACCCAGGCGAACCAGTTCCAAGGCCTCACCGACCTCGGGCCCGTGATCGCCGATCTCCAGCAGCTCGAAGGAGAGATCCGCCACGCGGAGCAGGGGTACACCGGCATCTCCCCGGCGGTGCGAATCAGCACTGACCAGCTCGACCGCCTCTACGAATACGATTACGGATTCGTGACGGCCGCCAGCACCCTCGGGTCCACGGTGCAGGGGCTGTCGAATCCGGTGTCGGACCCGGCGAGCGTCGCGATGGCGATCCAGACGCTCCGGGCCCAGGTCCGGCAGCTCGACGCGGCGTTCAAGGCCCGCGTGCGCGCCGTCGAAGGGATCCAGGTCTGAGAGGGGACGATCCACCATGGTAACCAACAATCCGGTGCCGCCGAAGGGCGGCAGTCTGCTCGGCGCGACGACGATCAACTGGGAGGACGTCTACAAGGGGAACAACGTGATGTGGCGGGTCCCCCGCAACATCCGGTACGGGGACAACGTCGTCGTCCGGCAGGACGAGACGGCGGTCTTCTTCCGGGACGGGAAGGTCCTCGCATACCTCGACCGGCCCGACCGGTACGCCCTGACGAGCCTCAACGCCGGGATCATCGGGAACCTGATCCAATCGCTCTCCGGGGTACGGCAGGAGGCCGAGGTCTACTACCTGCAACGGCGCATCTTCGACGGCAAGTTCGGGAGCGCGGAGCCGTACGTCTTCCGAGACCCGGATTTCGGGCTCGTGAACCTGCGGGTGTTCGGCGACTACCGCTGGCACGTGGCCGCCCCGGACCTGTTCATCAACCAGTTCGTCGGGACGTTCGGCGCCGCCGCCACCCCGGATGTCGAGGCGCGACTCCGGGACCAGATGGTGCTGCTCGTCTACAGCAGCCTCGGTAAGATGAAGGACCAGGGGATGAAGGTCACCGATCTGGCGGGCTCGCTTCCCACCATCGAGCAGGCCGTCCTGGGGTTCGCCCCGCAGCATTTCGGCCCCCTGGGGGTCGAGATCAACCAGCTCCAGGGCCTCTCGGTCAACCTCCCGGAGGAGGTCCAGAAAGCGGTCAACACGCGCTCGACGATGGGCGTGCTGGGCGTCAATTATATGCAGTACCAGGCCGGCCAAGCGCTCACGACCGCCGCGGCCAATCCGTCCGGCGGCGCCGGGACGATGGTCGGGGCCGGTGTGGGACTCGGCGCCGGGCTCGGGATGGGCTACGGAATGGCCGGGCAGATGCAGGGAGCCTACGGCGGAGGCGGGGGCGGCAGCACGCCATGCCCGAAGTGCTCCGCTCTCGTCCCGGCCGGGGTCCGGTTCTGTCCGAGCTGTGGGAATCCGATGTCCGGGCCCGCGCCCGCCGCGGCCGGTCCTCCGTGCCCGAAGTGTGGGACCGCGGCTCCTGCCGGTACGAAGTTCTGCCCGAGCTGCGGATCGCCCATGGTCCTCCCCACGAAGAAGTGCTCGAACTGTCAGGCGGAGATCCCGGGCGGTTCGAAGTTCTGCCCAGCGTGCGGCACCGCCGCGCCGCCGTGACCGCCACGGACGAGGCGGATCGATGAACTGTCCGAAGTGTGGCACCTCGCTGCCGGACAACGCGCGGTTTTGCTACGCCTGCGGCTCCGCCACGGTTCCGGCCGCCCCACCCCCCCCGCCGGCCCCGAGCGCATCTCCCGCGGCTTCGGGCGGAAGTTCGGGCGCGGCGTCGG
>JABCYU010000125.1 GCA_013290045.1 Methanobacteriota archaeon | reverse complement strand
GCATTGGCCGAACTCGGGGTTCGGGTCCGGCAGGAACGGGGCGAGGACCCCCCGATTCACGGGCCGCCACCGCTCGCCTCCGTCGTCCGAGCGGAACGTCCCGGCCGCGGAGATCCCGACGTACATCCGCCTCGGCCGCGACGGGTCGAGGGCGATGGTGTGGAGACACATGCCTCCGGCCCCCGCGTTCCACTTCGGGCGAGTCTCGTGCTGGTTGAGGCCGTTCAGCGGCTGCCAGGAGCCCCCCCGGTCGTCACTTCGGTAGAGGCCCGCCGGGTCGACGCCGAGGAACAGCGACTTCGGTTCGTCGGCGCGGCCGGGCTCGATGTGCCAGAGATTGACGATCGGAAAGTTCGGCGGCTTCTCCGGGTCGAACGGCGGCCGCTTCGCCTGGAGCTCCATCATCGGCGGAGCGATCTCGGTCCACTTCTTCCCCCAGCCGGTGCCGCGGAACAACATCGGTCCGAAGAACGCGCTGTTCGCTGCCGCGTAGAGGTCGCCCGGGTTCCGGGGGTCGTCGACGAGGTGGAAGACGTCCTGCCCGGGGCGGATCGGTCCCTTGATCGTCCACTTCTTCCGCTTCATGTCGCTCTCGGCGATGTAGCCGCCCTTGCGGGTCCCGATCAGCAATCGCACGCGCTGGGTCTCGCTCATTTTCGTTAGCCTCCCTGGATCGAATGCAGGATGTCGATGTGGTCCGAGGGCCCGATCCGGGTCTCCATCTCGCGGGTCCGGGGGAGCTCCTCCCCGTTCACGAAGACCTTGACGAACCGGCGCACCGTGCCGGTCTCGTCGCGGATCTTCCAGCGCAGCCGCGGGTACTTCGATTCGAGGTCGTCGAGGACTCCGCCGAGCGTCCCCGCATCGACCGAGAGGTCGAGCTTCGGGGCGAACTCCCTCAGCATGCCGTCGAGGCGGACCGTCGCCATCTGCACCCCCCTAAGGTCCCCGGGCCATATACCCGGCGCCCCGCTGTCGGCTCACGCCGGAGGGACGAGGGTCGGGAGCGGGATCGCTCCCGTCCGCGTCGCCACCAGGCCGTGGGACGATTGGGCGCACAGATAGCTCCGATTGCCCAACTTCGTCCAATCCGTGCGGTGCGAGTCGAACGGCTCGCTTCCGACCACGACCTGCTTGGTCTCGGCGAGGTACGTCATCTCGTAGTACGGTCGGTCGTCGAAGAACCGCGGTCCATGGTCCCCGAGCCAGTGGCAGAACGCCCAGAGCTCGTTAGGCCCCCTCGAGAAGAGCACGTTGAGACCGTCGAACGGCCCCGAGGCCGGAGACCCGTGCTCTTCCCAGACCCGGACGAGGTCCTGGACGGTCCGGGAGTAGGCGGTGACCGGGTCGAGCCGGTCCTCGATGTGGCGGACGTAGAGCCAGAACAGCACCTCGCTGTCGTTGACCCCCTTCACGTGATCCTCGAACTTGCCGAGCAGCGGCCGGGTCTCGCGGGGGAACGGGATCGACCCGTTGTGGGCGAACAGGTAGCTACCGAAGGTGAACGGCTGGACGTTCTCGAGTCCCATCAGGTGATCTCGATGCAGTCTCATCGGGTTGCTGGCGGCCCGCAAGTGGCCGACGACGAGCGGGCTCTTCGCCCGGGAGGCGCCGGCGACAAATCGCTCCCGCTCGCCGGGCTCGAACGCTCCGCCGACGCCGAGCTCGAGCTTGGCGGTCCGCGTCGTCTGGTACCATCCAATTCCCCAGCCGTCCCGCTGGGCCGTCTTTTCGGACTGGTGGGACTGCCTCAGGAGCGAGCGATCGGTCGACACGAGCCAAGGTTCCGCGGAGATCGCCGGGCTCGATAGGAGTCCAAAAAGGCGGCACATCAGAGCTACGACCTCCGTCGGCGAGATAAACCTCCCGCCCGGTCCCGCGCGTCGCTCTACGGCAGACACAACCCTTTTACACACCCGTCGGTTGGTATATTCGAGGCTCACCGATGGTCCACGTGGAGGTCACCCCTTCGGCCCAGGAGCAGGTGCTGAAGATCATGCAGAAGCAGGGAAAGCCCGAGGCGGCGCTGCGGCTCTACGTCCAAGGGGGCGGTTGCTCGGGCCTCACCTACGGGATGACGTTCGACAAGGCCGAGACCGGCGACGCCGTCGCCTTCCAGGACGGCGGTCTCACCGTCGTCGTCGACAAGGCCTCGGCCCCGCTATTGGAGGGGATCAAGGTCGATTACCTCCTGGGCCTCGAGGCGTCCGGATTCAAGATCTACAACCCGAACGCCAAAGAGACCTGCTCCTGCGGCAAGTCGTTCTCGGCCTGAACGAGGCCTCGGGCCGACTCAGGATTATATAGGCGCCGGGGCGTGGTTGCCCCGGGGCGTTCAGGGAGGGCCCCAGAAATGTCGGTACAGATAGAAGTCACTAAAGAAGCGGTATCCCAGGTCCAGACGCTCATCAAAGCGCAGAAGCCGGGCACCGGCGTCCGCGTCTTCGTCCAGGCGGGCGGGGGCGGTGGCGGGTGCGGCGACGGCTGCGGCTGTGGCGCGGGAGCGGAGGCGAGCGGTCCGTCGTTCGGACTCGCCTTCGACAACCCGCGAAACGGCGACGAGGTCGTCGCGGTGGACGGGCTCAAGATCATCGTCGATCCGATGAGCGCGGAGTTCGTCAACGGGGCGAAGATCGACTTCGTCCAGAGCTTGGACGCGACCGGGTTCACCATCGTTCCCCCGAACCAGACCCACCCGAACGCTCCCATCGGGAGCGGCTGCGGGTGCGGCTCCGGGGGCGGCGGCTGCTGCTGAACGCCTGGACCAACCTTTTCTGCTATCCCGGCCCGGGTCCGCTCCGCATGAACCGTCGAACGGCAACGAATCCCTCCATACGACACGTCACGTGGGCCCCCAAGCATTAGTATAGGCTCATCCGGTCTCTCTCGAGGTAACGCATGGCCCTGGCTTCTTCACCCACGTCGGTTCATGCGAACCTGTTCTTCGATTCCCCCGGGGTCACGTGGGGGCCCGCCCGGGTCTCGCTCGTCGTCTGCGTCTACAACGAGGAGAAGAACCTCCCGCATTTCCTCAAGGCGGTCCAAGGGGCGACCGGCCCCAGCTTCCGGATCCGGGAGATGATCTTCGTCGCCTCCGGATGCACGGACCAGAGCGTCGATATCCTGCAGGAAGCCGCCCTGGCCGACGACCGCATCCGGCTGGTCGTGGTGGCCCGCCGGGACGGCAAAGCCTCCGCGCTTCGCATGGGCCTCTCCCGCGCCACCCAGGAGATCGTCCTCCTGGAGAACGCCGACACGGTCCCCGCCCCCGGGGCGTACGAAGCCCTTCTCTCCCCGTTCCAGCGACCCGGCGTGGGGCTCGTCACCGCCCACCCCCGGCCCGCCGACCCCGCCAACGGGTTCGTCGAGCGGTTGGGCGAGGTCCTCTGGGAGGTCCACGACCGGATCTCCACGATCTCCCCCAAAGCCGGTGAGGCGTTCGCCTTCCGTCGTACCGATCCTCCCCTCGACGACGACGTCGAGGACGATGACACGTTCGTCGGGATCTACGTCGGCTCCCAGGGCTGCGAGAGCGTCTACGCCCGGGACGCGATCGTCTACAATCGCCCCCCGAGCACGTTCGGCGAACTTTCGCGCCAACGGTACCGGATCAACCGTCAGATCCTGGGCCTGTGGCGCCGAACCGGGTTCACCACCAGCACCTGGAACCCGCTGTACATGGTGCGCGCCATCGGCATGTACCTCCGAGATTCCCCCCGCAGGATCCCCGAGGTGATGGTCCTGGTCACCACCGAGTCGCTCGTTCGGATCGCGGCCTTGGTCACCGTCATGTTCGTCCACCAACCGCTGCGGGCCTGGGCCCCTCTCGATTCGACCAAACGCGCCATCGACTCCGTCGGTCACTGAACCGGAACGGCCGCCAGAACCCCGGGGGGGTCTACCGCCTGGGACGCTCGCGCCGCCCCAGTGGAGGCTGGACCGGGATGACTTATGTGCGGGATCCGGTGAGCGGAACGTCCGGCGTCCGACCCAACGGGCCGGGCCTCACTCGGGAGGAGCTCGCATGATCTCTCCAGGTCGTTCGGCGGGAATCCCGGGGCCTTCGGAAACGCCGTCGGGAGGACCGGAGGAGCTTTCCAAGGAGCTCGGAGTTCTGACCCGAGACCCCTTATGCGCCGAACCGGCGCTGACCCTCCTGGGGGACCCGATCACCCCGACCCCACGGTTCTTCGTCCGCAACCACTTCCCCGCGCCCAAGCTGGATCTCGCGAGCTGGCGGCTCGTGATCGACGGGGCGGTCGAGCGACCGTTCTCGCTATCGTACGAGGAGCTCGTCCGGATTCCCCGGCGCGAAGTCGTCGCCCTCCTGGAGTGTGCGGGGAACAGCCGTTCCGGGGTCAACCCCCCCACGGAGGGGGTGCGATGGTCGCATGGCGCCGTCGGGACCGCCCAGTGGTCCGGGGTCCCCCTGGCCTCCGTACTGGAACGAGCGGGCCCCAAATCGGGCGCGAAGGAGGTCGTGTTCGAGGGCGCCGACCGGGGGTGGGAGCCGACCGTGCCGGAGGAGCTCCAGTACGCCATGAGCATCTCGATCGAGAAGGCGATGCACGAGGACACCCTCCTGGCCGACCGGATGAACGCCGCTCCGCTCTCCGTGAACCACGGGTTCCCCGTCCGCGCCATCGTACCCGATTGGTACGGGATGGCCTCGGTCAAGTGGGTCACCCGGCTCACCGTCATCGACCACGCGTTCCAAGGACACTTCCGGACCCAGCCGTACGTCTACATCCACGAGGGGGACCCCGTCGAGGGCCCAAAGACCCCGGTCACCGTGCAGCGCGTCAAGTCCCTGATCACCTGGCCCGGGGAGGGCGAGGCGATCCCCCCCGGACGATGCACCGTTCGCGGCGTGGCGTGGTCCGGGCACGGCGCGATCGCCCGCGTGGAGCTCAGCGTTGGACCGGTGGACCCGGCGCCTTCGCAAGAAACATGGCTCCCCACCCGGTTGACCGGGGATCCACCGCTCCACGGCTGGACCCGCTGGGAGGGGGAAATCGACCTCACCCGCCCGGGATACTACGTGCTTCGGGTACGGGCGACCGACGTTCGGGGGAATGCCCAACCGATGCTCTCCCAGTGGAACTTCCGGGGCGTCGCCACCAACTCGGTCCACCAAGTCCCGGTGATCGTGCGGGACGGCCCGCCGTCGTAGCTCCTCCAGGTGGGGCGAGCCCTGGGAACGTTCCGCCGATCCCAGGGACCGGGCCGAACCCGTCAGCTGGGCCGGCCAGGTTCGGCCGGGCTCGGGGAGGCCCGAAGACGGTCGACGAAGTGCGCCCGGAACTTGGCGACCTTCGGCTCGATGACCATGCGGCAGTACGCCTGTTCGGGATGGCGCGCGAAGTAGTCTCGATGGTACTCCTCCGCCGGATAGAACGTGGCCAACGGGGCGATCTCCGTCACGATCTTGCCGCGCCAGATCCGAGAGGCGGCGATCTCGTCGACGACCTTCTCGGCAGCCGCCTTCTGCTC
>JABCYU010000124.1 GCA_013290045.1 Methanobacteriota archaeon | reverse complement strand
TCGGACATGCCATCCCCCCGAGATAATCGTGTCAACCGGTCGAGGTGCGCCGAGCGTCCCGGATCGCGTCCGACCGCTCTCGGAGACGGTGCCTCAACTGTCGCCCCCGGTCATGGGGTCGACCGGCTCGACCCGAACACTGACGCCCTCCCCGCTCACCACTCGCACACGCGTCCCGGTGGGGATGGCGAGGTCGGCGCGGGCGGACCATATCTCGGAGCGGATACGGACCTTTCCCTCTAGCGTGTTGGGTCTCACCGCGGCGATCAGGACCCCGACCTCGCCCGTCAGGCCATGCGATGTCGTGCTCATCGGGGCATGCGTGGGGGCGATGTGCCGATAGTACGGGATCGTGAGCAGCCCGGCCGCCACGGCCAGGAAGATCACCACGGTGGGACCGTAGATGGAATTCAGGAGGAAGTCCGGGAGGATCAGATAGAGGAGGCCCGACCCCAGCACGACGGTCCCGGGGATCAGGAGGAAAACCCCCGGATGCAGGAGCTCGATCCCCAGGAGGACCAGCCCGACGATGACTAGGAATACTCCGAGCGCGACGTCAACCAGCATGCCCGAGGGAGCTGGAGAGGCGGCAACCGCCCATAAGCGTTGGTCTGTCCCGAAACGGCGCCGGGCGACGGTTCAACGGATGTAGCTGGATGTCGTCGCCAGGTCGAACCGGGTCACGACCTTCAGCCGGCGTCCCCGCCCGCCGGGGGCCAGCGCGAGGAACGGGTACATCTTCCAGAGGTCCCCCTCGGCCATCTTCGTCGCCGGGTGCGTTTCGCCGAAGGCGGTCCGCGTCACATACGCCGTGACGCGCCGGACCTCGCCCTCGTCGAGATAACCGAGGGCGTGGAGGTACTCGTGGGCCAGGATCACATACACGAAGGAGTTGTACTCCCGGACCGAGCCCGCGTGCGCCTGCATCGTCTGGACCAGCCCCTCGTTCATGACGATCAGGTTCCCGGTCACCTGCCAGTACGCGCCGAGGCTGGGGGGCAGATCGGAGAGCCCGAGGCCGAGTCCGGGTCGTTCGATCCCCAGCGTGTGGCGAACGGCGGCCCGGACCACCTCGAAGATGTGGTCGAAGTCGAGCGAGGAGTCCAACCGGGATCCCGGTGCGAACGGCCGGCCCGGATCGCTGGGCGCCGTCGAGCGCGAGAGGCTGGGGAGGGCGGGAGCGAGGACGGGAAAGGTCGTGAGCGCCATGTCTCGACTAGGGGCAGCGGCCCAGATATAGCCCTGCTGACCCGGAGGTAACCAGCCGGCGGCCCTCGGCGTTCGGCGGGTCGGCACGTTATCTGTCGCGACGGTTAGTCGGGCCCGGCGATGACCAACCCGGAGGAGGTCCTCTTTCCGCGCCGAAAGGAGCGATTCGAGGACCGGCGGAAAGAGGCCTCGCAGCGGAAGCTGGCCGACGAGTTCTTCGACCAGCGGACCCTCCTCGCGATCTCGGCCCTGATCACCCAGGGGCAGTTCGAGGCGATCGACTACCCGATCATGACCGGCAAGGAAGGGGGGGTCTTTCGGGCCAGCGGAGCCGGAGGGTTCCGGGCGGTCAAGGTCTATCGGATCGGCAACACGATCTTCCGCAACCTGCCCGCCTATGCCCTCGAGGAGCTACGTCGGGAGGCGAGCGGCGCGAACCACGCTCGCATGATCTACGGGTGGACGCGGCGCGAGCACACCGTGCTCCGACGCCTCGCGGCGGCCGGAGTCCCGTGCCCCGAGCCGTACGGGTACCTCCGGAACGTGCTCGTCATGCAGTTCATCGGGACCGCGGAGGGTTTCCCCGCTCCCCGGCTCCACGATGCGACGATCCCGGACCCCGACCGCCTCTACAACGACCTCCTGACCCTCATCCGGACCATGGTCTTCCAGGCGAAGCTCGTCCACGGCGACCTCTCGCCGTACAATGTCCTCTATCACGAAGGACGCCCGATCCTGATCGACGTGGCGCAGGCGGTCCCCATCGAACACCCCCAGGCCCGGGCGCTGCTGGTTCGAGACATCACCCACTTCGCCCGGTATCTTCAGAAGCTCGGCGTCGATACCTCGCCGGAGCGACTCCAGGCGGCCGTCGACGCCGTCCCGGTCGCCGGGTGAACCCATGCCGACGTTGTTCGTCCGCATCCCCGAGGACCGGGTCGGGGTGCTCATCGGCCCGGGGGGCAAGACGAAGCACGACGTCGAGCAGCGCACGAAAACGCACCTGGTGATCGACCCGTCGGACGGGGGGGTCTCGGTGACGTCCCCCGACGAGAGCGATCCGCTCGGGGTCCTGCAGGCCCGGGATATGGTGCTGGCGATCGCCCGAGGCTTCTCCCCGGAGCGGGCGGCCCGCCTGATGAAGCCGGACACGTTTCTCGGGGTCATCGACATCAAACGCGTCACCGGTCGGCGGCAGAAGGGCCAGATGTGGCGGGTCCGGTCCCGCTTGATCGGCCAGAACGGGAAGGCACGGAGCCGGATCGAGGAGCTCTCCGGATGCTCCATGAGCATCTACGGGAACACGGTGGCGCTCATCGGCCAGGAGAAACAGCTCGAACGCGCGACCCGAGCCGTCGAGATGCTCCTGAGGGGGAGCGAGCACTCGGTCGTGTTCCATATGCTGGCGCGCCTACGGGACGACGCGGCCCTGGCCGCGGCGATGGGTACGGCGGAGATCCCGGAAGGGGAGTAGCCGGTGGGGAAGATCGCCTCGCTGGACCCGAAGTCGCTCGCGTGGGCACGCCAGCAGTTCGCCCGCTACTACGCGATCGCCCGCGTCGATCCGCCGTCGAAGCTCGCCCGGCGGGAGATCGCCTCGTTCCCGTTCACCGCGGAGACGATGATGCGCCGACACATGGCCCTCTCCTCGCCAGAGGAGTTGCAGGGCTTTCTCCGTTCCGAGGTGCCGCGCCACGCGTACTACTCGTCGGCCTACTACGAGAACCCGGACCATCCGAAGATGGATGGGAAGTCCTGGCTCGGCGCCGATCTGATCTTCGACCTCGACGCCGACCACCTTCGGGGAGCCGACGGACTCCCGTACGCGGAGCAGCTCGAGCTCGTCAAGGAGCGGGTCGCCCGCCTCTACGACGAGTTCCTGGTCGGCGACTTTGGCATCGACCCGTCGGAGATGTCGCTCGTCTTCTCCGGCGGGCGGGGCTACCACATCCACGTCCACGACCCGACGTACCGGCCGTTGACCAGCCCCGAGCGGCGCGAGCTGGTGGACTACATCCAGGGAACCGGGTTCGACCCCACCCTCGCCATCCGCCAGAGCCGGGAGGACGGAGGGATCGCGAGTGGAGGCCGAGATCCCGATGCCGGCGAATCCGGGTCCCGAACGCCCCAGGTGCGATCGTACCGGCGACTGGTCCCGCCGGATACCCCGGGATGGCGCGGTCGCACCACGCGGGCCGTTCTCTCCGTCCTAACCCGCTGGGAAGAGCAGGGGGTCGAAGCGACCCGCAGTGAGCTCGAGCGGCGTGGATTATCGAAAGGGAAGGCCCGGTCCCTCGCCAAGCTGCTCGTCGAGGACGGCAGGGGCCGGCAGATCCGCGAGTCGCTCTCCTTGGAGGTGTTCCATCGAGACGTCCCGCCGGAGTTCTTCGACGTGGTCCTCCGGCAGGCCGCCGTCGAGGTCCAAGGGGAGACGGACGCTCCGGTGACGACCGATATCAACCGGTTGATCCGCCTTCCGGGCTCGTTGCACGGAGGCACCGGCTTCCGGGTGACCCCGCTGGCGCGCGGGGCCCTCGACCGGTTCCGACCGCTGGTGGACGCCGTGGTGCCCGTCCCGTCCGGCGAAAGTTGTACGGTCGAGCTCGCCGGACCGGTCGACTACCCGTTCGCCACAAGCGCGACGGGATCGGTCGGCGACCGGCTCGACCTGCCTACGCCGGTGGCGCTGTTCGTGGTGCTTCGGGGGGAGGGGGCGCTTCCGCCTTGACCGGGACCACGATCCGGCCGATCTTCTCGATCGCGCCCTCGATCGAGTCACCGGGCTTGAGCCGGCGCGTCTCGTTCCCGAACTCGAACCCCGACACGCCGCCGAGCGTGCCGAGGGAGATGACGTCGCCCGGCTCCAGGGTGATGCCCTTCGTGAGGTGCTCGATCACCTGGGGGATCCGGAACAGGTAGTCGGTGGTGTCGCCGTGCTGTCGGACCGTCCCGGCGACCTTGAGCTCCATCTTGAGCGGGTAGACCTCGCCGACCTCCTCCTTCGGGACGACCCAAGGACCGACCGCCATCGTCGCGTCGAACCCCTTGCCCATGACCCAATCCACCGGACCGTCGCTCGGGTACTGAAGGTCGCGATAGCCCATGTCGAGCGCGATCGTGTAGCCGGCGACCGCCTCCATCGCCCGCGCCGCCGAAACGTGCTTGGCCCGTTGTCCGATGACGACGGCGAGCTCGAGCTCGACATCCGGGAACGTCCCCGCGCCGTGGAGGATCAACGGCTCGCTGGGGCCGACGAGGGAGTTGAAGAACCGGGTGAACGCGTACGGCTGGGTCGGAAGCGGTTTGCCCTGCTCGGTCAGGTGGGAGCGGCTGTTGGACGCGAGGCAGTAGATCTTCGCCCCGTTGATGACCGGGGCGAGCAGGCGGATCCCCTCCTCCGGCTTGAACAGGAAGCGCGCCCCGGTGGCGGCCCTCGGGGTCCAGCCCATCTTCCGCCGCCGGTCGATGTACTCGACGATCTTTCGGGTGATGGCGACGGAGTCGGCGCCGCCCTGGAAGAACGCCCGCATGTCTCGGAAGCGGCTCGGGTCGGCGCCCTTGATCGGGTTCACGCCGAAATAGTCCCGACAGGCGGTATCGAGATCGATGTACTCGTTCTGGTCCGTCACCATGCCGAAATGGAACTGGTCGGCGAGCAGGAAGTGGACGAGCTTCACCCGAGGGGCCCCGGAGCCGCGACGAGCCGGCGACCCACTTAACTTTGCGGTCGAACTCGCCGCGACCGGAAGTTCAGCCGGCCGAGGCTCGGGGTCGGAACGAGAGGAGAATCCCGTCGTCCAGCGTTTCCACCGCGGTGCGCTCGAGCGCCACGACCTGCCGGGGACCGACCGCCGCGGGACCGCCCACCATCGCCGGAGCGTCTCCCTCGCCGATCACGATCGGCGCGACGTAGACCGTGAGCACGTCGAACAGGCCCGCGGAAAGGAACGACGCGAGCACCGTCGAGCCCCCCTCGACCATCAGATGCCGGACCCCCCGGGTCTTCAAGTGCTCGAGGAGAAGCGGCAGGTCAACCCGGTCGCTCCCCGCCGCGAACCGCTCGACCCCCGGCGGCAGCTGGACGGAAGCGCCGGTGGCGGTCGCCACCAGCGTCGGAGCGCTCCCGTCGAGCAATCGGGCGTTCGGAGGCGTCCTCCCCCGGCTGTCGAGCACGACCCTCAACGGCGCCCGGACGACCTGGCCGCCGATCAGCTCGGAGTGGACCCGCAGGGACGGGTCATCGAGGATCACGGTCCCGACGCCGACGAGGATCGCGTCGGATTCCGCCCGGATC
>JABCYU010000123.1 GCA_013290045.1 Methanobacteriota archaeon | reverse complement strand
GAGATCTCGAAATAGTAGCCGAACACCTGGTTGTAGCCGACCTTGAGGGTGCGGATCCCGCTCGAGCGCTGCTCCTCCACCTCGAGCCGCTCGAGTTCGCCGACCCCGGAGCGTTCGACCGCCACGAGAGCGTCGAGCTCGGCGCTGTACCCCGACCGCAGCCATTCGCCGACGCTCGGGGTGGCGGAGAGGGCGTCGGGGAGCGCGGAGTTCAGGAGAGCCTGGAGTGCCGGAAGCGGGTCGAGTTGGGCGGTCAGATCCGCCAACGGGGCGGAGGGCGCCCCCCGAAGCCAATCCCGGGCGCGGCCGACGGCCGCGAGGCTGTCGCGCACGGCCCCCAGCTCGTGGGGGCGCAGGCGGCGGCTCGCGAGACGCGCCCCGATGCGGGAGAGATCGGCGATGCGGGACAGCTCGGCCCTAAGGACGGCGAGCTCCGCCCCCCGCTGGAGGAGCGCCTCGACCCGGTCCTGACGCTCGGCGATCCGCACCGGGTCCGCGAGCGGGTTCTTCAGCCAGAAATCCAGCGTCCGGTGGCCGGTCGCCGTCGTCGTCTCCCCGAACGCCTTCAGCAGCGTCATTCCCGCCGGGTCGTCCGGATTCATCGGGCGCGAGATCTCGAGGTGTCGGAGGGTCTTCGAGTCGAGGCGCAGCCGATAGCGCCCCGGCACACGGTCGACCGGTTCGAGGAACGGCAGCAGTCGGGGTTGCGTGGCGCGCAGGTAGGCGGCGAGGAGACGTTCGATCTCGGTGACCTCGGGCCCCTGGAGTCCCGGCGGGAGCTCGGCGAGCTCCAGGGCCGGCGGCGCCGCCTCGAGGCGGACGCGGAGGAACTCTCGGCGGAGCTGGGACTCCAGAGTCGCCCTCACCCCGTCGGCGATCGACGGGTCGAGCAGCACCTCCCGCGGCGCGAACGCGGCGAGGACGGAGAGAACTCCCTCCGGGCCCGGTTCGGTGCCCACGTCCCGGAACCACTCGCCGGTCGTGACATCGACCGCGGCGACCGTGGCGGGTCCGGACGCCGGCAGGCTGACCGCCGCGAGGAAGTTGTGGCCCGGTCCGTCGAGGATCCGATCCTCGACGACGGTGCCCGGCGTGACGACGCGGGTCACCTCCCGGCGGACGAGCCCCTTGGCGAACCGGGCGTCCTCGACCTGATCGCAGAGGGCGACCTTGTACCCCTTTCGGACGAGACGGCCGAGGTACGACTCCACCGCATGGTGCGGGACGCCGGCCATCGGCATCCGTTCGCCTCCCTTGTCGGCCGATCGCGCGGTGAGAACCACCTCGAGCTCGCGCGACAGAAGCCGCGCATCGTCGCCGAACGTCTCGTAGAAGTCGCCGACGCGGAACAGAACCAGGTGTCCCGGATAGCGCGCCTTCACCCCCTCGTACTGTTCCATGAGGGGGGTGGAGGCGCCGGCGTCGCTCATCGAGAGGGATGCGAGCGGCTCTTCGCCTTTAGTTCTTCGCGGAACGGGTGGACCCCCGCCTCCCGGACCGCCGGGTCGTCCAGTGCCGCGGCCCGCGGTTACGGGCGCTGAGGGGGAGATTTGAACTCCCGAGGCGAGAACGCCACCAGCTTTCAAGGCTGGCGCCTTTCCAGGCTAGGCTACCTCAGCACGGCCACTCGGACCGGGGAGCAGGGGCCGCGGCCATAATCCTGTCGCGGCGGGCGAACCGGCGGCGGCCGGGCGGAGTGCAGGCGCCGGGACGTTCGGGGCGGAGGCGATCGCCTCGCGCCGTTTCGAACCCGGGTGATCAGCTTGGAAGGCTGATATCCTACCGCTAGATTACACCTGCAATCGGCCGCCGGTCCGGCGCGTCCGACCGTCTCCCCCGACTAATGCTTTGCCGTCGGCTTCGCCGGTGAGTGGGGGGCCGTGAGCTCGATGAAGGCGACGCGCTCCAGGACCAGGCCTTCCCACCCGCCGGGCGGCACCGCGCTGCGGTCGGGGGCGGTGATCCCCAGCCGCTCGAGGAGCGCCTCGTCGACCGGCCGAGGGTACGCCGTCGTGTCCTCGACGAGCTGGAACGCCGCGACCGTTTCCGACAGGACCCGGGGCCGCTCGGCGACCACCACGAACTGCTCCGTCGTGTCGGTGATCCCGACCTTCTCTAGGGCGCGGGGCAGCTGGTCATCTCCCGCGACGAACAGCGCGAACTCCGCGTTGCGGTCCCGTAGACGGCTCTCCCCGCGGGCTCGGGCGCGTCCCAGATGGGCCCAGGCCGAGAGGAGGTGTCGCTCCCCGGCGATCGACCGGGCGTCGAACAGGGCCAACAACCCCTCCGAAGCGGCACCGGCCGAGCGCAGGGTCGAAATCACTTCGGCCCGGGTCGGACGGCCGGGCTCTCGCCGGCGAGCGCCGGCGACCTGGAGGGCTCGGCTCTCCGGAGGTGGAAGGGGCATCGAAGGCTCCGTTCACTCCCGGAGGAAGCGGAGGAACTGCTCCTTCGTCCGCGGTTGGAGGGTGTAGTTCTCCTTCTTCTCGCGACCGATCGTGGAGGTCGGGGTGACCCCGTAGTCGTGGCCGGGGAGCACGACCAACGCATCGTCGAGGGCCACGACGCGTCGCAGCAGCGAGTCATACATCTGCTCCGGGCTCCCCTCGGGGAGGTCGGTCCGACCGCACTCCCCCACGAACAGGGTGTCGCCGGTCGCTACCTGGCCCTCGAAGAGATAGAGAACGCTGTCCGGGGTGTGCCCGGGGGTGTGGGCGACCTCGAAACGGATCCGGCCCGCGGAGAACTGCTCGCCGTCGTCGACGGAGAGGTCCTGTCCGATCGGTGCCGATCGGTGGGCGACCACCTTCGCACCGGTCCGTTCCCGGACCTCCTGGTTGCCGGCGATGTGATCCGGGTGCCGGTGGGTGTTGAGGATGAACCTCACGCGCACGGAGTGGCGGTCGATGGCCGCGAGGACCGGGTCGATCCCGTACGACGGGTCGATCACGACCCCCTCGCCCCCGTCGGCCTCCGCGACGAGGTAGGTGAAGTTCTGGTACGGGCCGATGCAGTACTGTTCGAGGAGCACGGCGCCCCAAACCGATGCGCCGTATTTGACCGTCTTGGCTACGGATCGGCGGCGAGCTCGGGCTCCTCCGGAAGGGCGGTCGCGCCGCTCACGGCGTCGATGACCATTCGCCCGTCGCGGCCCTCCACGTACCAGTAGGGGACATGCACCAGCACCGGTGGGCCGATCGCCAGGTCGTCCGGCCCTGGAGGGACCTTCCGACGCTCGATCACGAGCGCCCCGCCGTGCTGCTCTAGGTGGTCGACGCTCACGGTATGGAGCCGTCGGAGGGCCGGGCCGGCGAGCCCGAGGGCCTCGGCCTCGTCCAGGATCGGCGCCATCCGAGGCTCTCCCACTCGGGCGTCGGCGACCAGCTCCCGCTCGCCGGGTTCCCAGAACTCGACCCGGCCGGAGATGGCGTTGACCGCGGCGAGGTGGTCGCTCGGACGTCCCATCCCCCCGTGCGCGGACGCCGGGCGGACCCGGTATGGGACCACGTAGAACGGGACGAGGCGCAAGATGGCGCGAAGGCCGTCGACCCCGGCGAGTCGTCGTGCGTCTGCCGGTCCCAGCCGCGGTCGGATCGTCCGTTCTCCCTCGGGGAACATCGCTCCCGGAGGGGTGAGCCCGGGGGAAGGAGGGGGGTTGGACTCGGAACCGGCGGCCGCCGGCGCGAGCAACAGCTCGCCGAGGCCGGGCCCGAGGGATCCCGGGTCCAGCACCTCGATCCCGCGCTCCGCCGCGAGCTGCCGCGCGATCGGTCCCGGGTCCTCCGCGTAGACGAGGGTGCGCCGCACCGCATCGGAGGGAAACTCGCGCTCCACGTCGACGGGGGATCGCACCCCGTCGACAACGAACACCGCGCGGTGGTCGCGGGAGCGCACCGCCCGAAGTCCGGCGGGGCGATCGTCCAGTCGATAGCCCGCCGCATCGAGGAGGCGCCGGAGCTGCGGTGCCCCGTCGTCGGCCATCGGGGGGAGAGCGGAGGCCGCCGATATCTCCCTATCGTCGCACTGGTCCCGAGCCCGGGCCGTCGAAACGCTCAATCCACCCACCCCCATCGGCCCGCATGCCCCGTTACCACGTCGGGACCGCCGCTTGCGCGTACGACGACTGGAAGGGCGTCTTCTATCCGACGGGGGCCGCCCCGGGGGAGTATCTCGCCCGGTACGCCCGGGTGTTCGACGTTACCGAGGTGGACTCGAGTTTCTATCGGGCGCCGAGCCCGTTCCTCGCGCGGCGCTGGGCGACCTCGACCCCGCCCAGCTTCCGCTTCGCCCTGAAGATCCCCCAGGACGTCACCCACGCGAAGTCGGGCGGGAACCCGGCGGAGTCGCTTTCCGAGTTCCTCGCGAACATCGAACCGATCCGCTCTGCCGGGAAGCTCGGACCGATCGTCGCCCAGTTCCCGCCTTCGTTCTCCCGCGAGAAGGGGTGGGACCGGCTGGTCGACCTGTTGGCGCGCGTGCCGACGGAGTACGCTCTCGCCGTCGAGCTCCGGCACGGTTCCTGGTGGGACCCGGAGACGTTCCGTTTGCTCCGCGATCGCCAGGCCGTCCTGGTCTGGAGCGTGGTGCCGTTCGTCCATGTTCCGCCGGAGCGGACCGGCCCGTTCGTCTACGTGAGGTTCATCGGCGATCGGGCGCTCACGAAGTTCGACCGCATCCAACGCGACTATCGACCCCAGGTCGAGGAGATGCGCAGTCGGATCGAGGCCCGGGTCGACGCGGACACGGACGTCTACGCGATCATGAACAACCACTTCATGGGATTCGGGCCCGGCGCTGCCCAGATCGTCCGGGAGGTGCTGAACCTTCCACCGCTCGACCTCGCAGCGGCGGCTCGCGAGGCCGGGCAGCGGGCGCTCGGCGACTTCCCCGAGGAAGGCGTGGCGAGCGGATCGCCGTAGGGTGGCGGTTCCCGTGCCCCCGGAGCCCGGCCGAGCGCTCGGGATGAACCGGGCGCTGCGGTGGGCGGCTCTTCTGCTGTGGAGCGCCGGGCCGTTCATCGCGCTGGGGCCTGTCGACTACCTCACCCAAGCGCGGCTGACGGACCTCTGGACCGTCCTCGCCGGATCCGCAGCGTTGAGCATCCCCTACGTCGCCCGGCGTCTGGGCCTCGTCGGGACCGACGAGGCCCGGGCCCTCTGCGTCGCGGCCGGGATCCTGGGCGTGTTCGTGGCCGTGACCGGGATCTTCAACGGTCAGACGTTCGAGGGGATCACGACGCCGCGCTACGCCGGCCTGGTCCTCTCCGGCCAGAACCTCTACTCCACGCCGCTGATCTTCCGGTTCACCCTCTGTGCCGGCCCCACCGCTCAGGGACTCGTGTCGTGTACGTCGCATCTCTCCGACACCTACTACGTCTATCTCCCGCTGCTGACGTTCGCCCAGATCCCGTTCCTGCCGTACTCCGTGACCGCCCTGCTGGCCTGGGCCGGATTGGTCTACCTCCTCCGGGACCGGGGCCCGGCGCTCCTCGCTCTCGGGAACCCGTTCGTCGCGCTCGCCGCCGCGAACGGCTACAACGACTTCCCGGCCCTGCTCGTCCTAACGCTGGGGATGGTCGCCAGCACCCCGTGGGTCCGGCGGGCGGCTCAGGGACTCTCTCTGGGGTTCAAGCAGTTCGCCAAT
>JABCYU010000122.1 GCA_013290045.1 Methanobacteriota archaeon | reverse complement strand
GGCCCGTCCGAGCGACATAGCGGACCGTCGACGGGAGCTTCGAGAGGACCCGCACGAGGGCGAGCTCCTCGGGCAACCCGATCCGCGCCGGGTCGAACGGGTACGGCGGCTCGATCCGCTCCGCTTTTCGTAGGATGCTCGACGCCCGCGAGTACGCGTACTGGAGGAACGGGCCGCTGCGCCCCTCGAACGAGAGCGCGTCCTCCCACCGGAACGCGACGGTCTTCTCCGGAGCGACGCGGAGGATGTGGTATCGTACGGCCCCGCAACCGACCTTCGTTGCGATCGACTCGGTCTCTTCGACCCCGAGATCGTCCCGGCGCGAGCGGACCTCGTGGCGGGCGCGATCGATGGCTTCGTCGAGCAGCGCGTCGAGGTAGACCGCGGAGCCTTTGCGGGTGGACATCCGCCCGCCGTCCGGGACGGTGATGTCCTGGTAGATGACGAACTCGGGCCGGCGGGGCTCGCCGATCTCGGCGAGAAGCACCTCGAGCGTGCGGGCATGGAGGTGGTGGTCCTGGCCGAGGACGTCGATCGCTCTCGGGAACCGCGCGAACTTGCTGAGGTGGTAGGCGACGTCGCGGGTCGGGTAGAGCGTCGTACCATCGGCCCGGGTCACGATGACATGAGCGGTCTCCTTCGGGAGCCCGTAGGTCGCGGCATCGATCGCCCATGCGCCGTTCTCCTCCCTCACGGCGTGCGGGGCACCCCTCAGGCGATCGACCACGCCTTGGACCGCCCCGTTGCGGATGAAATCCGACTCCCAGACGAACTCGTCGAATCGGATCCCGATCCGAGCGAGCGACTCCTTCATCCCCCCGAGGATCTCCTCCGCGAACCGCCGGTGGTCCGCCCCTCCCTCGCCCCGTTCCAGCCGGCCGACCAGGCCGGCGAGCTCCTCTCTCGACTCCGGGTGCTCCTTGAGGTAGGCCGACACCGCCGGGTACGGGCGACCCAGTCGGAGGTCGGGCTTCTCGCCATCGGCCGGGGGCTCTGGCACGGTCGACCGGATTTCCTCTGGCCATTCCGAGCGGGGCTTCGACCAGATCCAGGTGATCATCGCCGCCTGCCGACCGACGTCGTCGACGTAGTACTGGGTGGTGACCGGGGCACCGGAGGCGCGGAGCACCCGGGCGTAGGTGTCGCCGATGATGCCGTTGCGAACCCGTCCGATGTGGAACGGTCCGGTCGGGTTCGCGCTGGTGTGCTCGACGCACACCGGAGTCGGGTTCGGGGGAGCGTGGCCGAACTCCGGCCCCCGCGCCGCGATCATCCCTAGGGTGGTTCCCACGAGCCACGCCGGTTCGGCGCTCAGATTGAGGTACGGGCCAGCGCCGACGGCGCCGCGAAGACCGGGTACCACGCCGATCTCCTCGGCGAGCTCCGTCGCGAGGCTCGCCGGAGGTCGCTTGAGCTGGGCCGCGATCCGGTGGAGGGGGACGGCGAGATCGGCATACTCCGACCCTTGCTCGTCGACGGCGGCCCGGACCGTCGTAGGATCCCAGGCGATCCCGCGGGAGCGGAGCGCGGCGCCGAGCCGTTCGACCAGCGTATCGACGACGGGGACCCAGGGATCGAACTCCGGCCCCGTCCCGCTCGAGACGTCGCCCGGCACGATCCTCCCCGGCGGAGGCACGAAGGCGGGGGTGCCGACTTAACGGTATCTGCGACATCGAGCGCGCGCACCGGCCCGGTGGGATCCTTCCCGGGCGCCGCCCCCGCGCCCTCGGAAACCCTCAAGTGGCGCCCGCCGCCTTGGCGATTTCCCGTGGGCGCTCAGATACTCGTCCGGTACGGGGAGCTCGCCCTCAAGTCTCCCCCCGTTCGCCGCGAGTTCGAGCATACGCTCCAGCGCAATATCGTCGAGGCGTTCCTCCGCGCCGGCGAGAGCTGCCGGTTACGCTCCGACCACGGTCACCTCTACGTCGAAGCGGACGACGCGGACCGGGCCGGCAAAATCCTCCAGCGGGTCTTCGGGGTCACCTCGGTCAGCACCGTCCACGAGACTCCGACGGATCCGCCGGCCATCGCCGCGGCCCTGCTGGTCCTCGCGGATCCGGTGCTCCTCGCCGGATCCCGGTTCGCCGTTCGCGCCCGCCGTACGGGCCAGCATCCGTTCACCAGCCAGGAGCTCGCCCGCGACCTCGGTTCGGCGATCTTCGACCGGTGGCCCGACCGCAACCTCCAGGTCGATCTCGACCACCCGGCCGTCGAACTGTTCGTCGAGGTCCGGGGGCCCCGCACGTACCTGTATCTCGACCGGCGCCCCGGCCCCGGAGGACTCCCCCTCGGGGTGGCGGGCCACCTGGTCGCGCTGGTGGACGGAGAGCGCGGGGCCCTCGGTGCCTATCTGATGATGAAGCGCGGGTGCCGATGCGCTCTCGTCGCCGAAGGTCGCGGCGAGGCGCTGGCCCGCGAGGTCCTGGCCCGTTTTGACACGAAGCTCGCGGTGACGACGCCCGCCATCGGGGAGTCCTCCCAGGATCCCCTCCTACGGCTCGGCTCCGACCCGAAGGTCGACGGGATCGTGCTCCCCCTGACGATCGACGACTATCCGGCCGCGCGCGAGCGGTGGGCCGATCGCGTCGTTTTCTCCCCCACGGTCGGCCTGACCGACGCCGAGGTCGAGGGACGCTGGAGGGCGATCTCGGCCCTGGGTTCATGACGGCGAAACGGGGAAAGGTCCACTCCCTGGACGAGCTGACGTCTCCGGACGATGGGCGACCGAGAGAGCCCGATCCCCCGTCGGTCGAGAGCCCGGATGCCCCCAAACCCATGCGCGAGGATCTTGCGCACTCGCGGGCGGGGCTCGAACAGCGCCAGCGGAGATGGTTCGAGGAACGGGAGCGGTTCGAGCGCCAGGACCGAGAACGGCGGAAGCCGCCATCGGAGGTTCCGGCCGGCGACGGGTCCGCTCCGTAGGGTCGTTTCAGGGCCGGACGGTCGGCTGGTTCGAGGGGGTCCCGGAGCGCCCACCCACGACCAATTGGGAACGGCGCGCCCCGCGTGTCGTCCCGGCATGTCGCGGGGGTGTGCGCCTCGGGAGCCGAGCGTCATCCGCCGGTAAGGGTTATCTCCCTTCCACTGGTGAGCGCGTCGAACAAGAGGAATCCTTTGGGAGCATGGACCGTGACGGGCGCCTTCTGGGCGCGCCGGAACTACTGGCAAAGCTTCAGCAAGACCTGCGAGGCCGCCGACGCCGACCGGGCGCGGGAGTGGACCTTCTCCCAGATCGGCGGGTGCCACCGGGTGAAACGGGGCCGGATCCGCATCGACACGGTCGCCGAGGCGTGAGCATGAGCGCCGCTCCGCAGCCGATCACCGAGGAGCAGGTACAGCAGGACCTGGTCCGCCTCGACGCCTACCGGGGCCAGTTGAACGCGATGGTCCAGCAGTACCAGTACTTGGTCTCCTCCCGAGGAGATCACATCCGCGCTCGCGAAACGCTCGAGGGGCTGGACCGGACCGAGGCCGGTAGCGAGCTCTTGGTCCCCGTCGGGGGCGACGCCTTCCTTCGCGGGACCGCGAAGAAGGACGAGAAGGTGTTCCTCGGCCTCGGAGCGGGGGTCATCGTCGAGCTCGAGCGCCCGAAGGTCAGCGAGATTCTCGCGCAGCGCCTCCAGAAGATCGAACAGGCGTCGCAGGACCTCGAGGGGCAGATCCGGCAGCTCGAGGACCGGATCCAGATGCTGACGCAGCGTCTCGACGCGATCACCCGCGGCGCGCCGGGAGAAGGGGATTCCCCGGACGATGTGGGCGGCGATTAGGGCCCGCCTGAGGCGGAGCGGCGGTGCCTCGGAGGCCCCCCCCACCCCTCGGCCGCCGAGCTCCCCGGGCGCCGTCTCGGATCCGGCGTTCACCGAGGGGGTCTTCGGAAGCCGGCTCGAGGAGGCCAAGCTCGACGAGGTACTGGACGAGCTCGAGATCGTCCTCCTTCAATCCGACGTAGCCGTCCCCGTCATCGAGAAGGTCCGTGAGGACCTGAAGAAGGAGCTCGCCGGACGCCGCCTGAAGTGGGGCGCCGACGTCGAGGCGGCGGTGCAACGGGCGCTCCAAGCCTCCGTCCATTCGATCCTCGATCGGCCCGGTATCGACCTCGCCGCCACGATCCGGGCTCACCAGCCGAAACCGTACATCATCCTGTTCGTGGGGGTCAACGGGACCGGCAAGACGACGACGATCGCGAAGCTGGCCGGGTGGATGCGCGACCAGGGGATCCACGTCGTCATCGCGGCGGGCGACACGTTCCGGGCGGGGGCGATCGAACAGCTCTTGGTCCACGGCGAGCGACTCGGTATCCGGGTGATCCGGCAGCAGGAGGGGAGCGACCCGGCGGCGGTCGCGTACGACGCCGTGGAGCATGCGAGGGCGAAGAAGCTCGACGTCGTCCTCGTCGACACCGCCGGCCGCCAGCATACCAACGAGAACCTCATCGCCGAGGCGCAGAAGATCCGCCGGGTCGTCCAGCCGCAGCTGACCCTGTTCGTCGGGGACGCGCTCAGCGGGAACGACGTCACGGAACAGGCCCGGATGTTCAAGAAGATGCTCGGTGTCGACGGGCTGATCCTGACGAAGCTCGACGCCGACGCGAAGGGCGGGGCGGCGCTCTCCGCGACGTTCGTCACGAAGAAGCCGATCCTGTTCGTCGGAACCGGCCAGGGCTACGGCGACCTCCGGCCGTTCGATCCGGACTGGCTCATCGAGCGCCTGTTCGCGGAGGGGACCGCCGGGTGAGCGTCGAGGTCGACGTGGTCCTCGTCCGGCCGAAGGAGGACGGGAACGTCGGCGCCATCGCACGTCTCGCGAAGAACTTCGGGGCCCATCGCCTCGTGCTCGTCGCGCCCCGGGCGCGGCTCGGGATCGAGGCGTACCGGCGCGCGATGGCCGGCCAACCGTTCCTGAAGACGGCGAAGATCGTCAAGGGGCTGGCCGAAGCGGTCTCGGAGGTGGACCTCGTCGTCGGGACGACCGACCTGACGACGGGGCGGGCCCGGACCTACCTACGCCGCGGGGTCGCGCCCGAACGACTCGGCGAGATGCTCCGCCCGATGGCGGGCCGCGTCGCCGTGGTCTTCGGGCCGGAGGACGACGGCCTCGGCCGCGAGGAGCTCGCGGCGTGCGACCTGCTGGTCCACATCCCCGCTCGACGCGAGTTCCCGACGTTGAACCTCTCGCATGCGGTCAGCGTCGTCCTCTACGCCGTCCATCGGGGCCGGGGGATCGACCACCCGGAGAGCACCCCGGAGCCCGAGGAGCTTCGGCTCCACGGAGGAGAAAAAGAGCTGTTCCTGGAGCGGATCGACGTGCTGGCCCGCCAGGTCGGCTATCCGGCCCACAAGCGGCGAGGTCTTATGCTCCTGTTCCGACGGGTCATGGGCCGGTCGACGCCCAGCGAGGCGGAGTACCGGATGCTCTTGGGCTTCCTGAAGAGCATCGACCGGCGATTGAAGAGAGCCCATGGGTGACAACGGCGAGTGGCTAAGGGTCCGCGGCATGGGTCGCGAACGGTTCGCCGGGTACCTCGCCGAGTTCCTGGCCGGGGCCGGCTACTCCGTGGAGCGGACGGACACGAACGACCCCGCCGAGAGCACCGTCCGCGCCAGACTCACGAGGATGAACCCGGCGGTCCCGGACGGGGCGAAGGAGATCGAGCTGCGACTGTACCCGAACAGCGGCGGGGCGTACGCGCGATGGATGCTCCCGGCGACGATCACCGACGGGGATCGGCCGCGCCTCGATCGATTCGTGCGGGAGCTGGTCCAGCAGGTGGAGCGCGCCGTCGCCACCGAGAGCCACGCCACGGCCAAGGTGA
>JABCYU010000121.1 GCA_013290045.1 Methanobacteriota archaeon | reverse complement strand
TAGAAACGTCACGAGGACTCGCTCCGGGTCCGAGGGGTCCGGCTCGATCATGGGGGTCCCAGCGCGAGAGATCTCATCCCACAGGGCAACGACCGTTTCGGGGCCATCGACGGCCCGCGATCGGAGGGCCGCCGAGATTCGGGGACTCGGAACGTCGTCAGGGGCCACGAGTTCGGACACGCGGAACGGACCTGCCGGTTCCTCAGCGGTCCCCAGAGTTGAATCCTTCCGGTCGGCCGCTCGACCGACCCTTCGTCCGATCGGGCCGGAATGCACCCCGCGGGGATCTGGCCCCTAGGACAAGAATGCCCTAGACGGTTTCGGACGACCGCCTGTCAAGCGGGGAATGGGTTGGTCCGGGGCGGCCGGCGACGCGCCGACCTAGCTCGACATCCCGGGCGCGCCCTTGAGCGCGCGGATCTTGTAGTACTCGGCGTCGACGACGACCTCGCCGTTGACCCCCATCGTCTCGATTGCCTTCAGCTGGAGCCCGCTCTGGGACTTCGCCTTCTGCCAGTCGGGGATCGGGATCGAGAACTTCTTCTCGACCTCCGTCCGGTAGATCGGGCCCGAGTTGTACGAGCAGAACGGGATGATCCGCCCGTCGGGGACCGAGTAGTGGATGTCGCAGCGCATCAGGCGCTGGATATCGTAGTCGTAGGCGTCCTGGAAGTGCATGTTCCCCAGGTACATCGTGCGCCAGGTGAACTTCGCGAGCGCCTCCTTGTTCCCCTCGGTGAAGATCGCGGCGATGACCTTCACGCAGTTGCGCTCGTTGAGCCCTTCGGGGGCCTTCGAGAAGTCGAAGTACTTCGCGACGTCCAGGAGCAGCTTCGCCCCCGCGACCTTCGAGCGGATCTTCGCGAACCGTGCGTCACGGTACTTCTCGATCATCGACTCGACGTTCTCGAAGAAGCCGTCGACGTCCATGAACCGGGGAAGCGGCGTGATCTTCTGTCCGTCCGCCGAGATGAAGGCGAACGTCGCGCAGCCGCAGCCGGGGTGCGTCGTCAGCGTCATCTTTTCCTCGCCGTGGATGATCGAGACGAGCTCGGAGATCGGGGCGACCGACGGCACCGGGAAGAAGTCCGACTTCTCGAACGGGCCCTCCGTGCAGAGGATGCGCACCAGGTCCGACTGGGTGAATCGCATCTGGAACCGGTCCTTGTCGGGGATCCGCGCGGTGAGGGCGACCGGCTGGAAGTTGACGCCCCGGACGACATCGATGTTGTCGATGGCGAACTTGACGGTCGGCCAGATCTCCTTCTCGTTGAACCCGCCGACGAGCGTCGGGACGAGCACGACGGAGAGCGGCTTGTCCGGCTTGCCCATGGCGAGCTCCTCCTGAGAGGAGTGCGTCTCGCGCGCCGCCTGGATCGCCTTCTGCTTGACCTTCAGGAGCGGGACGCCCCGGACCTTTCGGTAGATCTCGTCGTCCAGACCGTCAAACTGGAGGTAGAGGGTGTGGAGCCCCGAGTTCCGGCTCGCCTGGGCGAAACCGGGCTCGTTGGCCATCCGGATCCCGTTCGTGGCCACCTGGATCTGCTTGAAGCCCAGGTCGCGGGCCATGCTGCACGCGTCCAGGAACAGCGGCGAGAGCGTCGGCTCCCCGCCGGAGAACTGGACGGCGACGGCGCCCACGGGCTTCTGCTCGCGGAGCGTCTTCAGCATGAAGTGGATCTGCTCGCGGGTCGGCTCGTAGACGTAGCCGGCCGCGTTGGCGTTCGCGAAGCAGACGGGGCACTTCAGATTGCAGCGGTTGGTCAGGTCCATCAGGGCGAGACCGGTGTGCGACTTGTGGTGGCTGCACATCCCGCACGTCGTCGGGCAACCCTTGAACTTGTCGTAGTACGGGTTCTCGTAGCCGACGCCGTCGTGGGCGTAGACCTCCATCCGCAGGTAGAAGTCGACGTCGTTCGAGATGATGTCCCAGAAGTAGCCGTGCACCCGGCACGTCTTCTCCATGATCACGCGACCGTCCTTCTCTCGAACGACGGCCGGGATGACCTTGATGCACTCGGGGCACACCGACGCGGTCTTGCGCGGAAGCCCGCGGGGCGCCTGGAACTCCTTCATTACACGTGCCGGCATCGCTGTTCCTCTTTCCTACGGGTCGACCGCAGTCGACCTTAGGCTGGCCACGAACCCCTTCCTACATAACCCATCTGTCGTCCAGGGCGCGACAAAAGAGGTCGCCCGTGACGGGGTTTCGCATGGCGCGATTCGCTACAAACGGCCAGATCCGGCGTGCGAGACGCGGGGCTATATCGGACGACGCGGTGGGGGCTTCGGAGAGTTCCGCCCGATGGCAAGTCGCAAATCTCCCTCACGAAAGCGCCGGAACCCGGCTAAGGGGAAACCGGCCCCGGTGCCACGTGCCCCCCGATTCGTGGGACGAGACGGTTCCCCGGTCCTCGATCGGTATCCCCCCAAGGACCCGGCGCTCGCCCCCAAGGGGCCACCACCCCGGGCGGCCATCCCCCCGAAGCCCGCCGCGCCTCCCGCCGCCCTCCCGACGCCGTCGATGCCGCCCCCGGTTCCGCCCGTCCAAGGGTCGCCGTCGTCCGCCGCCGCTGGGACGAAACCGATCGGCCTCATCGCGCTCGAAAAGCCGTTCGACATCGAAGAGTTCTCGCAGCTCCTCGGCGAGACGACGATCCGGGTCACCGTCCCGCGCGAGGATCTGGCCGAGGTGATGCGCCGGATCTCCGAGTTCATGGGGTTCGGGATCTACGTCTACTCGTTCCGCGTGGCCCCCGCCGCGTCGGACATGCTGAAGGAGTTCGTCGTCGAGCTGACGCGAGTCGATTTCTCCGCGGCGAAGCACGGCTGGGTCCCGTTCCAGGATCGCGGAGTCTCGGACAGTCCGTTCGGCCCGTCCAACCAGCGTTGAGCGCCCGCCGGCGTCGGCCGGGCCGATAAGTACCGGCTCCGGGTAACGCCGATCGAGGAACCCATGGCGAACCTTTCGGGCGACGATCTCACGGCCGAAGTCAAGGCCTTGCGGGCCGACCTGGCCGCGATGCGTCTGGAGCAGCGCCAGATGGCGCAGGCGATCGACCAGATGACCCAGACGTTCCGGACGCTGGCGACCCATCTGGGCATCGCCTCGGAACCGTACCGGCGGGGCGAACCGCGGGCCGACCGTCGCGACGCCCCTCCCGGATTCGCCTGATCGAGCGGCCGACGACCGGTCCCTCCCGAGAGGTTAAGGGGGCCGCCGGGTCGGAAGGCCGGTGGGCCGTTCCGACCCGCCGGGCACGGGCATGAGGCAGACCTACCGAGTTCACGTCGAGCGTCCGGCCGATCACACCGGCCAGTTCACCCTCGAGGTGAGGGAGCTCGACTCGCCGACGTTCGATGTGGTCCTGCCGAGGTGGGTCCCCGGCTCCTACATCCTGCAGCCCACGGCCCGCGGCGTGACCTCCGTGCGGGCGTCGGTGGCCGGCGAGCACCGGGAGCTCAGGGTGGACCCGGTGGAGGTCGGTCGATGGCGGGTCTGGACCGACGGCGCCTCTTCCGTCGATTTCCACTACCAGGTCTACGGGCACATCGTCGCGACCGACGGCTTCGACGTCACCCCCGAGCACCTGTTCCTGAGCCCGGTCTTCTGCTTCCCGTACGTCGACGGGCGGAAGGAGGAACCGTGCGAAGTGGTGGTCCCCCTCCCCGACGGCTGGAAGGCGGTCACCGAACTGACGGAGGTCGACCGACATCCGCCCCGCTTCCGCGCCGAGAGCTACGACGAGCTCGTCGACTCGCCCATCGACTGCGGCACCCCGGTCGTCTACCCGATCGTCGCCGGGGGGATCCCCCACCGGATCGTGATCTGCGGCGAAGGCGGGAACTACGAGCCCCACCGGCTGCAGGAGGACCTCGGGAAGATCGCGGAGACGACGATCCGCCTGTTCGGCGACTCCCCCCTCGCCCGGTACACCTTCTTCTACCACCTCAGCGACACCTACGACGGCGCCCTCGAGCACGCGACCTCCAATGTGGGCATGTTCCGGCGCGACACGTTCCGGCCCGAGAGCGCCTACCAGAAGTTCCTCTCGGTCTCGAGCCATGAGTACTTCCACCTCTACAATGTCAAGCGGCTCCGGCCGCACGTCCTCGGCCCGTTCGATTACACGAAGGAGAACTACACGAAACTGCTCTGGTGGATGGAGGGAACGACCGACTACTTTTCGCTCCTGGTGCTGCGCCGGTCCGGCCTGTTCAGCGTGTCGCGCTACCTCGAAAAAGTGGCGGAGGAGATCGTTCAGCTCCGGCGGGTCCCCGGGCGCGCCGTCCAGAGCCTCGAGGAGGCCTCGCTCAAGACGTGGGTCGACTACTATCAACGCTACGAGAACACGCCGAACCAGTCGGTCTCGTACTACAACAAGGGCCATCTCGTCTCCCTGTGCCTCGACCTCGAGATCCGGCATCGCACGGAGGGCCGACATTCCCTGGACACCGTCCTGCGCCACCTCTGGACGGAGTTCGGACGGGTCGGAAAGGGCCTCGGGGAGGACGAGCTCCTGCCGGTGATGAACTCGGTGACCGGGACCGACCTGACCGAGTTCTTCGGCCACTACGTCGCGGGGACCCGGGAGATCGACTTCGAGGCGTTCCTACGGTACGCCGGTCTCACCCTCCACGCCAAGGAGAAGGGGCCGGAACCGGATCCGGACGGCGAGCCGGGTTACCTCGGGGCCGAGCTCAAGAACGTCGACAATCGGCCGGTCGTGACCGTCGTCTATGACGGCGGCCCGGGGCACCAAGCCGGTGTATCCCCCGGCGACGAGATCGTCGCCGTGGACCGCGTCAAGGTCTCCTTCGAGGGGTTCCCCCGGACGCTCAAGGGGCTGGGACCCGGAGCCAAGGTCGAGCTCGGGCTCTTCCGGCGGGGCTGGTGGCGGACCGTGCCCGTCACGCTCGGCCAGGCCCCTCCGGAGAAGATGATCATCGAGTCGGCGCCGTCGGCCACGGAGCTGGAGCGCCAGATCCACGAGTCGTGGCTCGGATCCGCCTGGCAGCCACCGAAGGCGAAGTAGCGACCCCCGGTACGCCCCGATCGCCCTACGATCCCGGGAGCGGGTCCGCCGGGGCCCACCGCGCGAAATGGGCCCACGCGAGCGCTCCGCAGGCGCGGCACTTCTGGTAGCGATCCAGACCCATCCGGACGGAGCTGAAGCTGATCCCCGGGACCCACTCGGTCTCGTATTCGGCTGAGCATGCCGAGCACCTCGCCACTGCAAGCCATCGGTCGTCGACCTCACCGCGGCCCCGGGGGCCTCGCGCCATTCCACGGAGGATTAGGAAAGTGAACGCCACCCCGAACACCAGGAGGACGGTCACGGACAACAGGCCCCAGAGGTTGCTCATCGGGTCCCGGGAGCTCCTGCGGTCCTCGAAAGGTTGGCGGGCCCCCGACCGGTCCCTTGGCCTCCCGGGTCGGCGGCGGTCAGGGGGGACGGGCTGCGACGGCCTTGAGGCCGTATCGCCACTCGCCTTCCATCGCGTAGATCCGGCGCAGCTGGGTATCCACTCGGCTCCCGATCTTGACGGTGCGGGGGAGACCGTCGGTCACCTGGAGGGTCACGCGGACCTCGGGAGCGAGGGCGGCGATCACGACATCGTACGCACCGTGTCGCTCCACCTGGGGGTCGAACTCGGTCGGCTGCGCTCCGGGCGCCACCGTGGTGGCGGCGAGGACTTCGAGCCCCCGGCGAGGCATCTCGACGCGCTCCAGGTGATCGACGGCCCCGCAACTCCGGCAGAACCGTCGCACCGGGAACGTCACGTGGCCGCACTTCCCGCATCGGTCGGCGGCGAACCTCCAGCGGCTGGGGAGCTCCGCGAGGTAGGTCGA
>JABCYU010000120.1 GCA_013290045.1 Methanobacteriota archaeon | reverse complement strand
CTCCGAACTGCCGCCGATCCTGGACCGAGAGAGGTTCATCGCGGAAGTCGTCGCTACCGGCGGGGTCCGGGCGGACGTCGACGGATACATGCGGGAGGAAGGGGACCGATTTCCGGAGGCGATCGACCGGAACGTCCGGGAGACGGATCCGCGGATGGGAGCCCTGCGACGGATCGCCTGGCGTGACTGGAACGGACCGCGGAGCCTGCTAGCGTCCTTCCACATACCGGTCCTCCTCGTCACCGGGGAGAAAGAGCATCGGAACGGCGAGAACGCCGCCGCCCTCGCCGCGCTCCCTGACGCGCGGATGGAGCTCCTTCCCTCCCAGGGGCATCTGGGGGCGTTCTATCGGAGCGATCTCGCGCTCCCCCGCGTGCTCCCGTTCCTCCGGGACCATCTGGGTCCGAGCACCCCCCCAAGGTAGCGGCCGCTGCCCCCCGTCGGGGGGGACGGCGGCCGCCGCGGGCGCGCCTAGACGTCGAGGTACCGATAGAACTCGTAGGGGTGGGGCCTCAGGTTGAGCTGGAGCTGTTCCTCGCGCTTCATCTCGTGCCAGATGTCGAGAACGGAGCTCCCGAACACCGGCTTCAGGAAGCCGTCGTCCGACGAAAGGCACTCCAGCGCCTCCCCGAGCGAACCCGGCAACTCGCGGACGCCGAGCTCCTTGCGCCGGGCCGGCGAGAGCTTGTAGATGTCCATGTCGACCGGTGCCGGCGGCTCGAGCTTCCGCTGGATCCCGTCCAGGCCCGCGAGGGCAAGCGCCGCCTCGGTGAGGTAGATGTTCGCCGCGGAGTCCGGCGTGCGATATTCGATGCGCTTCGCCGCGGGGCGCCCCCGGTGGTAGAACGGGATCCGCACGTTCGCCGAACGGTTCGACCGGCTCCAGGCGATGAACACCGGCGCCTCGTACCCGGGAACGAGGCGTCGGTAGGAGTTCGTCGTCGGGTTGGTGATCGCGCAGAGGGCCCGCGAATGTTCGAGCAGCCCGCCGACGTAGTAGCGGCACGTCTGGCTGACCTCGGCGTAGGCGTCGCTGGCGTCGAAGAACGTGTTGCGCCCCGCGCTCCACAGCGACTGGTTCATGTGCATGCCGATGCCGTTGTCGCCGAAGACCGGCTTGGGCATGAACGACGCGACCTTGCCGTGCTGGTGGGCGACGTTCTTGATGACGTAGTGAACGTCCTGGACGTGATCCGCGGCCGGCAGCATGTCGTCGAACCGGATGTTGATCTCTCCCTGTCCCGCCGTGGCCACCTCGTGGTGGTGGGCGTCCATGGTGATGTGGAAGCTGTCGGCGAGGATGTTGCAGATCTCGCTGCGCATCCCCTCGAGGGCGTCGTGGGGGGCGGCGCGGTGGTACCCCTCCTTGAACCGGATCGACCCGTGGCCGTCGTCGGTCTGCCACGGCGCCTCGGAGCTGTCGATCGCGTAGCCGGCCCCGCCCCACGCGTCTCGGACGGCGTGGGCCGAGGGCAGCAGCCGGACGGCATCGAAGACGAAGAACTCGACCTCGGGGCCCCAGTAGGAACGATCGAACCCGTGCTCCGCGAGGACCTGACCGGCCCGCCGGGCGATGCCGCGCGGGTCGTGAGAGTACGGCTCCTTGCTGGCGCCGACCAGGATGTCGCAGATGAACCGGGCCGTGCCTCCGTGCTCGGCCTGCCACGGGACGACGCCGAACGTGGACGCGTCCGGGACCAGGATCATGTCCGATTCAAAGATCTCGCGGAATCCGCGCACGGACGAGCCGTCGAGCTTGGGGACGCCCGAGACGAACGACTCGGGCTCCAGCGTGTCCGACGGGATGTGGATGTGGTTGAAGCCGCCGAGGAGATCGGTATAGAACAGCTCGGTCCACCGCAGCTTCTGGGTCCGCACCTGCTCCAGCACCTCGGTCCCCTGCGCCAGCCGGTCGTCCCCGTCCATCGAACTCCCCCGTCCCGCTGCCTGTGCCATAGCTTCCCCCGGCTCCCGACGGGGTCTCACTACATCAACCCCTCCCCGAAGAAAATGGCCGAACGTCCAACCGGTTGGCGGGAATCGTTATTGTCGGCTGGTTCATTCATTTGACATGAGACGAACGTCCAGCCTCGACGGCCTCGACCGGGCGATCCTGCAGGAACTCAACATCGATGCGCGCCGCAGCCACCGCGAGCTCGCCCACCGGTTGAAGATCTCCCCGACGACGGTCAGCAACCGCATCGACCGGCTCGAGAAGGAGGGGATCATCAAGGGGTACA
The DNA here is from genome assembly GCA_013290045.1 of Methanobacteriota archaeon. Taxonomy (GTDB): domain Archaea; phylum Thermoplasmatota; class Thermoplasmata; order Lutacidiplasmatales; family UBA184; genus Lutacidiplasma. The sequence continues at coordinate 3,615 of JABCYU010000120.1, read as the reverse complement.
TCCCGGTCCTGGATGACGAGCTCGTCGGTTGGGACCTCACCGCGACGATCGGCATCCGGATATCGAAGGGGAAGCTTCGCGAGGTCGAGGAGCGGCTCGCCCGCGATCCGCGCGCCTACGCGATCTACGATGTCACGGGCGACTTCGACGCCCTGCTGATCGGTCGGTTCCGCGACCGCCGCGACCTGGACCGGTTCGTGAAGCACGCGCTCCAGGACCCGCAGGTCGAGCGCACCAACACCCAGGTCGTGCTCAACCGTGTCAAGGAAGAGCGGCGCGTGCCCGTCTCCACCCGGACCGACGAGCGTGCCGCGGGCAACCCATAAGAACTTGGGGGAACTCGAGGTCCTCCCCGAGGGGCGCCGATGAGCTGGGGACTTCAGAACCGGATCTCCCGGATGTTTCCGACCGGCTCCGGGCACACCGTCATGCTCGCCGTCGACCACGGCTACTTCATGGGCCCGACGCGCCGGCTCGAGAACGCCCGGAACACGATCGCGCCGCTCGCGCCGTACGCCGACGCGCTCGCGCTCACCCGCGGCATCCTGAGGACCAGCGTCCCGGCCGACTGCCCGACCCCCATCGTCCTCCGCGTCAGCGGGGGGGCCACGATCCTCCAGGAAGACCTCTCCGACGAGACGATCACGACGCCCATGGCCGAGGCCCTACGCCTGAACGTCAGCGCCGTCGCTCTCTCGGTGTTCGTCGGATCCCCTCACGAGCATCAGACCCTGGCCTCGCTGGCCGACCTGGTGTCGGACGGCGAGGAGGTCGGGATGCCCGTGATGGCGATCACCGCCGTCGGCAAGGAGCTCGAGAAGCGCGACGCGCGCTACCTCTCCCTCGCCTGCCGGGTCTCCGCCGAGCTCGGCGCCCACCTCGTCAAGACCTACTACTGCGACGGCTTCGAGAAGGTCGTCGAGGCCTGTCCCGTGCCCCTCGTCGTCGCCGGCGGCCCGAAGCTCGAGAACGATCGCCAGGCGCTCGAACTCGCCTACAGCGCGATCTCGCTCGGCGCCAAGGGGATCGACATGGGGCGGAACATCTGGCAGTCCGATCACCCGGTCGCGATGTTGAAGGCGCTACGAGCGATCGTCCACGAGAAGGCCAGCGTCGACGACGCCCTGGACGTGCTCAACGGCGAGAAGAACCGCCGATTGGCCCGCGCGGCCGCGACGTGACGCGCGTCCCTCTCCGCTCCTTCGCAGACCTTATCCCCGCCGCCCGATACGAAAGCGGGCCTGCGGGGATTGCCAAGCTTGGCCAAAGGCGCCAGATTCAGGGTCTGGTCTCGTAGGAGTTCGTGGGTTCGAATCCCTCTCCCCGCACCCGAACTCCATCCGGAAGTCCACATGGTAAGCTATATGCACGCTATGTGCCGTGCCGGAACATGATCACCACGATCCAGCTCTCGCCCGCCACCCGGGAGCGCCTCGCGCGACTGAAGCAATCCCCGCGCGAGACGTACGACGAGATCCTGAACAAGTTGCTCGATTTGGTCCCGACCGGGGACGAGGAAGGGACCTACCGCGCCGCATTCCGGGTCGGCCTGCTCAACGCCCGCCTCGACATCCGAGCCGGCCGCACCTTCGGCCACGAGGAGTTGAAGCGCCGGTTGAACCTCTGAAGCCCTGGTCGATCCTCTGGTCCGAGACCGCCGCGCGCGACCTGGGACGGCTTGACCCTCCGGTCGCTGGTCGGGTCGTTCGGAAGCTCGAGGCCGCTGCCCCCGACCCGTGGCGCTCGTTTCTTGCCCTGGTCGGTTCCGACGAGCGCAAGCGCCGCATCGGCGACTACCGGTTGCTCGCCCTGCTGGATCCGGCGACACGGACCATCCTCGTCGAGCGGGTCGACCACCGGACCCGCGTCTACCGGTAGGTTGGGGGCAATCCATTCGGCCCCCGGGGCGCTTCGTGCCCGTTGGGATAGGGATTCGAACGTTCTGGCATTGCCTTCTTCCCGCACCCCGACGATCCACCGGCGGGCCGCTTCGGACCGGCTCGCTCCGGACCCCCGTCGCTCAGGCGCCGCCGAAGGTCACGATCACATCGGTCGCGAAACCGAGCATGAAGCCCACCACCACGCCGTACCACGCATACGTGCGCGTCTCCCGCGCCATGATCGGCCGGATCATCTGGAGGACGACGTAGACGATCGCCCCCGCGGCCAGTCCGTAGAACGCGACGGAGAGCAGGTTGGAATAGAACACGCTTCCGATCATCGTTCCCAGCACCGTCGGCCCGCCACCGATGAGCCCCAAGACGAGGAGCCGCCGGACGGAGTAGCTTCGGCCGGCGCTGAGGCCGGGGCCGAGAATCCCGAACCCTTCGGTCGAGTTGTGGGCCGCGAACCCGATGACGAGTACCGTTCCGGCCGCCACCGCTCCCCCGGCGTACGCGGTCCCGATCGCCAGTCCCTCGGAGAAGTTGTGGAGCCCGATCCCGACGGCGATCAGGCTCGAGATCGCCAGAGGGTCGAGGTCCACCCCGGCGAGCCGGTCGCCCGGCGGGCCGGTCCCAGCCGCCTCCTTTCGAGCGACCCGAGCGTGGAACGCCTGCTCGAACCAGCCCAACGAGAGGAATCCGAAGGTCCAGCCGAGGAGGAGTACCACGACGTAGCCGAGCGCCACGTATCCGTTCGCTCCCCCGTGGGCGGGGATCAGCGGGTTGATGATCTCGTTCGCGTTCTTCAGGACGTCATAGAACAGGAACAGGAGGATCCCGGCCGCCAGGGCGCTGAGGAACGCTCGGGTCGACTTCGACGAACGGCGTCGGAGGCCGTAGATCAGACCGAAAAAGATCGTGAACCCCGCGAACGCCCCGAGCCCGAGGGTCTGCCACTCGGTCGGTCCGGCCACCCGTTGCACCCCGATATGCTCACCTTGACGTGTGTATTTAGCCTAGGCGTCTGTGATTCTGCGGTCGACAATGTTCACGTGGTGAACGCTATGGTCTCTCGTCGTCTCCGGCTCCCCCATGGCTCCTTCTCCCCGTTCCGGGGCTCGGTGGACGGCGATCATCCAGGCGCTCGTGGCCCGCGAACTCGTGGAGAACCTGGGAGTCTCCACCCGACGCGCCGCGGGCCTCGTGGGACTCGCGCCTTCGGCGGTCTCGCAGTACCTCGGCGGGAAACGTCGTCAGGCCGTCATCGAGGAGATCGGTGGGCGAACCCGGGTGACCGCCATCGTTCGCAGGGCCGCGGCCCGGCTTTCCCAGACCCCGAAGGGGACAGAGCCCGCTCTGCGGATCGTTCTCGAGACGACGCTGGCCGTTGTGGACGAGGTCACCGGAGGGGGACCTTCGGGCCGGACCCCGGTGCTCACGGGACGGGCCGATCGGGCGGCCCTTCGACAGCTCCGCGGTCGGGTCGCGGCCGAGCAGGCCGCGGTGACCGCCTGCATGAACCTGGCCCAGAAAGCGCGCGACGAGCTGACCCGAGCGATCTTCCGTCAGATCGCCGCCGACAGCCTCCGACACGCCGAGATCGTCGCCTCGCTGGCGATCTATCTGGAAGCCGGAACGAGTCGGAGCGAGGCGAGCGGGATCCGTCGTTCCGATGTGGAGGAGCTGATCCGGCGAGAGCATGAGGCCGAGAGCGGGGGTGGCGGGGGACTGG
>JABCYU010000119.1 GCA_013290045.1 Methanobacteriota archaeon | reverse complement strand
GTACGTTCGCCGTCCCTTCGTCCGGGCCGACCGCACCACCTTCCATTTCGATGCCGAGAGCGGCAAGGTTCGCCTGTCGCTCCGCAACGGGCTCTGGTGCTCGTTTCAGGTGAAGGTCGCGAAGTATCATCGGGAGACCCTCGGTGCCGTCGGGGTTCGGATCAAACAGCTCCACCTTTCCCCCGATCGGGCGGTCTTGTTTCTGGAGTTCTCCGCCCCGGAACCGTTCCGCCCGACCTCCCTATTGGCGCTCGATACGAACGAATCCTCGCTCGACGGGGTCACCGTCAGTCCCGGGGAGAACCATCTCGCGACGGTCGCGTTCCCCGAGGTCCGAGCGATCCAGGCTCGTCACGTCGCCCGGCGTCGTCACCTAGCCGAGAAGAAGGCTACGGACCGACGGGTCGGTCGGCGATTGCTCGGCCGCGAGGGGCGGAGGGAGCGGAACCGGGTCCGTTCTCGTCTCCACGTGCTCTCCCGGAGGCTGATCGAGACCGCCGAGCTCCACCAAGCTGCCATCGCCCTCGAGGACCTCGCTCGGATGGGAACGCCCCGGAGGAGAACGAGTCGCGTCCGACAGCGCGGAGCTCCTCGGAGCCGTGGCCTTCGCCGCCGACTCTCGAGTTGGCCTCGACGCGAGCTCCATCGGCAGATCGCCTACAAGGCGGCGGAGCGCGGGGTGCCCATCTACTGGGCGAATCCGTACCGCACGTCGATCACCTGCCCGAGATGTGGGGAAGCAAAGCAACCCCGAAGCAGGGTGGGGCCGGTGTTCGAGTGCCCGGGCTGCCACTGGAGGATGGACCGGCAGCTGAATGCGGGAGTGAACATCGGAGGAATCGTTCTGCGCGACTATGGTCGAGCGGAACTGGCAGGTCTAAGGCTTGACCTGGACGCCCTCTCCGAGGAGGCGATGAGGCCCCTCTACCCGTTTGAGAGATCGGACGGGCACGGGCGGAGTGGAGGGAGAGGGAGGGACGAGTTCGGGCCCCCGGGAAACCGAGGCCATGAATAACATCCCAAAGCCGCACCATGGAGTACATTGATGGCATCGACCCAAACGACCGTCCGCGTCAAACGGGAAACGCTGCGACGCCTCCGGGGCTACAAGACCGGGGGGGCGACTTTCGATGAGGTCCTGAACGAGATGATGGACGAGGTCCCGCCTGAGTCTTTCATCAAGGAACACCTCCGCCGGCTCCACGAGGAAGAGACCGTAACTTGGGAGTCCGTGCGGTCTCGGCTGAAGCTCTGAGCCGTGGGAGGCTTCGATATCCGTCTCACGCGCAGCGCCGAGCCTGAGTTCGGACGGCTCGACAGGGAGACCCAGAAGAGGTTCGCGGGTGCGATAGCTCTCCTCTCTGAGAGCTTCGGAAAGCCCCGCACGGGGCCCGACACCCGCCCGCTGAAAGGGCTGAAGGGTATGTGAGGCTCCGCGTCGGCGACTACCCGGGCATCTTCCTGCGGGAGGGCTCGACGCTCATGTTCACTCGGTTTGCCCACGGATCAAGCGTCTACTAACCCGCAAGTCGGTCTGGCTGCCGGGGCCAGGATTCGAACCTGGGAACTCCTGCGAGAGCAGATCTTGAGTCTGCCGCCTTTGGCCGCTCGGCCACCCCGGCGTCGTGGGTGGTGTAGCGCCGCAGGTTATTCTTCTTCCGTGTCCTCGGACGTTAGGTCCCCACTCACCATTGCGACCTCCGGCTCCGTCGCGACCCGGGGGTTTGCGACCGCGAGCCCGGTCGAACCTCGCCGGCGGGAGATCCCGACCCGGCGGAGCCAGCCGCACCGAAGGCAGGTACGAACCCGGAGCCCGCCGCGCAGGCGGGTACGCACGGTCCGACCCTCGACCCAGTGGGCCGAGCAGCGCCGGCAGTAGAGTTCGCGGTACTCTACGGGAAGCCTCACGTTGTATCGCATCCCGATCCGCCGGGCGAGCCCGACGTATCGGTCGGGAAGGGTCGGATGACCCCGGGCCGACTCCTGTTCCGCCAAAGCGAACAGATCCGAGATCCGTTCCTGAGCGGTCCGGACCATCGAGGCGGTTCTCCGCCCGCGCCGGCCCCGGCGCGCTACTGCTGCGGGGCCTGACATACGGGACAAACGACCGCGTAGCTCGATATCAGCGTGTTGCAGCGAACGCAATGCTTCGCCCGGCCGGCCAAGTTCGGCGGGATGAAATCTGGGGGAGGCGGGAGCAGGAACGGCGGCGACACCGGGGCGGGGACCCCGAGAGAGGGTGGCGGGGGGGGGGGCGGGGGCAGTGGGGAGGCCGCGGTCTGGGGGAGGGTGCGACCGCACCGATCGCAGAACAACGCCCCCTCGGGGGCGGGAGTCCCACAGTGGATGCAGACTACCACGCGCCGGTAAAGTATATGCCGTATTTGACCCTCCAGCCGGCCGTTGAGAACGCGGTGTGTTGCCCTGGTGACCCGGGACCCGGCACTCTACGCCGACCTCGCGGGTCTCCTGAGGGAGCGACACATCCCGTCGGTGAGCTTGTTACCAGGCCAACGGATCCCGGACCGGGCGATCGTGGTGCTCACGAGCCCGTCGGAAGCCCGAGAGATCCACCACCCTAGGGTGGTTCCGGTGCCGGAGTCGGGCGGACGCGATTCGCTGTGGGTGGCCGTCGAGAGCGCGCTTTCCGCGACCGATCAACGGGGGGAGTTGGTCGTGGGGATCGATCCGGGCCCGCGGCCCGGGTATGCCATCGTTTCCGCCGGGCACGTCCTCAGCACCGGCTGTCTCGCCCGCCCGGAGGACGCCGGCCCCCTGGCGACGGAGCTCCAACATCGGTTCCCGGACCGACCGTTCCGGTTCCGGGTCGGCGACGGGGACCGGATCGCCCGGAACCGCATCCTCAACGCTCTCGCCCACGTCCATAGGCCGATCGAGCTGGTCGACGAGCAAGGGACCACCCCCCGGGGTCATCGGCGACCCCGGGACATGGCCGCGGCCGGGGCGATCGCCCGTTCACCGGGTCGCCCGGTACGGGGGCGCCAGCCGGTGACGATCACCCCGGGAGATATCCAGAATCTCCAGCGCTTGAGCCGGGAGGGTAGCGGAGGTCAGTTCACGATCCCGGCGTTCGTCGCCGAGGGCGTCCTCCGGGGCGACCTCACGCTCGGCGAAGCGCTCGCCGACCGCCAACGGAGACTGACGACCGGAGCTCCGCCTGGCGAGCGCCGCCGCGAACCCTCTTAACCGCCCCTTCGGTGGACCGCCGATGGTCCTGGGGCCGGAGGTCGAGCGACGCGTTCGGCGGCTCGCCCTCCAGAACGCGGTCGAACACGAAGGGACCCCGCGACCCGGGCCGATCCTCGCGCGGCTTCTATCGACCGACGCGTCGCTCCGCTCCGCGAGCGCGGAGCTCGAGGGGATGGTCCGCCGCGTCTCCGACGAGGTGGGCGGTCTCCCCCCAGAACAGAAGGCCGCGGCCCTGGAATCCCTCGGGGGCCCGGAGGAGGCGGCCGCCCGGTCCCCGGCCCGAGCGGGAGGCGAACTCCCGCCGCTCGCCGGCGCGATCGACGGCCAGGTCGTCCTGCGGATGGCGCCGTTCCCGTCCGGGGGGCTCCACATCGGGAGCGCCCGGATGATCTTCGTCAACGACTACTATCGGAAGCGCTACCACGGCAAGCTGCTCCTCGTTTTCGACGACACCATCGGTTCGGAGGAGAAGCGGATCGACCTCGCGCTGTTCGACGTGATCCTCCACGACCTCGAGATCGCCGGGGCGACGCCGGATGCGGTCTACTACAAGTCGGACCGGATCCCGATGTTCTACCCTTGGGCACGCCGGGTGATCGAGAAGGGGGGCGCCTACGTCTGCCGCTGCCCGGCGGAGCTATTGCGCGAGAACCGGGTGAAGGAGCTCGCCTGCCCGGAACGGGCCCAGAGCATCGGGGAGACGCTCGACGAGTGGGAGAAGATGCTCGGAGGCACCTACGCTCAGGGAGAGGCGGTCCTCCGGTTGCGCACCGACCTCCACGACCCCGACCCGGCGTTCCGCGACCGGGTGCTGTTCCGGATCAGCGAGCTCGACCATCCGCGAGTCGGGCGGCGCTACCGGGTCTGGCCGCTCCTCGAGTTCTCCTGGGCCGTCGACGACATCGAACTTGGGATCACGCACGTCATCCGGGGGAAGGACCTGGTCATGGAGGACCGGATGCAGGAGCACCTGTGGGCGCTCCTGGGGCTGAAGGGCCCTCCGTTCCTGCACTGGGGGTTGCTGAGGCTCCGCGAAGCGAAGATCTCCAAGAGCAAGTCGTACCTCGAGGTGAAGAGCGGGCAGTACGACGGCTGGGCCGATCCTCGGACGTGGTCGATCGCTTCCCTGGACCGTCGGGGGATCTCCGCCGAGGCGATGCGCAAGTTCACGCTCTCCTTCGGGCTCTCCCTCGCCGACATCGAGGTCCCGGCGGAGACGTTGTACTCGGAGAATCGAGCGATCGTTGACGCGACGACCCTGCGCCGGGCGTTCGTCGAGGACCCCGTCCGGGTCGATGTCAGGGAGTATCCGGCCGAGCTCGGCCGGATTTCATTGGCCAACCATCCGGACCATCCGGAGCTCGGCCGCCGCGAGGTCGTCGCCGGTCCATCGTTCTACCTCCCGAGGGCCGACCTGCTCCGGTTCGCGGGGACGGAGATCCGACTGAAGGACCTCGCGAACATCGAGCTGCCCATCGGCGCGGGGTCGGAAGCCGGTCCGGTGAGCGCCCCATTCACCTCTAGGGAGAACCGGAAGATCCCCCGGCTCCAGTGGGTGGGCGCGGAAGGGGCGGTCCCGGTCGATCTGTTGGGGCTCGAGGGCGAGCATCGCCAAGGGCTCGCGGAGCAGGCCCTCGCCGAGGCACGTCCCCGGGACATCTACCAGTTCGAGCGGGTCGGCTTTGTCCGGGTGGAAGGCGACTGGCGGGCCGGCGCCTCGCCGATACGGGTCGTGTTCGGACACCCGTGACGAACGGCCCCGCCGGCGCGAAAAGTCTTAGAACACCGGTCCTCCCTTCCGACGCCGACGATGCGGTTTCTCCATACCTCGATCACGGTGAAGGATATCGACGCGAGCCTGCGATTCTACACCGAGATCCTGGGCCTCGAGTTCGAGCGGCGACGGGCCATTCCCGAGAACCGCGCGGAGATCGCCTTCGTGAAGGACCCGGCGAGCGGTGCCCGGATCGAGCTCACTCACTGGCAGGCGAAGTCCACGATCGACGCCGGCGAGCAGCTCGATCACCTCGCCTTCGAGGTCCCGAACCTCGATGATTTCCTGACGAAGGCCCGCGCCGCCGGGGTTCGGGTCGCGAAGGAGCCGTACACCCTTCAGGGAGGGTCGAGCCGCCTCGCCTTCGTCCTCGACCCGGACGACGTCTGGATCGAGCTCATCGAGCACGCCAATCCCGGCCGGTGAGCGCAGCACCGTGAGCAACCCGGGGGAACCGACGGTCCCCTCGGGTCGATTGCTCCGCGCCGTCTTCGGCGCCACGTTCCTGGTCCGGTTCGGCTTCGGTCTGACGGTCTCGATCTTCGCGACGTACCTCGCCGGCCGCTCCCAGGGGCTCGACACGCCCACCTTCGGCCTCATCGGACTGGTGAGCGCGATGGCCCCGATCGGGGAGTTCTCGACGGTGCTCCTCTCGGGAGCCGCGGCCGACCGGTACGGTCGCCTTCGCGTGCTCGTGATCGCGAGCGCGAGCGCCGCGCTGCTGATGGCGCTCGTCGCCGGGACCCGCCTGCCGTTGCTGCTGGGCGCGCTGAATCTCCTGTTCGGCGTCGCGAGCGGGGCGATCCTCGCCTCGAGCCTCGCCGTCGTGACGGACGAGTCGGTGCTCGGGGGTCGCGGCTTCGAGATGGGTCGGTTCGACGCAGTAAACCTGCTGGGCTGGA
>JABCYU010000118.1 GCA_013290045.1 Methanobacteriota archaeon | reverse complement strand
CGTAGGCCCCCAGGGCAACCCGCGCTCTCACATCGAAGCGCTGGGCGGTTTCTCATCACGCGAGCGCTGGGTTATCGGCCCGGATCGGGCAGATGATCGAGTTTGATTGGTATGGGTCGACCTCCCGTGGCGACCCCGACGGGTACAAGGTTTCCGCAAGGCAGAGATTCTCGGGGATATCGACCGAAGGCGTACCTCCCCCACGCTTGATTTCAATCCACGGGGGGCTGATATGCGGCCAGACCGAGCCTCTCGCCAAGGAAGGCTATTGAACATGTCAATGACAACCAACACCCGTGTCGCCCTTGAGCACCCGTATCGCGTCGCTGGGATCCTCCTGATCCTGCTGTCCTTCGTCGTTCTCGCCTTCAGCCTGGGCGTCCTCGCCCGCTGTGGCGCCGGAGAAGGCGTCTGCTTCGATACGTCCTCCCACGCCGCAGGAGATGCCGGTCTGGCGATCTTCGTCATCGTGTTCATCATCGGGATCGCGTGTCTCGTGTACACCGGATCGGTCGCAACCTTCTCCACGTCGACGAGGGTCGCTCCGCCGAGCGCGCCATCGACGCCCACCGTCACGAACATTTACCCTCAGGCCGCCGCGCCTCAGCCCAGTGTCACCAACGTCTACCCGCAAGCCGCCCCGATGGCCCCGGCGGCGACGACCGTGGTGGTGACCCCGCGATAGGAACGGCCACCACCCGGCCCCCGGAGGGAGGGCGCCGGTCGAGGCGTCCCTCTCTCCCAGACTACGGCTGGTCCCGAGGACAGGTTCCCTCTACCGCGCCTCGGCTCCGGGAGGAGTAACCCCGGTTTTTCCCGCGGAGACCTATGAGGGGGGGCGCCACGGATTCGATCCGGCAGATCGCCTACCGAACGTAGAAGTCTCGGCCCAGTATCGGCCAGGCACGGAAACAGGCACTGGCCCATGTCATCGGTCCCAGCCCCTTTCCCGCGGCCATGGGAGCCTGGCCACATGAACGGCGTCTGCGTCCTCCGGAAGGCGGCGGGAGGGATGGTCGCGCGACGTCCGACCCGGGGGACTCGCGGCGCCACCCGCCGGTTTCGGTGGACATACCACCGCGCTGCCGTCGAACGCCACTCCACCCGGAGTGACGGCCTTCGAGATCGGACGGGACGCCGGGAGAGCCCGACTGAGGGCCTAAGGCTGGGTTCGAGCTATCGTTACGGCGGGGATTGGTTCGTCCGGACGCCGCGGGACCGTCGTGGGCGGGCGATCAGGCTCCGGCGCTCTGGGGTGTGACGTCAGCTCGTGCTCCCCGTCCGAGCGAATCCGATCGTCAATCACGGGTCGGCCACCGGAAATCGGGGTGAGACGGGGAACGGCCTCCCGACGGACGGATTCCTCCCAGATGCTCAGCATCGCCATGAACTCCATCGGAACTCCTGGCGGCCCACGGGGGGGAACGGCGGGAATGGAGCCGTCCTTCGGAGCCCTGGTGATCGAGTGACCTTCCGCTTCACCCGAACGTGCAGGGAAATCGCCTGGCACCGGTTCAGGGTCCATGGTCGCACTTTCGGAGCCCGGGCCGGCGGCGCCCTACCCCCCTGTCTCCGAGAACCCCGTCGAGTCTAACGCCGATTCGGACTCGGAGTGCCGGCGGAACTAGCGGAATCGCCCTCCGGGCGGGAGCATCTGTCGGAGGTCAGCGCCACTTGTCCGTTGGGAGGGACATGTGGACCCCGGCTTGAACCCATTCAAGTTCGCGCCGGACACGGATTACGGCCCGGGGCCGCGCGACGCGAACCGTTCCCCGGCACTCCGGGCAACGAACGGCTCCGGCCCGGACCTCCCGGAGGCCGGGTGGGGGCCACCGCGTGTCTCCCCCCTAACGAGCAATGTTTTCCGCATTCTCGCCGGAGCTCGATGCGTCCCCCAGGACGACTCATCGAGGGTCGCGGCCCTCCTGAGAAGACTTGTGGGAAGCCGGCTCATCACCCACTCCGTCCTTGGGCCGTACCGTCCGACGTGGCGCGGCACGCGAGCCGTGGAGGTCAGGAAGGAGATCGACCACTTGGACTCGCCCGGAGGAACCGGCAACCGGGTGTCCTCTCGGCCGAGCCCGATCGCCCCGCTGTTCTAAGCCCAGGCGGCGCCCGTCCCCCGCAGGCTCGCTCCGAATGCCTCCAGGTGGATTCGATTTTCGCTCAACGCTAAATATCCCGCCGGGGTGAATCGACTGTCGGCGATCGCCCGGACGCCAGGGGTGGCTGTCTCTCCCCGGCGGTTCCGCCCAGGAAGAACATGGACGCAACGAAGAGACAGCGCAGGAACTCACCCGACCGAACTCGGCTCGCCCGACCTCTCGCGTTGGCGGGTGGATCTCTCGCCTCGCTGGCGGTAGTGGTCCTGCTGCTCGCTCCCTCGGTCTCCGCCAGCCACGTCTCGCCGTTCTTCATCAGAACCTCCCCGTTCCCCGGGGTTGGGATGAGTTCCTCGTCCAGCGTTTCGAACGCGAGCGAGACCAAGATCCTCGTTCCGAACGCGTTCAACGTGTCGAACGGTCTCGGCGCGACCGCCTCGCGGTCCTCCTTCGTCAACTCGCCGATCACCCCGGTGACCTCTTGGACGTTCAACTCCGTGATGCTGAACTGGACCGTTCCACCGATGTGGTCGGGGACTCACAACGTGACGATCGTGTGGCACTTCGGCTACGACTTCTCGTTGTTCGCTTCCCGAAACCACTGCGTGTCCACCTGCTTCCAGGGAATCGCCTCGATCCACGGCTCGGTCTGGGGCGACGTGACGAGCCTCCAAGGTGCGAGCATGGTCGTGGCCGGCGCGAAGAACGCCTCGTTCGTCAACCAATCTATCGTGGCGACCCACAACACCTCCGCCGTGCTGATCGGGGAGAAGGACCAGATGGTGCTCACCCTGAGCTTCTCGGTCTCGACGCTCCGCGGGTCGACCTACATGCTCTACACCGGGTACTGGGTCGAGACGACGGCCACCTACGGCGCCGCGACGTTCGACATGGGCGCCAAGGCCGACGACCACTCCAGGCTGGTGTCGTTCACCATCGCTTGAGCCCGAGGTCAAGGGACACGCCGGCCGGAGAACCGGCGGCCCTGTCAACCCTTTCCACGGACCCCCACACCGGGGTGTCCAGATCGACACGCCTAGCCAGGCATCGGGTCCTGCGATAGGACGCGAGCTCGTGCGGCCTTGAGACTGGACCGAGGCGCGATCTATGGGCTCCTAATGCGGCCGGTGCATTCGCCCCCACTCCACTTTCCAGGGGGCGTTCCGGAGCTGGAGCTCGCTCCCCGCACCTCCTCGGTGAATCCAACGGATCGCCGATTCGTGCGTTCCCATCGGGAGCAGTCCCTCGGGGGGGGGAGAATACCCCGGGGGGGAAAGCCGCCGATAGACCGGCGAGAGGGCTGGTAGGAGGGGGACCCTCCTGGAGATCTTCGAGGGCATTCCGCCGATCGGTCAACTGCCCGACCGGCGGAGTCGTTCGGTGGGGGGTCGTCCGCTCAGGGCCGGTAGTCGAGCAGGAGCTCGTTCTTCGGGGTTTCTGGGCCGAGGATCTCCATGCCGTGGATGTCCTGCATCTTCTGGAAGAACCAGACGTTGAACGGGTCCTTCATGCTCCGGAGCGAGTCGAGGGCCCCTTGCTCCGTCGAAGCCTCCTGGACGACCACGACCATGTCGCCCATCGGGGTCTTCTGGAGGAAGATATCCTCGCGGGTGAACCCCGCCTCCTTGCGGGATGCCTCGTATTCGGTCTTCTTGGAACCGCCCAGGTCGGAGACGAACTGGCGGAACTCTTCGGTCTTGCCGGGCTTGATCGGTGCGACGAACGCGTAGAGAGTCATTTTCCTTCCTCAGGCCGAGGCAGTCGATCTTCGGGGATAAGGCGGCCCTCAACCCGAATCTACGCGACGTCTATCGGTGGACAGCCCGGAGAGCGTTGGGCGATGGAACAGCGGCCGAAAGGAGCTCGGACACCTCTCCGGGGAGAACCTGCGCGGGTCGGGGCGCGCCGCGGTACCCATGGGCCGGAAAGGCGGGGTCGCGCCGTCGGTCGTAGGGGATCGGCGGGGGCGGCGACCCGATCGGCTCCGAGCTCCGGCATTCGGCGTTGAACCATCATCCTCCGGTCCGGACCGAACGCGTACCAGCGGAGGAGGCCGACGACGGTCAGGAGCAGCAGCCCCACCCACCCGACGAAGACTGTGGGGACGACGGCCAGCATCCGAAGGAGCATCGCGCCGGTCAGGGAAATCGGGTGATCTCCCGGGTTCAGGAAGCCCCGAAACAACGGTAGCCGCTCCCCTATCTCCAGTTCGCGGCGCGCGGATCCTGACGGACGGGTTGCAGAGACCGATCGCGAGGATCGGTGGGGGAACGCAGTAAGGTGAGCGCGCGGGAATGGGTTTGTCGGGACCCGACGTGGGTGGACGCCGAGGCCCGACATCCTTCTCGAGGGGGGTTGGGCTTATGGCCGTCCCCTTGACCCAAATTGAGTCCGCGCCGTATGACCGGTATCGTCGGCCAAGCTCTCTACCCTCTCGACCCTGGGGGATGCGTACTCTTCCGAACCAACCCTAGCACGCCGCCGGCGCCACGCACCGCTTCCGGGCGAACAACCAGCCGCGAGGGAATCCGGCACCACCCGACCACGGTTGGTTTCCCGGCCGACCCGGAAGGTTTGTGCCGGGGTTCCGGCCTACGCGACAGAGCGGCCGAGTGCCCAGAAGTGGCGGTCTCCGGTAATCGATTCCGGCTCGGCCTCCCCGCCCACCTGACCTTCGCCCACCCACACCTGGAGCCGACGGTTGATCTCGGCGACCGCCGCCCCTTCGTCCGGGTGGCTCGCTGAGGTGGGGGTTCCGTCCGTGGGGACGAATCCACGGGAACTGAGGCTCTTCCAAACCTGCCGGGCGTTCACCGGAGCTCCCTTTCGACTCGTAAGGAACGCCAGGATGAACGCATCCGCGACGTCGTCCGCGTCCGGCGACCCTTGAAACTGTATCTTCATGGTTCGTGATCCCCGTAATGCGACGCGTCGGCGCCCGACTACCCGTCGCGCAGGTACCCGGCCTGCTGCCGTAAGGTGGGGGGTGCCCATCTGGGACGTTCAGGCCTCCCCGAGGGATTCAACCGAGACTTCGGCGGGGTTGGTCCCTCTCGGGCCCGGGCGGGACTTCCCCCCCACCGCGACCGCGTCCTCGAGAAGCAAGGAGCGCTCCCGGGTCGAGAGCGCGGGGTGGGACCCACAGAGGTGGATCTCCAAACTGGTTCTTCCCGCGTAGGGATCCCAGCAGACCGGACAGTGGATCTTCGGGGAATCCCCGGAGAATCGGGGGCAGGAACATCGGGAGACGTGGCAGGGCATGGGGGTCGACTGACCCCGGGGGCGCACGAACCGTCGCCGCCGTCGATCGTCGGCTTCCGCCAGGAGATAGTGGGTCCCACGGATGTGGCCGCATCCCAGGCACGCGAGCAACCGTAGGAGGCGACGTTGTGTGACCACGATGTTTCCAATTCGAGAAGACCCCGACCGTTCCGGAGCGGGAAGGCCTGAGCGAGCCGCATGAGGCCCTCGATGCGCTTTAAGCGGGCCCTGCCCGGAGCGGGGCCGTCGCATCGGTCGGGGACGGCGTCGCTCGTCCTCGCGGACCCTGAACCACCCTCTACCCCGCCTGGTTGAGGGGGAGGGCTGGATGCCATGCGTGGACCGGGTCGCTGTGAGATCGGCAGCCCGGTATGGAGCTCGCCATCCGACTCGCTCCGGTTCTTTGCTCCAGACGACGTGCCCCGATCTGTCGGGCCGCCCAGGGACGAGCGAGGGTTCTCCGAAACCACCGGGGCCACGTGTCCGGACCCCATCGTCGGGCCGGGATCCGCCGCCTTTCGGTCCAGCAT
>JABCYU010000117.1 GCA_013290045.1 Methanobacteriota archaeon | reverse complement strand
GAAGCTCTCGGTCCCCCGGCCGTTCAACATGATGTTCGCCGTCGATTTCGGCGTCACGGGAAAGGAGAAGGTCTACCTCCGCCCCGAGACCGCCCAGTCGAGCTACCTCGCCTTCCCCCGGATGTGGGACGTCGGCCGCAAGGCGCTCCCCCTCGGGATCGCCGTCGTCGGCAAGGCGTACCGCAACGAGATCGCGCCCCGGCAGGTCCTGTTCCGGATGCGCTCGTTCACCCAGGCGGAACTCCAGATCTTCTTCGACCCGGGGGGGTTCCCGCTCGCCTTCCCCTCGGTGGCGGACGAGCGGCTCCCGGTGCTTCGCGCGGAGCGCCGGGCCCGGGGCGATGAGAGCCCGCAGTGGGTCGCGGCGTCCGAGCTGGTCCTTTCCGGGGGTCTCCCGGAGTTCTACGTCTACCACCTCGTCCACACGTTCCGATTCTTCCGGGACGTCCTCGGGTTTCCGGGCGAGCGGATCCGGCTGTTCGAGAAATCGGACGCGGAACGGGCGTTCTATAACCGGATCCAGTTCGATGTCGAGGTCCACCTGGAGAGCCTGGGCGGTTTCAAGGAGCTCGGCGCGGTGCATTACCGGGGGGACTACGACCTCGGGCGTCACGGCGCCGGCTCGGGGCGGGATCTCTCCGTCTCGAAGGACGGCCGGAACCTGCTCCCCCACGTCCTCGAGCTGACGTTCGGCGTCGATCGGAACCTCTGGGCGCTCGCCGACGCCGGACTACGCACGGACGGGGAACGGACCCTCTGGAAACTCCCGGCGTACCTCGCTCCGACGAGCGTCGGCGTCTTCCCGCTCCTCTGGAAGGAACATGGGCCGATGGCGAGGCGGATCACCCGCGAGCTGCAGCTCGCCGGGATCCGAGCCACGTACGACGACGGAGGATCGATCGGCAAGCGCTACGCTCGCATGGACGAATCCGCAACCCCCTTCT
The DNA here is from genome assembly GCA_013290045.1 of Methanobacteriota archaeon. Classification (GTDB taxonomy): domain Archaea; phylum Thermoplasmatota; class Thermoplasmata; order Lutacidiplasmatales; family UBA184; genus Lutacidiplasma. The sequence goes on along the minus strand of JABCYU010000117.1, from coordinate 5,007 downwards.
GCGTCACCGTCGACGGCGACACCCTCGGCATCGGTCCGCTCGCCGGCACCGTGACGGTCCGGGAACGCGACTCGAAATCTCAGGAGCGCGTCGTCGCCGATGGGCTCGCCGAACGCCTGAGACCCCGTCTCGCGCTCCCCCGGCCCCAGCTCCCGTAGCGGCTCCGCACCATCGCCCGGGGCGCGTCCCCCTTCTTCCGTGGGAATCGATATATGGCGCACGCCCTCTCGACCGGTCAGGATATGCCGGCGGGCGGCGAACCACCTTCCCAGCCGCCGACGATGCTCGGCTCGCCGCTCGCCCACCGCGAATCGCGCTGGCGCGGTCAGGGGTACGCCGACATCACGAAGTTGCGGGAGATCGCCGCCAAGCACGACCGGCTGAGCACCCGCAACCAGCAGCGGGCCGCCCGCCTCCAGGTCCGGATGGAAAAGCTCCGGCACCACGCCACGATCCTCCGGGAGAAGTCGCAGAACACGCTCGCCCGCATCCCCGACGTCCAGCAGGAGATCTCCCAGTACAACCGCGACATCGAGGCGTCGACGAACCGGACCCATGGGATCCAGGTCGGGTCGGATGTGACGAACCTGCAGTACCGCATCCGCAAGCTCCAGCAGAAGATCATCAATTTCCAGCACAAGTCGCACGGCTACGAATTCAGCGCGGCGCGCAAGACCCAGAAGAGCGCGGAGCTCAAGGTGAAGGCCGACCACTACCTCGAGCTCTCGAAGCTCGAGGAGCAGGAGGCGAAGGCGTACCGCGAGCGCGCGGACCGCCTGCAGCTCGCGACCGAGGGCCAGCTCACGAGCCAGCTGCCCCCGCCGCCGAACGCCCCTCCCGGTGGGTCCGGTCCGGCATGAAACTGATCGTCACCGTCGGCATGCCGGGCTCCGGCAAGGACGAATTGGTCGAGGTCGCCCGACAGATGGGCCTCGCGACGCTGAAGATGGGCGACCTCGTCCGCGACGAGACGCGCCGGCGCGGGCTTCCCCTGACGAACTCCAACGTGGGACGCGTGGCCAACGAGGAGCGCGAGAAGCACGGTCCGGGCGTCTGGGCCCAACGGGCCGTCCCCAAGCTGATCGAGACGAAGATGCTCGTCGACGGCTGCCGCTCCGACACCGAGGTCACCGTGTTCCGGCACAACTTCGGCGACCTGTTCGTGCTCGGGATCTTCTCCTCGCCCGAGGCGCGCTACGAGCGGATGGAGCGGCGCAGCCGCGGGGACGATGGGGTGAGCCTGCAGGAGTTCTTCGACCGGGACCGACGCGAGCTCAAGTGGGGGATCGGCAGCGCCTTCGCCCTCGCCGACGGCATGCTGAACAACGAAGGATCGCTCGACGATTTCCGGCGCGCGGCGCGCAAGGTCCTCGAGGAGATCCTGAAGAAGGACGACTAGGCGGGGCGGGCCCAGCGCGATGCCCGACCTCCTGCTGTTCCGCCACGGCCCTTCGGCCGAACGCGATCCCCGCCGCTGGCCGGACGACACCGAGCGGGCCCTGACGGCCCCCGGGATCCGCGAGACAGAACGGGCGGCCAAGGGGATCCGCCGGCTCGCCCCCACCGTCTCCCATGTCATCTCGAGCCCGGCGGCGCGCGCCCTGAGGAGCGCCGAGCTCGCCCGCGACGCCCTGGGCATAAGGGCCTCCGTCGAGCTCTGGGACGAGCTGTTGCCCGATTCCCCGGCGGCCCCGATCCTCTCCAAGGCGGCCGAGGAGATCTCCCGCCGGCGCTTCCCGATGCTGGTCGGCCACGAGCCGACGCTCGGGGAGCTCGTCGGATACGCGCTGACGGGCGACGAGGTATCGCTCGTCCGCCTCGGAAAGGCCGGCGCGGTCCAGCTCTCGTTCGACCGCTCGGTGGCACCCGGAGCCGGACGCGTCGACTGGATGCTCGACCGCCGGGGCCTCTCGAAGCTCCGCCGCTAGCGGGGGTGCGCCGGGTCAGCCGGCCCCGTTCATCTTGACCGCGCCGCCGTAGAGCGGGGCGACGAGCTGGCGCACGTCCCGGTGGACCAGCTCCGGGGTCCGGTTCGCGTCGACCCGCCGGAACTTGTGCTCGCCGACCATCCAATCGAACTCCTTCTTCAGGAGCCCCTGGTAGGTGAAGAAGCTCTCGAACCGGTCGCGCGACAGGCACAGGTCCATGCCGCTCTCCCAGTAGTCGAGGCTGCCGTACTTGGCGATCGCCCGATGGAGCAGGATGTCCGGTCGCGCGTCGAGGAAGATCGTCAGGTCCGGCACGAGGGCGAAGCTGTACAGTTCCCGGGCCCAGTCCCGGGATGCCCCTCGGACGACGGCGCGGGCCATGAGCGTGAAGATGTAGCGATCGGCGAGGACCGTGCTGCCCGCCGCCAGCGACGGGAGGATCTTGTTCTCGAGCTGGTCGGCGAAGTCCGCCGCGTAGAATAGCGCCATCGTCGTCCAGCCGAGCGTGTGGCCCTGTTTCGCCTGGTCGATCTGCTCGCCGACCAACGTGGAGCGGCGAAGGCCCGTGTCGACGACGGGGTGGCCCTGGATCTCGAGCCAGTCCCGGAGGAGCTCGACCTCCGTCGTCCGGCCCGAGCCGTCGGCGCCCTCGACGACGATGAGCCGTCCGCGCAGGTGCTCCTTCGTCATCCCGGGGAGCCGGGTCCCGTAGGTCTTATGCATGGGTCAACGTCGCCGTCTTCGGGAAGTTCGCCAGCAGCGGTCTCACCCCTTTGCGCACCTGGCTCAGCACCGTCTCCACGGGCCGGTCGGCGTCGATCACGACGAAGGCGTCGGTCGTCGCGAGATGGTCGTACTCCCTTTTCAGCCGCGCCTGGAACCGCTCGTAGCTCGCGTGGACGTCGTCGGAGAGCCCGAGGTCCATGCCGGCCTCGTAGTAGGAGATCTTCTGCCGGGAGGCGATCTTCCGCTTGAGCGAGGTCGAAACCGGCACCTGGAAGTAGAACGTGCGGTCGGGGACCGGGGCGAACGAGTAGGCATTGCGGACCCACGCCGGGTCGCACCCCCGGGCCGCGTCGCGCACGAAGGCCGTGTAGACGTACCGATCGGCGACGACGATGTAGCCGGCCCGCAACGGCGGTAGGATGTGCCGGTCGAACCGGTCCGCGAAGTCCGTGGCGTGCAAGAGCGAGAAGGTGGTCGGAGTGAGGAGCCCCCGCTTCTTCCCTCGGCGGATCGTGTTCGAGACCAGTTCGGAGGAGTTCCACTCCGTGAAGAAGACCCGGTAGCCCTTCGCCTGGAGCCACTTGACGAGCAGCCGAGCCTGGGTCGATTTGCCGCTGCCGTCCAGGCCCTCGAAGACCAGCAGACGGCCGGGCTGGCCGGTCCCGGAGCTCGGGGGGTCGGCCGGTCCGTGGGGGGCAGCGCGCTCAGTTCCGGCCGTAGACGACCACCTCGAGGTCGAAGGCGCGCTCCATCGCCCGGGTGAGCCGCTCGATCGCCCGTTCCGATGCCTCGGAACCGGGCCCCCCGATCGGGGTGATGCGCAAACGGTCCGAACCCCGCGCGAGCGCGAGATGGACCTGGGCGCCGTCGAGGGTCTCGGCGAAGAACAGGATCGCCCCCAGCTCCTCGGCGACCCGAAGGTCGTCGCGGGATAAGATCGAGCGCCACTCCTTCTTCGACTGAGGCGTGAGCGGGTCGCCGTGGTGCTGGGCGACGGCGAGGGCGGCGAGGGCCGTCTCGCGGTGGGTCAGGCCGAGGATCGAGGCATACCTCAGCAGGTACGCCGAATGCCGCGGGTGCCGCCAGATCTCGACGACGGTCCCGACGTCGTGCATCCACGCCCCGACCCGCAGCGCGCGTCGGACGTCCTTTCCCCAATTGTAGCGGGGTTGGAGGAGGTCGAAGAACGTCATCGCGACCCGCTCGACCTCCCGGCCGTGCGCGAGCGAGAACCCGAAGGAACGCGAGGCCGCCGTGACGGAGCGGAAGGCGAGCTTCTCGGCGGAGGCGGGAACCTCGGCCCCGATCCAGTCGACGACGATCCCCTCCCGGATCCCGGTCCCGCAGACGGTCATCGATTCGTCGGGGATCGTGCGCAGCAGCTCGTCGACGACCACCAGGCCGGCGACGATGACGTCGGCCCGAGTGCCCGTGATACCGGGGATCTGGCGACGCCGGTCGGCATCCATCGCGCCGATACGGCCCATGATCCGTTCGAGCTTGCCTCGGGTGAGGGTGTAGCCGTGGACCTGCGGGAGCGGGTAGCGGTCGAGCTCGATCGAGACGCGGGCCAGGCACCGGATGGTGCCGCCGACCCCGAACAGGCGTCGGGGGGTCCCCTCGGTCTCGGGTGGTAGCCGTCGCAGGTGTTCGCGGACGTGCTCGATCAACCCGTCGAGCTCGCGCGACTTCGGCGGGTCGTGCCGGAGGAAGCGCTGGGTGAGGCGAAGCGCCCCGAGCGGGAGGCTGACGATCGACCCCGCTTGGCCCCGCTGCGTCGAAGCCGCCTGCAGGGAGCCGCCGCCCAGGTCGACGACGAGGTCGTCGGCGAGCTCGAACGAGGCGCCGACCCCGAGGTACGCGTATCGCCCCTCCTCCTCGCCGGTGAGCAGGCGGATCTCGAGCCCGGTCTCGCGGCGGATCTCGGAGAGGAACGCCCGTCCGTTCGGCGCGTCGCGCACGGCGCTCGTCGCCACGGCGACCGTCGGGGGATGACCCGCGGCGTCCAGCTGCCGGGCGAACCGACGGATCGCCGAGACCCCGCGCGCCCGGGCCGAGGGGGAAAGCGACCCGTCGGCGGCGACGGACTTGCCGAGGCGGGGGACCTCCTTGGACTCGAAGATCGAGCGGAACCCGCCCTCGGGGGTGGTATCGAAGACCACGAGACGGGCGGTGTTGGAGCCCACGTCCATGACCGCGAGCGCCCCCCCCGCCCGGACTTTGGGCATGGGAGGGGCCAAGCGGACGGACGTATTCATCGCGCTGTCCCCGAGGGCCGGTCGACGGCCGAGTTCATAACTGTCGCGTTCGCACGGGAGGAGGTCGGCGCTTCACGGAGAGCGCGCCGCGGTCA
>JABCYU010000116.1 GCA_013290045.1 Methanobacteriota archaeon | reverse complement strand
TGGCCAGCGACCGCCTTCGCCGGCGATGCGAGAACGGGCCCGATCGATCCTACTCGTGGCCCTGCGAGCCTCGTCAGCGATCTGAAGTAGGAGGGCCAAGCCGAACACTCCGAGGGCGGCCGGAATGATGAGAAGCTGCACTAGTAGCGGCGCGGTATTGGTGAACGGGTCGAACGCCCTCCCTTCCCCCACCGGTAAGAGGACCCAGAGGCCCAGCGCCACCAGCGGGAGGAGTACCGCGGCACTCAACGCCGCTTCGACGTTTCTGGAAAGTGCGACCGAATATGACAGGCTCTTGCGAAGGAAGAACAACTCGGCGTCGCTCCCCGGGGGTTCCGACGAGTCCTCAATGGCCTGCTCGGTGTCCGCGGCCCGGGCCCTCGCAAGCGAGAAGAGGAACACCGTTGCCGAGGAGAGCGCGACCTCCCCGATAAGGGCGCCAAACGCCACGCGACGGTAGCCGAATCCGAGCAGAAGGGCGAACGGGCCGGACCAGGCGGTTTGGAGCCCGAAGATGATTACGAGGGTGTAGACGCTCCAGAGTCCGAGTACCGCCGACCCGCCGCCGACCAGAAGCATGCGGAGGTGATGCCCCGCCGACCGGAGGGCATCCTGGGCAACCAGAGCCTCCCGGGCGGTCCAGTCGGGTCCACCTCGATCCTCCTCATCCCGGACCTCATCCATGGCCGAATGCCCCATACTCAGCGGCCCGCCGAGATCGGGCCGGTTCGGGAGCGGCTGACCGATGTCGACTCCCCGGACGAATTCGGCGGAACCGGAGCTGAAGCCCGGTGGAACGAGAATCCCATGATGCTCCGGAGGTTGGCGGCAACCATACCCCTTCCTCCTCGGCGATACTTGGGTCCCCGAGCCGGCCTCGGGTGGACGCGCGCTGCCGAAGTCCTGCGCAGGTGTTACGGCGTCGGAATTCCGGACATCGCTGGCCGGCCCCTCGCGACCCAATTCAGAGGGGAACCCGGCCGTGGCCGACGACCCGTTCGTCCCGCCCGCAAACGGACTCGGCATCCCCCGGGCCTGATCGCGAGGGCGGTCGGTCGCACGCGGCTCCAGCCCGGCTTATGGGCGTTCACGACCCCGGTCGATGTCGGAACGGACGACGAGATGGCGCGGTGAGAGCGGGTCTGACCTCGTCGGGAGGCCCCGCCGGAATCTCTCGGATTCTTCAATCCCGAAGAAACCCCCGCACGCCATAAATAGGGTACTCCGGTCGCTTGCACACATATCGGGGTTTACGTGGCGAGTCCTGCACTTAAGAAGGGTTCGCCGCTGTTCTTTCCTACCGAAGTTGCGCCGGCGGCGCGCCCTCGAAAGACCGGGCTCACCCACGTCCTCGACCGGTTGCACGGATTGATCCCCGACGAGATCCGCCCCCTCGCCCCCTACATCGACGTGGTGAAGATCGGATGGGGGCTTCCGCTCTTACTCTCGCGGGACGAACTGCGCAAGAGGATCAAGTTCTACCATGAGCTCGACATCGAGGTCTCCACCGGAGGGACCCTCCTCGAGTACGCGACGACCCGCGACAAGGCGATCCAGGCCTTGGACGAGGCCCGGGAGCTCGGATTCGACATCGCCGAGATCTCCGACGGGATCATCGAGCTCTCCTCCGCCCAGATCGAGCGGCTCCACGCCGAGGCGACGAAGCGCCACCTGGATGTGTTCATCGAGGTCGGCAAGAAGAACCCCCAGAACCAACTCTCCCTGCGGGAAACCCTCGACCGGGTGGGGAGGGCGCTGGAACTCCACCCCCGCAAGGTCATCCTGGAGAGCCGGGAATCCGGGCGGGGCGTCGGGATCTACGATGGCGAGGGCGCGATCAAATGGGACTGGGTCCGCACGATCCTCGCCGACCACCCGCGCGATGAGCTGATCTTCGAGGCCCCCCTCGAGACGCAGCAGATCGCGCTGATCCGGGAGCTCGGCGCCGACACGAATCTCGGAAATGTTTCTCTCAACTCCGTCGCCCCCCTCGCCTCGCAGCGACTGGGGCTCCGGGGGGACACGTTCGGCAGCCTGCGAACGTCCCGCTCCGTGAAGGGCCCGCCTGCCACGAAGTTCCTCTACTTCCTCCTCGAAACCTACCGGGGCCTCGATCAGAGCGAGCTCGTTCGCCTCTCCCGTCTCCCTCGGCGCACCGTGCAGAGCGCCCTCGAAGCGCTGCGGAAGCAGGGGCTCGTCCGGGAGGGGGTTTCGCTGGTCGATTCGCGACGCCGCGAGTACCGGCTCACTTAGGGTCGCTCGAGCCCCCGCTCGTCGACCCGCTCTTTCCGGGGGCGGTCGGGAGCAGTTCCACCCAGATCCCGTTGGGGTCGAGCACGAAGGCGCAGAGGAGTTGGCCGCCCCCGCGAGGCTCGACCTTCACCGGGACCCCGCGGGCCCGCAACTCGTCGACGGCCCGGAACACGTCCTCGACACCGAAGGCGAGATGGTCGATCTCGTCGCCTTCCCGGTAAGGCGGTCCCATCGGCCCGTCGGAAGGGTAGTGGTTCAGCTCGAGGGTTTGACCCCCCCCGGGGCTTCGGAGGGTCGCGACCTCGCCGTGCGTCGAACCGACCGGGCCCCGCCAGGCGACCTCCATGCCGAGCAGGTCACGGTAGAACCAGAGCGACGCCTCCATGTCGCGAACGCGTATGCCGGTGTACCGGAACTGAAATCCCGAGGGCATGATGGAGCATCGGGGTCTCCCCTCGACCGCATTAAGGCTAGGGGGGCGTAGATCGGGAATCGCTAGGTGACTCGGCCGGAGCTCCGGCGGGGCGGAAGCAGCGGGAGCCCCTCCGGGGACAGATGGACCCCCGTGACCCCGACATTCCGGAGATATCCCTCGCGACGGAAGAGTTCCGCGTAGAAACGGTCGCCTTCCGGGTAGAACGTCCGGATCAGATCGCAGCCCCGCGCTCGGGCGTGCTGTTCCACGACCCGAAGGATCGAGGCGCCGACCCCGAGACGCTCGCGGGCGGGCACGACGTAAAGCGAACTCACCGAGCAGGCTCGGCGGAACGCCAACGCCCTACCCTGCCATCCTCCGTGTTCCTGGATCCCCGCGAAGGCGAATCCCACGGCGGTCCCCGACCACTCGGCGACGATCGCCCAGGCGTTCGGCTTGGACGCCTCCGTCCAGAGAGACCGCGCGTAGGATCGGCCCCACCCACGCCGTACCGTGAGCTCCCGGGAGGGGAGGTGGCGAACGCGCTCGGCCAGCTCGGCGTCGAGCGACTCCTCGAGGAATCGCCGGTCCGAGCCCCGGAACTCCCGTAATCTCAGCCGGGAGCCGGCGTCGGGCAGGAGGCCCGGACGAGGCGACCCTCTCTCGAGCCGACGCCTTCGCATCCGGTGACCAGAACCCAGCCACTTCCCGACCCCGACGGAGCATGAGCGGAGGCCGAATCGTTCGTAGATCCGTACTTCCGGCCGGTGGCCCGCGTGGTAGGCGGCGTAGAGCCAGTCGAACCCCCGTCGCGCGAACGCCCGGGCTCCCGTCGAAAGCAACTCGACCCCGAGGCCGGTGCGTCGGAACCGGGGGAGGACGAACATCTCCTCGGCCGCGCACGGGCGTCGAAACGTCGTCGATCGAAGCTCCCAACGGGGCATCCCGTGAGGGACGGCCGGAACGACGAGCAGGTAACCGGCCCGTTCCCCGCCGACCTCCGCGATCAGCCCGAGCCCTTGGCGGTCCTCCGCGAGGGCGATGAGGTATCGCGCGTACGGTTCGCCCCAATGACGACTCGGCCGGAGATCCCGAAGGGGCGCGAGCCGCGCCTTTTCGGCAAGATGGGCCTCCAAGGAGACCTCCAGGAACTTGCGGTCCTGCGGCCGGTAGGGACGGATCTTCCATCCGCGTCGGGGGGACGTCGCAGATATCCCGGGCTCGGGGTGGCGCTCCATACGGTCGCCGTTCGCGGCTCTCAGTAACCGGCGAGAAGTTCGGCGAGGGCCAGCGTGGGGTCCTTCGACCGGGTCACCGCACTGGCCACGAGCACCCCGGAGCTCCCGAGTTCGATCGCCCGTCGGACGTCATGCCGGTCGTGAACTCCGGCCCCGCAAAGCACCCGGGTGGTCGGAGAGATGGCACGGACCGCCTCGACGGCCCCCGACACCACCTCGGGACGCGCGGTCGAGACCGATCGCGTGCCGCCGATCAGGTCCGGAGGCTCGACCGCGAGGTACGCCGGCCGGAAGGCGGCGAGACGCCGGGCCGTCCCGACGTCTTTCGCACACACTACGGGAGCTAACGACAGCTCCCGGAGCCGGCTCACCAGCTCTCCGACTGTGGCCTCGGGGACCGGGTGCTCGGAATGGTTGATCAGGCTCCCCCGGCCGCCGGCCGCTTGGACGGCTTCCGGAGGTTGGAAGCCCGTATGGGCCCCCGGATCGACCCTGTCGACGTGCTGGGCGATGACGGGGATCGGCAGGGCCCGGGCCAAGCGACCTAGGTCGGGGAGCGCCGGGGCGATCGCCGACGCGATACCGAGCTGCTCCGAGAGGGTCGAGAGCGACCGCCCGACCTTCTCGGCGCCGTCGCCCAGGACCTCCGGATAGACCTTGAGGTTCAGGACGAAGATCGGGGACCCGAGCAGCAGGGGCGCCTCAACGGGCGACGGCGGGCTTGGCGCGACGGGGTCGGGAGCAGATCGCGTACTCGTCCCCGTCGAAGAAGACCTCCCGGTCCGGGTGCTTGCGCTGGAGCTCGGAGATCTTCGAAAGGACGTCCTCGAGGGTGGTGTTCTCGTCATTGGGGTCGATGCGCAAGTGGACCGTCTTATCCGACTTCTCGGGCGGGTGCCCTTTCTCCACTATGACGCTCCGGCGGCCGTTCCTAACCGAGGTCTCAGCTTTAATGTCTTTGCGAGAGTTCGCGGCGGGCAGGAGTTATCAACCGGCCACCCCCTCGCGCGTGGGCCGTCCGAGATGAAAGACCGAAACGAGCTCCACCGGATCGTCTTCAACCAGACCCGCGTCGTCCTGACCCGGGACCTGTCCGTGATGAATCCGAACCTCGTCGAGGGCGCCAGTGGATTGGTCGTCGGCAAGCTGGCGAGCTACACCCTGAAGGTCGCCTTTCCGAAGGTCACCGTCGGGGTCAACTGGCAGGACTGCGACCTCGTCGAGGGGAAGACCGGAATGCCCACCGACGCGGAGCAACCGAAGGTCATCCCGCGCCCCCGAGCGATCACCGACGATTAGCGCGGGCGAACCGCGAAGGTTCGAAGGGTTATTCCCCCGAACGGCGGTGCCCCGAACGTGGCGGCCGGGAAAGCCCCGGGCAGCGTGCCGTTCCGGGACCGGTTCGGGACCCCGCTGGTCGGAAAGGCCCCCCGCTTGATGCTGCTCGGTAGCGGAGAGCTCGGCCGGGAGGTCGCCATCGAGGCGATGCGCCTCGGGGCCGAGGTGATCGCCGTCGACCGGTACGCCCACGCCCCGGCGATGCAGATCGCGCACCGCCACCACGTCGTTTCCATGACCGACGGGGCCGCGCTCCGGGCCCTCGTGGAACGGGAGACGCCCGACGTGATCGTCCCCGAGATCGAACAGATCGATACCGCCGAGCTGGTCCGCCTCGAGTCCGAAGGTTGGGCCGTCATCCCGAACGCCGAGGCGACGCGGGCCACGATGGACCGGGAGCGGATCCGGAGGATCGCCGCCGAGAAGGCGAAAGTCCCGACCTCTCGCTTCGCCTTCGCCGACTCCGCCGCCGAGGCGCTGCGCGCGGCGCAGGAGGTCGGCTACCCGTGCATCGTCAAGGCGATGACGAGCAGCTCGGGCCACGGGATGACCGTCGTACGCGGACCGAACGACGTCGGGGGGGCGTACCGGACCGCATCGGAGGGCGGACGGATCGCGAACCCCCGCGTGATGTTGGAGGAGTTCCTTCGGTTCGACCTCGAGGTGACCGCCCTGACGCTCCGGCATTATCGGCCCGGCGGCGATCTCGGGACGACGGTGCTCGCCCCCATCGGGCACGCCCGCCCCGGAACGCTGTACCAC
>JABCYU010000115.1 GCA_013290045.1 Methanobacteriota archaeon | reverse complement strand
GACCGCCTTTCTCACGCTGGTGAACTCCGAGCTGGCGACGGCCCTCCAATGGGGACTGATCCTGATCGGGGGCCTCGTGGCCCTCCTGTACGCGCTGTTCGGCCGGGAGAGCCCGCCGTTGCCGGACCTCCCGCCTCCGGTCGAGGGGTTTTCTCCCATCCCCGAGGACCCGTACGCCTTCATCGCGACGGGGCAACTCGGGCCCGGCGCACCGGCCCCGCCACCGCCTCCGCCTCCCGGGGACGGGGGGCCACCGCCACCCCCGGGCTAGCGTTGGACCCAGAGGGAGGCGGAATCCGGGGTCCCATCCTCCTCCGAGCGGCCTTGAGGCGAGCAACTATCGAGACGACGCATCTAAAGGGGGGCTTGACGTCCCGTAGCACGCCCACCGGGCCCCCCCGGAGCGAAGGAAGCCGGATGACCGAACCGAAAGCCCGGATCCCCCGGGGTCGACCTCGCTGGCGGCTGGGCCGGCCAGAGCGGATCACCGCGCTCGGATTCGGGGGCGTCGCGCTCGCCTTGGCGGTCCTGGGCGGCTGGGGAGCCGCGCATGCGAGCCACGGTTCGGAGCCCGGGAGCCGCATGGCGCTCGCGGCGGCCGCCGTCGCCGGCCACCCGACGATCGTCGGGCCGATGCCCTCCGCCGTCCCGACCCTCCAACTCGGGATCAACGCCGCGCCGGGCAAGATCTGCGCCCTGGGTGCCACGACCTGCTCCAACGGCGTCGGGACGAGCCGGGTCACCATGACCGCCACGGGCCTCCCCGGCCCGCTCGTGTGGCCCGCCGTCCAGATCGCGTTCGTGATCGAGACGAGCCCCTACGACGGTGTCTGGGACCCGAACGGCGACGGCCTGGGTCTCGAAAAGTGGCCGGTGGCCGGGTACGACGTCTGCGCGAACAAGGCCAACGGGGTCCCCTGCGAGGAGTCGAACGGCGTCCCGTTCTTCGTCGCCCACGCCGGCCAGGTCGCGGCCGAGATCCAGAACCTCAATCCGCACACCCAGGTCAGCTTCGCGATGGTCGACTACCTGGGGACGTGCGACAACTGGGATGACTGCGACTCGACGCAGTACCACGTCGACATCTCCCAGTTCGTCTCGAGCCCCGACCTCCAGTCGCTCGTCACCCAGCAGTTCCAGGACAACGTGCTATCGGGAGGCTGGACCGAGCACGATGTGGACCTCGCCGACAACTTCCTGCACTCCTCGTCGACCACGGCGCTCTACGGCGCGCTCGTCGGGAGCGGCCTCGGCTGGTCGCCGAACACCCACCACGTCGTCGTCTGGATGGGATCGACGGCGCCGCGGGACCCGTCGTACACCCAGAACTACTGCGCGAGCCCCTCGGGGCTGTTCTACGATTCCGAATGGAACTGCTACCCGCCGACCTGCGAACCGTCCTACCAGTTCGCGACCGGGCTGCGGAGCCCGGGATGCGAAGGGTGGCTCCACCCGCAGGACGGGGTCTACAACGACTCGATCGCGGCACTGGCGCGCTCCGCACCGAGCTGCGTCGACTCCGTCGGCGGGAGCTGCACGATCGACATGATCGACCTGTGGGACACTCCCACCGACCCGTATTCTCCCGGATGGGAGCAGACGAACCCCGCCGGCGTTTCGTTCGGACCGGGGAGCTCCACCGTCGTCAGCAACGCCAACAAGATCCTCGCCTCCGGATGCGACCTCGCCGCCGCGACCGGCGGCACCTGGGACGGTCCGGCGTTCTACACCTGCTCGAACGGCGTTTCCGGGGACCTGCAGTACGTCGCCCACGGACCGTACGATCACCCGAACACGGGGAACCCCACACTCTACGCGGCGATGTCCAACATCGGGTTCGGCCCGGTCACCAGTGACCTCGTCGCGAACGGTACCGCGAAGCCGATGTTCGTCTTCGCGGCCTCGCCGAGCATCGCCCTCGCCCCGACGCCGCAGGTCCAGGTCGCCTGCGAGATGCCCTCGGGCTTCTCCCCGCACTGCCAGGAGGTCCCGACGGTCCTCCACCTCGGCGGTCACACGTTCTACGGTTGGAACTGGAGCACCGTCCCTTCCGAGAACCAGCTGTACGCGGGCGACGTGTGGACCGCTTCGTTCGACGTGATCGCGACGGGACCGCCGTACGGCCAGATCCCGGTCGACGCGTGCACCACCGTGGTCTGCCGCGCCGGCGGATCGGCCGCCGTCGACGGGGTCTACACCTGGGCGAACTACGAGCTCCCGGTGAGCACGACCGTGGTCACCCAATCGTTCCCGTTGAGCCAGGTGTGGGTCGAGACGACTCCCACGGTCCCGGCCAATGCCCCGCCTCCCCCGCCCGGACCGCCGCCGAGCACCGCCATCCCGATCGCCACGACCACGACCCTGACGGCGATCCCGAACGCGGTGGCGCTGTTCACGCAGACGGTCACAGGCAACGTGTCGATCCAATCGAGCGCGGCCGGCCTGATCATGGCCGGGATCACCCGGGTCATGATGAAGAACAAGCCGATCGCCATGCAGGTCGCCGTGAAGGCCGGGCCCGGCTCCTCGAAGTTCGACAAGGCCCAGGCCGATGGTGGCTCGCAAGTTGGACACTTCGAGTGAGCCGGCTCCGCTGGGACGGACCCTCCTCCGGCCCATGCGGCGCGGGATGAGGCGGGTCGGGATCGGATCGCTCAGTCTCGTCGTCGCGCTCTGCGTCGTCCTTTCCGGTGGCTTCTCCCTCGTCGGGGCCTCCCACGGGCCCGTCCGTTCGATTCCGGCGGCCGCCACCGCGGGGTGGGCCGATCCCCTGTCACGGGGGGCGATCGCCCCGAGCGGACCGATCGGGGACCGGTTCTTCACCGCGACCTCGGTGGCGTTGACCGGGGTCGTGAACTCGGCCTCCAGTCTCGCCGTGGATCCGACGACCGGGACGGTCTACGCGGCGAACATCAACGCCGGCACCGTGACCGCGTTCGGCGAGGCGAACGGTACGCTCCTGCGCTCCGCGGTCGTCGCGAACGAACTCGCCGGCTCCTTCCCGTTCGCCCTCTCGCTCGACGCCCAAAACGGGACGCTGTTCGTCTCGGTGTCGAACCGGTACGCCGGGATCGGTGGCCCCGCCCTACCCGGCTGGGTCCTCGCCCTCGACTCGGCCACCCTCGCCGTTCGGGCGAACTACTCGTTCCCGGGCTACCCGACGCCGCCGTTCGAACCCAGTTTCCTAGCGTTCGATGGCGCGACGCACCAGCTGTTCATCGAGAACGCGAGCGGAGGGACCGTCGCCGCCGTCGATGTCGTCGCGGGGGCCGTGCGCAGCTACATCGACTGCGGGGTGATGCTCTGCGCGGACCACGGCTACGGGCTCCTCGACATCCCGTCGCTCCACGACCTCATCATCCCGACCTGCCAACCCCAGCTGGTCGTCGTCAGTACGCTCAACGACAGCGTGACCGCGACGATCACCGGTCCTCCGACGGCGATCATGGCGTGGTCGGCGTTCGACTCTCGTACCGGGATGCTCTGGGTCGAGAACTACACGTTCAACCGGACGAACGGGACCCTGCTGAAGGTCAACCTCTCCTCCGACCAGATCGTCGCCGATATCGGGGGCGTCGAGCCCCGCGAGGCGGCGATGGTCTACGATCCCGCCGCGAACCTCCTCGTCACGAGCGACGTCAACGGCTCCGAACAGCTGTCGTCGTACAACGCCACGACCGGGGCGCGCGTCGCCTCCTACACGGGCGGGGCCGGCGCGGCCCACCCGTTCAAGACCCTCGCCGTCGATGCGGTCCATGGGATCGTGATCGCCGGTGGTCCCGGCAATGGCACGACCCGCTCTTTCCAGCTGCCGGGCCTTTCCCCGAGAACGACCTACTCGGCGTTCCCGGCGTCGTTCGCCGGGGTCGGCTTCGACCCCGGGCGTGGGATCGAGGTCGTGGTGGGTACCGGGCCGAACGAGCTCTGGGGCATCAACGAGTCGGACGGAGGCACGACGTACCTCACCGCCCTGCCGGCGAACGCCACCCCGACGGGAATGGCGGTCGACCCTGTCGCCGAACGGGCGTACGTCGCCGATGCGACCAGCGGCCACGTCCTGGTCTACGACACCGGGACCGGAGCGCTCTCGACCACGCTCCACCCTCTCGCCCTCGGCCCGATCCCGGGGATGCTCCTCTCCGTCGACCCGACGCACCATCGACTGTACGTCGGGGACCCATCGGCCCGCGCCGTCAGCGTCCTGGCGTTGCCCGGGGGCGCGCTCCTCGGGACGGTCCCGCTCCCGGGGGTGGTCGGTTGCGCGCTCGCCGCGGATCCCCCGTCCGACTCGGCGTTCGTTTCGAACTGCGGCAGCGTGGGTAACGTCACCCAGGTGAGCGGCGCCACGCTCGGGCGCGTCGGGGTGACCTCGGTGGGACCGGACCCGTCGGCGCTCGTTGCCAACGCGTCGGGGTCGGTTTTCGTCCTCGACGGCACCGGGACCCACGTGGCGATCCTCAATGTCTCCGCGACGGCGACGTACCCCGGTCCCGGGTTCTCGCTCGTCGGCGGTCGGGCGACGGCGCTCGCGGTCGACGACCGGGACGGATTCCTGCTCGCGACCGGGGGGCCTTCCCCCCGATTGTCGGTGTTCACGATCGCCAACCGCTCCTTCGCGGGCGCCGTGCCGCTGCGGAGCGACGCCGGGTCCGCAGCGTTCGACCCGGAGCGGGGGATCGTCGTGGCGCCCGAGCTCGGCGCCGGCGGGGTCGACGAGATCGGGATCCTCGCGGCTCCCTCGGCTCCGACCGCCGTCAGCGTGCAACCGGGAAACGGAAGCCTGCAAATCGCCTGGGGGCCGCCCCTGGACCCCGGCGCGGCGCCGGTGTCGGGGTACCGGGTGGCGGTCGGGACCCCCGGCTCCGCGCGCTCGGTGGAGTACAACTGGACGGCGCTCTCCCTTCCGTTGATCAACCTCACGAACGGACAGAGCTACGTCGTGCGCGTTTCCGCCTACTCGCCGGACGGGACCGGGGGCCCGTCCCCGGCCGTCTGGGCGACCCCCGCCGGGGTTCCGTACCCGCCGACGAACCTCACCGCTTCGCTGAGCGACCCGACGACCCTGACCCTCAACTGGACGGCCCCGAAGATCGACGACGGGGCCCCGGTAACCGGTTACTCCGTCAACGTGACGGGCGGCCCCTCCGCTCGCGTGCTGAGCCTCGGCGACGTCCAGAGTGCGACCGTCTCCGGACTGGCCGCCGGGGCGTCGTACCGGATCTCGGTGAGCGCGGTCAGTTCGGCCGGTCGGGGGAACCCGAGCTCGGCCGTCGTGGTCTCGACGCCGGCCGCGCCGTTTCCATGGACCGAGGCGATCGAGATCGCCGTCGGCGTGGTGGCGATCGCCGCGGTCGCCGGGATCGGGCTCCGGAGCCGTCGCCGGCCCCGGGCGCCGGAGCCGCCGGATCGCGGAGACGGGTCAGGGTAGCGGGGCATCCCGACCGGGCGGGAGATCGATCCCGGGGAGATGTTCCGCCAGGACGCGGCGCCACGCGCCGCTCGAGAAGAGGACCGCCGCGATCCCCCCGGCGTAGGCGAGGAAGACCCCGGCCGCGACGGCGAGCTCGACCCACCGGCGGGTGAGAAGCAGCACGACGGCATCCAGCAGGGCCGCGCCGAGGAGCGCGCCGGAGAGGACGCGGCGCAGGTTCGTCGATTCCCGGCCCCGGACGGTCTGGCGGACCCAATCGACCGCCGCGGGAAGCGGCGCGAACGCCCACAGGACCTGGACCCGCGGTTCCAGCAGGCCCCCGAGCTCGATCGCTCCGGTAAGCAACACGGCCGCGTAGGTGACCGTCCCCAGGAGCTGGCCGGTGCAGCGGGAGCAGATGCGGACCTTCCCTCGCGTCCCCGGGACGACGAGCGTGCGGTCGTACCGCTCCCGGAGATGATGCGAGAGCAGGAACTCGCGCCTCGGTGGAAGCGGGAATCCGATCGGCGCGCCGGTCATCAACCCGGTTCAAACTCAGCATTCAAATAGATGCTCGCATACCAATTGCCATGGGTTATCCAGGGAACGTCGAGTACAAGCGCCAGTACACCCTCTGGCTGCTGATCGTCCTCGTCCTCATCTGCTGGCCCGCCGCGAT
>JABCYU010000114.1 GCA_013290045.1 Methanobacteriota archaeon | reverse complement strand
AACTTCGGTGGTCTACTGGTCGTTCCGGTGGTATCGAGGTGATCCTTTCCAATGGAGTCGGCTCCTCGTGGGCCCACGGACTGTTCGCTCCCGCCTACGAGTCGGGCGGTTGGAGGCTCCAAGGGCCCGACGCGCCCGTTCCGGTACGGGATCGGCCGCCGTGTCGGTGGGCCGAGCGGGGCGCGCCCGAGTCGGTCCCCCTCGCAGCGCCGGACGAACGTTCGGGCGGTCGATGGAGCGAGACCGCGGTGCAGGGACTCGCCGCCCTTCCCGAAGGCTGCTCCGTTGACTGGTGGTTCGAACCCCTCGGTATCCCGGAGCCCCCGGCGTCTCTGCCTGGAGAGCTGACGCTCCAGCCGGTACCCGCGGGGTTCCGGGCGCCGCCCGTTCCCGGACCGGAGCGCCAGGCCTTGGACGAGGCGATCGTCCACCGATGGGAGGCCCAGTGGGTGGCGATCGGGGCTCTGTCCGCTTCCGGCCGGTTTCCGAGCGAGCAGGTCGAGCGAGCGGCCCGCCTGATCGAGTCCGCCTCCTGCGAGCCCGGGCGAGCGGGCCTTCGGTTCCGAGCCCGGCGCCGGTGGCCGTTCGGGGCCCCCCCGCGGATGCGGATCTCCGAAACGGAGCTAAGCTCGTTCTTGCCGAGCCCGTGGAGCTCGGTGCCGTACCGACGCGACATGGGCGGCCGCTCCGATCGGCTGGTTCTCCCCCTCGGGTCTACTCCGAACGGACCCGGCCTGCGGCTCGACCCTGGTCAGGGGCGTCACCTGCTCATTCTCGGAGAGACGGGGATGGGGAAGAGCACGCTCCTCCTCGACCTCGCCCGGCACGCTGCCCGTCTCGGATCGGTCGTGGTGTTCGATCCGCTCGGCGACTCCGCGCGGCGGTTCGTCACCTCGCTCGCCCCCGCGGAGCAGGAACGCGCGGTCGTCATCGCGCCGGTGAGCTCGCCGGTCGGGATCAATGCGGTCCCGTCCGTCGCGGCCCGCCCGGCCCGAGGTGCGGCGTGGGCGGAGCGGACCCGGGACGACCTCGTCGGCGCATTGCGAAGGGTACGCTCCTCCCGGTACGAGGAGTCCGCCTTCTGGGGACCTCGGCTCGACGAGATGGCGACGATGGCCATCGAGGCGAGCTCGCGACTGCCCGGGGGAACGCTCGTCGAGGCGCAGCGCCTGCTCGAAGAGCTCGGCCATCGCACCGGCAGCACCCCTCCCGAAGCCCGGGCCGCCGTCGAGGAGCTCCGACGCCGGGTCCTCGACCGGCCCGACGAGGTCGACGGGACCCGGCGACTCTTCGGGGAGATCACCCGGAACTCGCTACTCCGTCGGATGCTCTGCGAGCCGCGCCCCCGATGGGAGGTCGCCGAATCGATCGTGCCGAACCGCATCGTCGTGTTATCCGGCGAGGCTCCCCAGGCAGGGGAGTCCGTCGCGAGGTCGCTGCTCGCCGTCCACTTGGCGCTGCTATGGGCGGAAGTGATCGCCCGAGACCGGCCGACGAAGATCTTCCTGGTGCTCGACGAGGTCCAATGGTACGCGCACGAAAGCTTGGGCGAGATGCTCCGTCTCGGTCGTCGTTTCAACCTGCACGTTTGGGTGGCGACCCAATCACTCTCCCGTCTCCCGGAGGTGCTGAAGGACGCCCTCCTGACCAACTCGGCCGATGTCGTCGTCTTCCGGGGCTCTCCGGACGAGGCCCGGGACTTTGCGCGCTGGTCGACGCTCCTACGATCCGACGATATCGGGGGACTCGCGCCGGGTCAGGCCGTGGTGTTCCTCGACAAGGGCCGCGAGGTGCGGCGCCTTGATGGCTTTCGACCCGCTCGGCCCGGACCACAGGCCACCGACGCGTGGGAGAACGCCGTGGCCCGCTCTGAGCGGTGGGTGGTTCCGCCGGACCTCCCGAGGTCGGGACCGATCCCCCCGACCTCCGCCGGGTCCGGGCCGATCGAACAGGACCCCCTGCGAGATCTCGTGCTGGTGCTCTGGGCCGGGCTGCTGTCGGTCGATCCGGCGGAGACCGTCCGTGTTCCGCTGGCCGAGCTCCGACGCGCGATGGACCCCGGGGGCCAGCGGGTGCGAGAGCTCGGGAGGCGGCTGACGGATGCGGGGGTCCGTCGGGAGACCGGACGCGACGACACGGGGAGCTACTGGACCGTTCGTCGCGACGGTTTCGAGCTCCTTCTTCCCGGCGGCGTCGACACCGCCGAACTGACCGAGGCGCACGCGCGGTGGTGTTCGCTCGGCGACGACGCCCGGCGCGTCTCCACGAAAGAAAGATTAGGTTGAACTTTACCTGATTAGGCTGAATGGCCGACGGGTCACTGCCGGGAGGACCCCCTCCCGAACCCGGGGCCGATCGCTGTCCGACGGGGATCGAAGCCCTCGACAACATCCTCGGCGGAGGGTTCCCCCGAGGTCACCTGGTCCTCGTCGCCGGCAGCGTCGGCACCGGCAAGACGACGCTCACCCTCGAGTTCCTGGTCCGGGGAGCGGAGCGCGGCGAGCACTCGCTGTTTCTGTCGGTGACCGAGGCGTCCTCGAAGCTCCGCCAGAATCTGTCGACGTTCGAGTTCTTCCGCCCCGAGCTCGTCTCGAGCGGTCGGCTCGTCTTCGTCGACATCCCGGTCGTCTACGAGAAGCTCGGGCTCGACCACGAGGAGTTCACTCTCGAAGAGATCGACCTGCTGATCCGATCGATCCAGGGCCTGGTCTCCGAACTGAAGATCTCTCGGCTGGTCATCGACTCGCTCACGAGCGTCTGCTACCGGATCCGGCGCGAAGAGCGGATCCGCGACTTCATGCTGAAGCTCTCGCAGGTCCTGGCCGATCTCAACTGCACCACGCTGCTCGTGTCGGAGATCGGGCAGACGAGCGCGCGATTCTCCCTCCACGGCGTCGAGGAGGCGATCGTGGACGGCGTGATCCTGCTCGGAAACACGCGGCGCCAGGGGGACATCATCCGGGTCTTGCAGATCATCAAGATGCGCGGCACGTCGCATTCGCGCGCCCAGTATGTGGTGGAGCTGACCCCGATCGGGCTGCTGATGGCGCCCCATCTGAAGGGCGGACAGCAGGAAGGGGGGTAGCGGGTGACGTCGGACTCGGAGATCGGCGAGCGGTTGCGGGCGCTCTCCGGAGGTTCGGCCGTCGCCTTGCGGCTCGACCCGCACGAGTACGCCGACCACTACTTCGCGGCGCTGGCCGCGACCCTGCGCGACCTCGGGCCGGATTCGAGCACGATGACGATCTACGTCTCCGTCACGAACCCGGCGGCGCTCGTCTGGTCGCTGGCGCAGGCGTTGGACGTCACGGCGGACCGCGTCTGGTTCGTCGACGCGATCTCCCACATCATGATGAACTACCGCGACCCGCTCCCGAACGCCACGTACATCGAGAGCCCGCGGATGCTCGAGGACATCATGCTCCGCGTCGAGTACCTTCTGCGGAAGTACCCCAGCCCTCATCCGACGGTGGTGATCGATTCCGTCAACTCCCTCGCCATCCACAACCCACCGGACCTGCTCTCGGAGTTCTTCCACATCCT
Organism: Methanobacteriota archaeon; assembly: GCA_013290045.1. Taxonomy (GTDB): domain Archaea; phylum Thermoplasmatota; class Thermoplasmata; order Lutacidiplasmatales; family UBA184; genus Lutacidiplasma. The sequence goes on along the minus strand of JABCYU010000114.1, from coordinate 2,714 downwards.
CATCAACAATCTGAAGAGCCGACAGGTGCTGACCGCACTGCTGGTCGTCTCGGACGACACGACGAGCGTCCTCGACCAGATGCTGTCGCTCGTCGTCGACGAGACGATCGACCTGGGCCGGAGGGTGTAGGTGGCGAACCTCGCCGGGGACGCCGTCCTCGGGATCCCCGAGCTGGACCGGGACCTCACCGCTTCGCTTCCCCCGGGCTGGTTGGGGCTGCTCGTGGGATCGGCGAGTTCGGCCACCTCCTTGTTCGCCAAGCAGTTCGCGCACGCGGGACTCGGCAGCAGTCCGGTCCTCTACTACTCGGTCTACGAGTCCCCGACCGACGTGGAGCGGGCCTTCCGCGACTTCGGGTGGGACCCGGCCGGCTTGAAGGTCGTGAACCTCGCGGAGGAGTACTACCAGCGTGTGCTACTCCGGGACCTCGAGATCTCCCGATTGCGAGAGCGGGGGCTGACCTACAGCGAGGTGGCGGGCGTACCGGTTTCGGTCAGCGCTCCGCGCACGTTCAACCTGACGAGCCGGGTCCTCGCCGACCTCGGGGCCCTCGATTCCCCGTTCCGACTCGTGCTGGACTCGCTCGATTTCCTCCTGGAGATCCTCGAACCCGAAGCGGTGCTGACCGTGGCCCGCCAGGTCCGCCACCGGGCCCAGACGCTCGGGGGCATGGCGCTGCTCTCGATCCAGGGGGACATCCACGAGCGACGGACGACCGGGCTTCTCGAGGACATGGCCGACCTCGTCATCGAGCTCCAGGCGGTACCGAACTCGGGGGGCTACGAGCACCGGATCGCCATCTCGAAGATCCGCAATCATCCGGAACGATCGCGGATCGCTCCCGTGGTCGTGACGGCGACAGGGCTCGGTCTGGTCGACACCATCGCCGGCGCCACCAACTCACCTCGGGCGTAGCCAATAGTTATCTATCGTTCCCCGCTCGGAGGAGCGTCGAGGTCCTCCGATGGACGATGTCGTGGTCCGGATGCTGGAGAGCGTGCCGTTGAAGGACCCGGTGCTCGTCGAGGGACTCCCCGGCGTCGGGAACGTCGGGAAGCTCGCCGCCGACTATCTGCGCGACCAATTGGAGGCGAAGCCGCTCGCGACGTTCTACTCCAAGTTCTTCCCGCCCCAGGTCTACGTCAGCGAGGCGGGCCTGATCCGGCTCGTCTCCAACGACCTCTGCTACCGGAAGGCGCGCCGCGCCGGGGAGCGGGACATTCTGATCCTCGGAGGGGATTACCAAGGGATCTCGCCGGAAGGCCAGTACGAGCTCACGCACCGCGTGCTGGAGGTCGCGCACAAGCACGGGGTCCGGGAGGTGTTCACGCTCGCGGGGTTCGCCCAGGGCCACGTCGTCGAGACGCCTCGGGTCCTCGGGGCGGCGACGTCGGCGGCCCGCGTCGAGGCGATGAAGAAGCTGGGCGTCGTCTTCTCGCGCAACGATCCCGGAGGCGGATTGATCGGGGCGAGCGGCCTGTTCCTCGGGCTGGGTCGCCTGTTCGACATGGAGGGGGTCTGCCTGATGGGGGAGACGAGCGGCTACTTCGTCGACCCCCGCAGCGCCGAGGCCGTGCTCAAGGTCCTGGCCAAGGCCCTGGGGATCGAGCTCGACTTCACCGACCTCGAGTCGAAAGCGAAGGAGATCGACCGGATCGCCCAGAAGATCCACGAGGCGGAGGCGAAAGCCCCCGACTCGCCCGCCCAGACCCGGGAAGACCTCGGCTACATCGGCTGAGCCGGCCTCGACCGCCGATGCCCGAGAGTGTGGCCAGCGATCGGGCGACGAGGGTCCTCGAGCGGTTCGGCCGCGCGGCGGGTGCGTCAGGCCGGCTGAGGTTCGACCGGTTCCTCGAGATCGCGCTCTACGATCCGGACCTCGGCTACTACACCTCATCACGACCGCGACTCGGTCGCGAGGGCGATTTCTACACCGCGGCGCACGTGCACCCCCTCTTCGCCCAGGCTCTGGCCGAACGGGTGTTCGCCGAATTCGTTTCGCTCGGACGGCCCAACGGATTCCGCGTGGTCGAGATGGGGCCGGGCGACGGCACCCTCGCGGTCGAGGTGGCGAGGGCGATCGAGGCGCGCCTGCCCGCTGGGGAGAGTCTCGAGTACGTGCTGGTCGAACGCTCGAGGGCGATGCTCGCGCGGGCGACGGACACGATCGCGGCCGCCGGCACGTTCCGCTCCGTTCAGTGGAGGAGCTCCGCCTCGCTCGCCGCGGACGGTCCGTTCCGAGGCGTCGTGATCGCGAACGAGTTCCTCGACGCGCTTCCGTTCCGCCGTCTCCTCTGGCGCGATGGCGCGTGGCGGGAGCTCGAGGTGGACGTCAGCCGCGCCCCGTTCCGCTGGGTGGAAGGGTCGGCGTTCGCCGAGATCCCTTCCCCGCCCTTGTCCCCCGGTCCCCGGGAGGGGGCGATCGCCGAGATCGGACTCGAGGGGGAGGCGTTCCTTCGGGAGGTCGCGGACCACCTGCGAAGCGGTTCGGCGGTGCTCCTCGACTACGGGGAGGAGGAGGCGGAGCTGATCGGCGGCCGCCCGTCGGGAACGCTGACGGGCCTACGGGACCATCGCGCCGTCGCGGACCCGTTGACGGACCCGGGCGAGGTCGACCTCAGCGCGTTCGTCAATTTCTCCCGACTTAGGGCGGCGGCCCGATCCAGCGGCCTCGTCGAGACCGCCTACCGACCTCAGGCCGAGGCGCTCGCGG
>JABCYU010000113.1 GCA_013290045.1 Methanobacteriota archaeon | reverse complement strand
TGATCGCCCCACGCCTCGCGCATCTGCACGCCACCACCCTCGCGTTCCTGACGACCGATGCCGCCGTCCACGTCCCGGGCCTCGAGCGGACCCTCACCGCCGCGGCGGAGCGGACGTTCAACATGGTGAGCGTCGACGGCGACACGAGCACGAACGACACGGTCTACCTCCTCGCGAACGGGACCGCGGGAGGGGCCCCCGCCGACCAGGACCCGGAGTTCCGGGCCGGGGTGGAGGCGGTGATGGAATCCCTCGCTCGGCAGGTCGCCCGCGACGGGGAGGGCGCGACCAAGCTCCTCACGGTCCACGTTCAGGGGGCCCGGACGGCCCCCGAGGCGCGCGCCGCGGCGCGGGCCGTCGTCAGTTCCACCCTCGTCAAGGCCGCGCTGTTCGGAGCCGATCCGAACGTCGGCCGGATCGCCTGCGCCCTGGGCTACTCGGGCGCGCGGCTCGATCCCTCGCGCCTCGACGTCACCATCGGACGACCCCGGCAACCGGTGCCGCTCATCGTCGACGGGCGCCCCGCGCCGGGCCTCGACAATGGCGGGGCCCGCCGGGTCCGTGACCTCCTGCGCCAGCTCGACGAGGTACCGCTGGAGATCCGCCTCCACGAGGGCCGCGCCCAGGCGACGGCGTGGGGATGCGACCTCTCCTACGCCTACGTGCAGATCAACGCAGCGTACCGAACATGATCGCTCTCCCCTCTCCTATCGTCCTGAAGGTCGGAGCCGAGGAGCTCGCCCCCGGCCGCCCCCTCGCGGAGCTTACGACCGCCATCGCCCGGCTCGTCCGCGGGGGTCGACCGGTGGTCGTGGTCCACGGCGGCGGGGACGAGGTCACCGCGCGGGCGGAACAGCTCGGCATCCCCACCGAAAAGCGGGACGGTCTGCGCGTGACCTCGGAGCGGATGCTGGGCGTGGTCGTCGAGGTCCTCGCGGGCCGGGTGAATCTCCGGCTCGTGAACGCCCTCACCGGCGCTGGGGTGCCCGCGGTCGGGCTCTCCGGGGTCTCCGCGTCGCTCCTGCCGGTCCGCGCCGCCGGCGAACCGCCGGGTTCGCTCGGGTGGGTCGGCGACCCCACCATGGCCCGGGTCCGGCTGCTCCACTCGCTCCTCGACGACGGCTACACCCCCGTCGTCGCGCCGGTCGGCGCCGACGCTTCGGGCGGCATCTACAACGTCAACGCGGACCTCGCCGCCGCGGCGATCGCCTCGGCGATGAAGGGCGAGCTCCTGCTGCTGACCGATGTCGAGGGGGTCCGGGACGCCTCGGGATCGCCCGTCGCCTCGCTCGCCGTCTCCGACCTACCGGCGTTCCGCGCCACCGGCGCCGCTAGGGGCGGGATGCTGCCCAAGCTCGACGCCTGCTCCCGCGCGATCCGGGACGGGGCGCCGTCGGCCTGGATCGGCCATCTCCCCGATCTCGGAGCCACCGGTCCGATCCCCGGTACCGGCACCCGGTTCACCGCCCGAAGATCGCCCACCACCGCCTCCACGATCCTCCCATCCTCGGTGACGGGAGGGCGATAGATGACCGACGAACGCAAGGCGCCCCATGTGGTCCTCGCCTACTCCGGCGGACTCGACACCTCGGTCGCGATCCCGTGGATCCGCGAGCATTACGGGAGCGCGGTGACCGCCCTCACGGTCGACGTCGGGCAGGAAGGAGAGCTTCGCGGAGCCCTGGAACGCGCCCGGGAGAACGGCGCCCGCGACGCGCGGCTGGTCGACGCCAAGCGAGAGTTCGCGACGGAGTTCCTCGTTCCGGCGATCCAGGCGAACGCCCTCTACCAGGGCGTCTATCCACTGTCGACGGCGCTCGCCCGCCCGCTCATCGCCCGGACCCTGTCGGCGGTAGCCGAGGAGGTCGGCGCCGACGCCGTCGCCCACGGGTGCACCGGCAAGGGGAACGACCAGGTACGGTTCGACGTCGCGGTCCACACCCTCTCCCCGCAGCTGCGGGTGATCGCCCCGGTCCGAGAGTGGAACATGAACCGGGAGGACGAGATCCGTTACGCCGAGGCCCACCGGCTGAAGATCCGCGTCACCGCCCAATCCCCCTACTCGGTCGACGAGAACCTCTGGGGCCGGAGCATCGAAGGAGGGGTCCTCGAGGACCCGTCCCGCGCCGCACCGGAGGAAGTGTACGACTGGACGAGCCATCCGGGCGACTGGCCCCGCGAACCGGAGACCGTGCGCGTCCGCTTCGAACGGGGGATCCCGGTCGCGATCCAGGACGAGCCGATGGAGATCGTCCCCCTGATCCGCGCCATGAACCGCATCGCGGGGGCGCACGGCGTCGGCCGGATCGACCACATCGAGGACCGGGTCGTCGGGATCAAGTCTCGCGAGACCTACGAATGTCCGGGGGCGATCGCGCTTCTCGAGGCCCACCGATCGCTCGAGAGCCTGGTGCTCCCGCGCGATCTCCTGAGCTTCAAGTCCGGCGTCGACCGACGCTTCGCCGACCTCGTCTACGAGGGCCTGTGGTTCTCCCCGCTTCGCGAGGCGCTCCAGGCGTTCATCACCTCGACCCAGGAGGTCGTGACCGGTACCGTCACGCTGCGGCTCCACCAGGGATCCGCGCGCGCCGTCGGCCGCGAGTCGGAGTACTCCCTGCTGGCGCACGAGCTCGCCACCTACGGGACCCAGAGCCGGTTCCCGCAGGAGCTCGCCGTCGGGTTCATCCACCTGTACGGACTCCCGAACCAGCTGGCGCACGCGCGGGCCCGGGCGGCCCGCGCCGCTCCGGCCGAGGACGTCGGTGCTGCGAGAGCGGTTCTCCCGACCGCTTGATCCGGCCGCGCTCGCCCTCTCGGAGTCGACGGGGGAGGACCGGACCTTCCTCTACCACGACCTCTGGGGCTCGATCGCGCACGCCGAGATGCTCGGCCGCACGGGGATCGTTCCCGCCCCCGTCGCGCGGCGGATCACCCTCGGGCTTCGGGCGATCGGCGAACGGGCCCACGTCGGCCGGTTTCCGCTACGTCCGGCGCTCGAGGACGTCCACCTGAACGTCGAGGAGGCGCTCACCCGCGATATCGGCGACGACGGGGCCCGGCTGCACACGGGCCGCAGCCGCAACGATCAGGTCGCGACGGACCTGCTCCTCTACCTGCGCGATGCCCTCCTCGACCTCGAGTCGGCGACCGACGATCTGGTCGACGCCCTCCTCGTCCAGGGTCTCGCGCCGTCCGGGCGTACGACGGTTCCGGGCTGGACCCATCTGCAACCCGCACAACGCGTCTACTGGGCGCAGATCCTCGGTTCCCACGCCCTCCGGTTGCTCCGCGACGCCGACCGGTTCGCTCGCACGAGGCGGTCGATCGCGCACTGCCCTCTCGGCAGCGCCGCCCTCGCCGGGAGCTCCCTACCCCTCGACCGCGCCTGGGTCGCCCGTTCGCTGGGGTTCGAGGCACCGACCCCCTCCTCCTTCGACGCCGTCGCGGACCGCGACCCGGAGGTCGAGACCCTCTTCGATCTTGCGCTCCTCTCGACCCACGCGAGCCAGCTCGCCGAGGAGCTCGTGATTGGGGCGATGCCCGAGGTCGGACGGGTGCGGCTCGCCGATCCGTTCGTGACGACGAGCTCGCTCATGCCCCACAAACGGAATCCGGACCTCGCCGAGTTGGTGCGGGCCGAGGCCGGCCCAGCGCTCGGCCGGCTCGTTGCGCATCTCGCGATCCTCAAGGGTCTGCCGCTCAGCTACCAGCGGGACCTGCAGGTCGGCAAACCCGTCCTGTTCGACGGCGTCACGCGAGGACTCGCGGTGCTGCGCGCCCTCGCCCCCATGGTCCGCACCGCCACCTTCCGGTCGCCGCCCACGACCGGTGCTGAGGCTCCCGGCGCCGTCGAGCTCGTCGACGCGCTCGTCCGGAGCGGGATGCCGTTCCGCCGGGCTCATGGCGAGGTGGCGCGGCTCGTCCAGGAGCTGGAGTCGAGCGGTCGGGAGTGGGGCGGCCTGACCCGGGGAGCTGTCGCCGATCGGTTCCCGATGTTGCGAGGGTTCGCCCTGCCGACGGCGTCGAGCGAGCCCGACCGGCGTACCACGGACGGAGGCAGCTCCTGGCGGGAAGTGGGGCGGATGCTCTCCGGAGCCCGCCGCGACCTCGCGCGCTCCCGCGGATCGATCCGGAGGGAACGGGCCCGCCTGGCGATCCTGCGCCGAGGCCTGCGGGTCCCCGACCGCTGGTTCGCCGGTCCCCCGACGGGGCCTACGTCTCGACCGATTCCGGGGACGGAGCCCGGGGGTTCGGCCGCGAGATCCCGCCAGCGCCGACGCCGCCGTTGAGGGCCCCCTGGAGGAGCACCGAGCGTTCCCGGTTCCCGAGTCCGGGGTGTTGACCGTACAGATGGATCTCGAGGCTGGCCCGCGTCGCGTACTCCCGGGCGCACACCGGGCACGGGAACACCTGGGAATCCCCGAGGAATCTCGAGCACTCGCATCCCATCACGTGACAGGGCATCGGGGTCGCGCGGTCGCGCGGGCGGCTGAAGTGGCGGCGGAGCCGCCCTTCCTGCGGGGCGAGGAGATAGTGGCTCGCGCGAAGGTGAGTGCAGGCACGGCATGGGAGGAGCCTCAGATGCCGCCGCTGCGTGACCATTTCGCTGGTTCCTCCCTCGGTGGACGCAGGTCCGCTCGACCCCGCGCTCGGCGCGGGGGCGACCCGACCCGGGGACCCGGATCCCTGCCAGACCCTAGCAAGTCGGGATATATCCCCGGTGTCGCCCCAGCGACAATCCCTGCGTCGACCCCCGAACGGCCCCGCTCGACGCGTCGTTCGTGCGTCAGATTTGCGCCCTTCGGAACGGCGCCGGAACCCCGGCGTCCCCCGGGGCGCACGATCCCGGCGCCGGTCGTCGCCGGCCTCTCGCGTCTTGAGGGGAAACGTTGAAGGAGGGGACGGCGGCTGGCCCCTCGTCGGAACCGAGGACCGCCGGAGATGGGAACGGATCGTAGCGCGGGGCCTACGGCGGCCGAGGTGACCCGACGGTACATCGAGGACCATCCCGCGGTCCGCGACTGCCTCGGATACAACATCGTCAACTTCACGTCGCTGGCGCGCAAGATCCGCGGGGAGACCGGGCTCGCGAACCAGGAGGCGGTCGAGGTCGCCATCCGACGCTACCAGCGCCAGATGCGAACGGAACAGCCGCTGGAGATGCGGGTGCTCGACGTCGTCAAGGCGAGCCGGCTCGAGGTCCGCACCCGGGTCGCGATCATCACCGCGCGCAACGACTGGGAGCTCCTGGGCCAGGTCCTCGAGGCCGGTCGGACGCTGCTCGCCGACCGCCGCCACCTCCTGCAGCTCCTGCAGGGACCCGGGGCCCTCACGATCCTGTGCGAGGACGATCTCGCCGACGCGGTCCTCGCCGCCATCGGGAAGCGCTCGACCCTCGGTGTGCACCGGCATCTGTCCGCGCTCACCGTACGGAGCCCGGAAGTGATCGTCGAGACCCCGGGAGTGTTGGCGTTCCTCGCCGGCGCCCTGTTCCGTTCCGGGATCAACAGCCTCGAGCTGATGAGCGTCTTCACCGACTCGACGTTCGTCGTCCGGGAGAAGGACGTGCTCCACGCGTTCCGGGTCCTCTCGGAGCTGGTCCACCCGTCCGCGGCGGACGAGGAAGCCGAGCTCGGCTGAGGGCGACGCTGGCCGCCTGAGAGGTATATATACGGCGATGGTTAGGATACCGTCCCGAGACGAGGATTTCTCCCTCGGGCCATGGTGACATCGATGACGGGCATTCGGGTTCCGGGCCGCGCGTTCCGGGCCTCCGGGCGGCGTGGGCTGACGACAGTGACTTCGGCGATCGTGATCGTGGTGGTGCTCGCCCTCCTCGGGGTCACGACCTTCGCCGTCATGGGCGGGTTCACGAAGACCTCTAATCCGGTGACCTGCTGGCCTCCGAGCTCCCCGATCTGCGGGCAGCTCGTGAACACGCACGACCTGTCGGTATTGATTCCGTTCCGTTCGGTCCAGCAGGGACAGTCGCTCCCGTTCACAGCGAACCTCCCCGCCGGTGAGAGCGGGACCACCTTCACGTTCCATTGGGGCGACACGACCTCGACCAACAACTCGAAGACCCAGACCGTCTCGCACAACTTCACTTCCCCCGGCGTCTACCTCGTCGAGGCGACCGCCCTCGTCAACGGCATAGCGCACGACAACGTCGAAGCGCTGCAGCAGATCTCCGTCACTTCGACGGTCTCGGCGTCGAACGCGGGCACGATCCCCTCCGTCGTCGGCTACATCCTCGCGAACACCACCACTCCGGCGGGAGGTCGCGGCGCCTCCGCGGTCCTTCTCCCCGGCGGGACGTTGACAGTCTCGGGCAGCTACACCTCGGCCCCGACCAACCCCGCGTTCCTGGACAACGCCCCCCGGATCGTCCTCACCAACGGACCGGCCGGCGGCGCCAAGCTCTCGAACGCCTCCGTCGGGGTCGGCAATACCTCGGCGTCTTCGATCGGGACCTTCAGCCTGCCGGGCAGCTAC
>JABCYU010000112.1 GCA_013290045.1 Methanobacteriota archaeon | reverse complement strand
TACCGGGGGATCAACCAGACGTCGCAGGGCCAGGTCCTGAGCGCGTTCAAGGACGGCCGGTTCCCGATCCTCGTCGCGAGCAGCGTCGCCGAGGAGGGGCTTGACGTCCCGGACGTCGATCTCGTCGTGTTCTTCGAGGCGGTCCCCAGCGAGATCCGGGCGATCCAGCGCCGTGGCCGGACGGGACGGAGCTCGCTCGGTCGCGTGCTCCTACTGCTGACGGAAGGGACGCGGGATGTCGGCTACCAGAAGGCCGAGGTGCGGCGGGAGGCGGCGATGACGCGAATCGTCCGGCGGCTCTCCAACCAGGCCCGCCGCCGGGCGAAGGGAGAGAAGGCGGCTCGGGCGGAGCCCCCAGCTGCAACGGGGTCGGGCCCCTCGGACGCTCCGCCGGTCGGCAACGGGGCGTAAATACTCCCGAGTTCGTCCATCGAGCGAGGCGCGTGTGGGGGGTCTCGACTGGGTCGTCCAACACCTGGGGCTCGCCGTGTTCACCCTCGTGGCCCTGGCCCTGGTCCTCTACCTGGGTTACTCGATGCTCCAGCCCGAGCGGTTCTGAATTCACCGAAACGTCGAGCGGCCGCCATCAGAACGAAACCGTCCTCTACCCGCGTGCGTATCGTACTGCTGCGTTGGTGAGGTTCGTCCCGAGACGGTTCTACCGGTCGGCGACGAGGGCCGAACGGGCAAAGGGGGCACTACGTACCGCCGGCTCCTGATCCCCGTCAGCGAGGCCTCCGAGGTCGAGCCGCTCATCCGGTTCGGCGCCGGGCTACTGGATGCCGATGGCGAGATCCGGGTCCTCCACGTGATCCCGACCACGACGCTCCCCGAGGTCACTCGACAGTGGCGATCCTCGGTCAACCTCGTCATCCCGGCGCACGAGGCCGGGGCGGCGCTCGACATCCGGGTCGATCCCGAAGTGCGAGCCGCGGTCGATGTCGCGGCGGAGATCATCGAGAGCGCCCAAACGCACAGCGTCGACGGGATCCTGATGACTTTGGGCGGGGACCGCCGGAGCCGTAACCCGTTCCTGGGGCACACCTCCACGAGCGTCCTCCACCACGCCCCGTGTGACGTGCTGATCGTGAACCGGCTCGCCCTGATCGAGGAGAAGATCCAGCGGCTCCTGATCCCGACGTTCTCGGGGGCTCCACCGCCGACGGCGCTGCGCATCGCCGAGCAGCTCTCGGTCCGGAGCCACGGCGCTCCGATCATCCTACTGGGGATCGGCGCGCGGGGCGAGGAGGTCGATCGCGCCCCGGCGAACCGCTCGCCGAGGGGGCTGCCCGTCCAGGTCCACCGGACGTTCCTATCCCGCGCGCTCCTCGGACGCCGGCGCCGCCTGCCGGAGATCATCCTCCACCAGGCGGCGCTGGAACGCTACGGACTCCTCCTGCTGGGGGAGGAGACCGTCCACGCCGAAGGGCCGCTCCTCACTCGCCGATTCCTCGAGGAGCTGTTCCGGGGCGCGCCCTGCCCCGTGATCGCCGTGCGCGGCTGACCGATCGGACGGGGTGCCGGTGGCCGAGCTCTGGTTCGTGGGAGCCGGCCTCGGAGACGAGCGGGACCTCTCTCTGCGGGCGATGGAGCTCCTCCGGTCGATGGACGCGGTCTTCGCGGAAGAGTACACTTCGGTGCTCGCCCCGGGCAGCCTCGATCGGCTCGCCTCCGCCCTCGGTCGGCCCGTCCACCGGCTGGGACGGGAGGCCGTCGAGGGGGCCGGGCCGGTCCTTCAGGCGCTCGAGACCCACGCGAAGGGGCGCGTCGGCTTCCTCGTCGCGGGGGACCCGTTCGGCGCCACCACCCACGTGGCGCTCCGCCTCGCCGCCGAGGACCGCGGCCACACCTGGCGATACCTGCCGAACGCGAGCATCCTGACGGCGGCGGCCAGTTACCTCGGGTTGATGCACTACCGGTTCGGTCGGACCGTGTCGTTGCCGTTCCCCGATCCCCGGTTCCGTCCGAGGTCGCCGCTCGAGCTCCTGGAACGGAACTTCTCCCAGGGGCTGCACACGCTCGTCCTCCTCGACCTGCGACCGTCCGAAGGGAGGTTCCTGACGGCCGGCGAGGCGCTCGACCTTCTGGCGGGCTCGCCGGAGGCTCCCGGGCTGGCCCCGGACCGGCTCATCGCCGTCGTCGCGCGGCTCGGCACCGATGGGGCGCAAGCGTGGGTGGGGACGCGTAGTGGGCTCCAGGGAACGGAGTTCGGAGCGCCGCTCCACGCGCTGGTCGTCCCGGCGGCGGAGCTCCACTTCGAGGAGGAGGCGGCGCTCGCCCCGTTCCGCCGGAGCTGAGGCTGGCCTAGGCCCCGGGGGGAGCGGGCGCGCCGCCCCCGTTGTCCGGGCGCAACGCTTCGGCGAACTGGCGGATCCGGAACGGCCGATAGAGGATCGCGTCCGGGACCGACGGTCCGACGGCGGCGGGCTGGGGGCGCGACGCCGGAGCGACGAGGACGATGCGAACGGTCGGATGGGCCGCGCGCGCGTCGGCGACGAGCGTGGCGAAGCTTCCCTCGGCGAGGTTGACATCCGCCACGACCACCGAAGGGCGGTGCTGCCGGACGAGCTCGAGCGTCTGGGTCGACCCATCCGCCTCCCCGAGGACCTGGAAGTGGTGGAGTCTCAGCAGACCCCGGAGGAGGACCCTCGTCTCCTCGTCGCCGGCGGCCACGACCGCCGTGGTTGGGCTCTCCGAGAGGGTCATGCGCGGACCGTCGGACCAGGGTCAGTCAAGCCCCGACCCGTGCGTTAGCAACCCATTGGACCGTTCTTTTAATGCTATGGGCTCGGACCGACTGACTGCCGACGGCCGGAACTGGTTCGTCACGCACGAACTCCCCAGTTGGTGACGCCCGCGGCCCCGAGCAACGCGGCGAGCGCCTCGTGGTACTCCCCGCTCGGCACCTCGAGCGCCCGCTTCGCGAGGGGGGCCAGCGATTGGCCGAACTGGCGATCCGTTTCGGTGAACTGCCAGGCATGGGGCCGCTCCTGGTCGAGAGCGATCAGGAGCCCGTAGCCGATCCCCCGCTGCTTCCCCTCGCGAGGGAGGGTCTGGAGGAGCTGCTTTTCTGCGGCCTTGGCGCCCTGGCTGCGGAACGACCGGGCCACGGCGTCGACGAACACCGCCTCGGGGGCGAGGGATTCGTACCGGGGAAGCTCGCGCAGCAGCGTCTTCTCGTGTGTCTCGCGCGCAGCGCGACGTAGCAGCTCCGAGACCCGGCCGGGAGAGGCCCGCGCCTCCCGGACGAGCCGCTCGGCCTCCGCCGGGTCCGGGACGATCGCCGAGACGATCTTCTCGGCGTGGGTCGGCCACAGCTTCTCGAGGACGCGGCTCGCGGCCGGCTCATCGACCTCGAAGAGGCCGGCGACCTCCGGCAACGTCTCCTCGAGCGCCTTTCGCTCCTCGGGGGTCGGGCGGAGCGCATCGAGGAACTCGCTGCGGTGGTTCCCGTAGCAGACGCCTCCGGCCACGAAGACCGGGGTCCGGGAGCGCTCCAATACCGGGCGGACCTCGGCCCGATAGGCGTCGATGAGCTCGGCGTCGGAGAGCCGCCCGAACAGGTAGCTCTTCCGGAGCGAACGGGGGAGCTCGGGGACGCTGTGATGGACGCAGCCCGGGCCGCCGCGGCAGTCGACGTTGAGCGAGACCTCGACGGGGAACGCCTTCTCCGGGTCGGGGACGGCGACGCCGCGCGAGATGCTCGCGAGGAGCTGGCGGTCGGACTTGGCGCACGCTCGGCAGACCCGGAACACCCGCTCGGCGCCGGGCCAAAGCACCGCGACCCAGGGGACGGGCTCGCGGTGGGCCAGGTGGGTGCATTCGACCCGGCCGTCTCGGGTCGGCTCGAGGCGGTATGGGAGGTCTTCCAGCTGGCTGCGGAGGAACGACCCCGGAGGCTTCGCCGAGGGGCCCGAGCAGTACAGACCGTCCGGGGTGGCGAAGAAATGGTAGCCTTTCCGCGCCCAGCTGAGGTACCCTATCATCAGCCGCTTCGGGTCGGCGAACTGTTGGACCGCGATCTGCGCCTCCTTCGGGGCCGACCCGAGGGGAGCGAAGCTGACTTCGCCGCCGGGGAACGGCGCCACGAGCACCCCCGGGAGCTCCGGTTCCAGGTAGAAGCTCAGGAGGCCGGCGTAGGCCCGTACGAGGTCGTCCTCCCATCGGCTCACCTTGTCGAGCCGGGCCTTGTCGTCGCGGAACTCGCGGACCTTCTCGAGCCCGGCACGCAGCTTGTCGAACCGGTCCGTGGGGCACTCCTCGCCGAGCTTCGGGATCAGCGGGTCGACGCTGTGCCTCAACTTGCTCGCGCTCCGGAGCAGTTCGCCCTCCCGACCGCCCGAGGCTCGGCGCGCGCGCATGAGGACCGGCCGGTCCGACCGGGGGGCCGTACTTAGGCTCGACGGGGTGCGGGCTCTTCCGTCACTTCCGACAGAGGGCGAGGAAGTTTTTGAACAGCTCGACGCCGTGTTCCGTGTGCTCGACCTCGGGGTGGAACTGGACGCCCCAGACCGGCCGCGTCGGGTGGGCCATCGCCTCGACCCGGCAGCTCGCCGAGTGGGCGAGGGCGTCCCAACCGTCCGGGACCTCCACGACCTGGTCGTTGTGGCTCGCCCAGACGTGAAGCGCGGGGGGAAAACCTTGGAACATCGGGTGATCGGGCGCATCGATCTCGAGGGCCACCCGGCCGAACTCCGGCGAGCCGGCGACGGCGACCCGCCCGCCGAAATGACGCGCCAGGAACTGGTGGCCCACACAGATCCCGAGGACGGGGACCTGCGCCCGGTCGATCCACTCGGCGACCCGGCCGAGCTGGTCGGTCCCCTCGAGGCTCAGCGCTCCTCCCGAGAGGACGACCCCGTCGGCGTCGAGCTCTTCGAACGGCGTGGTGTTCGGGAGGATGCGGGTCTCCACGTCGAGGTCCCGGAGCACTCGGTACTCCCGGTGGGTCCACTGGCCGCCGTTGTCGATGACGGGGATCTTCACGGCCGACCCCCGCTCGTCTCCTCGCGGTCCGGGCGCTCCGGCCCGTCGGCCCTCGCTTGAAGCGACTCGAGCTGACGCTTCACCGACTGGAGGTCCCCCCGCATCTTCAGCATCTCCTCCTCGAACGGAGTGAACCCGGACGCCGACTGCAGGCGTTGGGAGATGTAGACGCCGATGAAGATGGCGCCGACGAGGGCGAGGACCGTGGTGAAAACGAGGGCGAAGATGAAGGAGAAAAGGTAGCCGGCGAGCGACTGGACCGGGAGGGTGAAGACGTGGGTGATCTCGGCGACCTCGACGAGCAATAGGATGACGATCACCGTCACCCAGAACACGATCAGTCGGGACGGCCGCATAGCTCAGCTCAGCGGCAACGCCAGTAGCGGAAGGTAGACCGGCAGCGTGTCCTGCGGCGTCGGGGAGACCGACGCGAGACCCGGGGTGAATGTGGCCACGTTGAGGTCCCCACCGGAGAAGTGGAACTCGAACTCCCCGATGTACTGTTCGGTCACCCCGGCCGGGTCGACGTAGACCACGGTGACGTTCGCCAGGAACGGGTCGGCGACGGTGGCCAGGGCGGCGACCAGGACGTTCGTCTCGTTGATGCTCCGGGTCCAGTTGACGGCCGACAGGTTCGCCGGCGGAGGCCACGGGGCGTGGATCGCGAGGTCGATGCGGACCGAATGGTACCGGGCGTTCCCGAGACTCCGGAGGTAGAGGTGGGTGACGTTGTCGCCAGAAGCCCGGTCGACGACGAGATAGGCTTGGGTCTCGAGGCTCCCGGCGGCCGGGTTGCCGAAGGTGATCAGGTTCGGGGTCAGTAGGACGAGGAGCGCAAGGAGGGTCACGGCCGCCACGAACGGGACCGGGAAGTACCGCCGCAGGCGCTCCTCGGTGGTCGTCACGGGGGCGCCTCCCTCCACCCCCGGTAGAGGGTGTGCGCCACCCCGAGGTGGTCCAAGACCTTGCCCGCGATGAAGTCGACCTGGTCGTCGACCGACTTGGGGTGGGTGTAGTACGGAGGCGCGGCGATCAGGATCGTCGCGCCCAGCTCGGAAAGGGTCGCCATGTTCCGGAGCATGATCGTGGAGAGGGGGGTCTCGCGGGGAACGAGGATCAGCGGGCGACGCTCCTTCAGATGGACGTGGGCCGCGCGGGTGATCAACGAGTCGGCGATCCCGAGGGCGACCTTCGCCAGCGTGTTCGTCGAGCACGGCACGATCGCCATCCCCCGGGTACGGCGCGACCCGCTCGCGATCGGAGCGGCGAGGTCCGTGTCGTCGTAGAAGTCGCGGGCCCACTGGTGAAGCTCGGCGACGGGGACCCCGCACTCCTCCGAAAGGACCGCCTCCGCGCCCTCGGAAACGACGAGCGCGACGGGGGCCTGGGCGGCGTGGAGGGCCCGCAGCGTACTGAGCGCGATCGGGCTGCCGCTGGCGCCCGTGATGCCGAGGACGATCGGTGGTTCGCTCGTCGTCGCTCTACCCCGCCCGGCCTTTATAGGGCAGAGCGGCTCGCGGGAATAG
>JABCYU010000111.1 GCA_013290045.1 Methanobacteriota archaeon | reverse complement strand
GACTCGCATGGCGTGACGGGATTCATCCACCGGGTGGCCGCCCTACCGGCATCGGGACCGCTGCCGAGCGCGCGCACTCGCCTGGCCCGTCGTCGTTCTGGCCGAGGTCGAGCGGCCGTGGTCCGTAGCGGGAGCCGGCCTGATCGGTTCCCTCCGAGCCACTGCGTCCGCCGCCCCCACCCCGACGCCATCGGGGGGTCGAGCCCCCAGGCGCAGAACGTCTCGACCGATGGGGCGGAAGCCCGACGCAACGCCCCCGAAACCGGCTCGATCTCCCGATCTCGCCGGCGGTCCGCCGCGGGAATCGAGCGATCTCAGGAGCCGGGCGCGCCGGCGGCCGCTTCCGGGTCGGCCCTCAGCCGGATCTTCAGGAGGTGCTCGATCTTTCGGACCATCGCATCCGACGGGCGGAATCCGTCGGACTCAATCTTGAGGACGACCGATTTCTTCTCGTTCAGCTTCTTCGCAAGGTCGTCCGGTGTCCACGCGAGCTTTTCCCGGGCGGCGCGGATCCGCTTCGACCAGTCCGGCGCGAGCTCCATCTCGGGCAGCTCGCGATAGAGGTCGCGCTCCTCGAGTCGACGGCGACCGGCGGAGAGCCGATCACCCAAGGGGAGCGGCGCGGCGGCCGGCCCGGGCGGTCGCATGGGTTGGAACGACGAGTCGGAAACGTGGACCGGGGCCGGCGGGGGGTCGATCGCCACCCCGAAGCGCGCACACGACGCGCAGACCGACAGGATCGATCCTTCGACCTTCACTCGGGTAGTGGCCTCGACATCCGTTCCACACATTTCACACAACATCTCTTTCCCTCGCGGTGATTCGTCAGCGCGTCCGTTCGGCCCGTCGGCCCTGGCGACGCAGCACCATCCGCTCCCGGCCCTCGGCGAACAGCTGGCGTTCCTCGGTGGTCGTCAACGAAAGGGGCCGAACCTCGAGCGGTCGACCCTTCTTGTCGACAGCCACCATCGTGACAAAGGCGTTCCCTACAAGCCGCTTTCCGCCGCCGGAGAGGTCCTCGGCGTCGATGCGGACCCAGACCTCCATCGACGAGCGCCCGACGTACGTCAGCCGGGCGTCGAACTCGACGACCTGGCCCACGTGGACCGGAGCGATGAAGTCTACCCGGTCGAACGACGCCGTGACGCAATTGAGCCCCGAATGCCGGGTCGCCGTCACGTACGCCACCCGGTCGACCTCCGCGAGGATCGCGCCGCCGAAGATGTTCCCCATGAAGTTCGCGTCGGTCGGCACCATCAGCCGGACGACGCTAGACCGGCTGTCGGCGACGCCCCGCGGCTGCGCTTCGGCCAATGAATCCCCTTTCGACGGGAGCCGCGGAATCGCGAAGCTCCCGCGGAAGGGAGGGGCCTCTCCCTCTAAGCCCTTTTCTGGAGGATGGCGCCCCCGCGCCTCGGGCGGGCGACGACCACCAGCCCGAGGCGCTCGAAGCTCTCGAGGTCCTGAGCGCGCCGCCAGGGAGGCACGCCGAAGACGAGCCAGCCCCCTGGGCGGAGGACCCGAACGGTCTCGGTGATCGCCTTCGCTACCGCCATCTCGGACATGCAGCAGAGAACCCCTAACGATAGGACCAGGTCGAAGCTGGAATCCCGCGCCGGGATCGCTGCGGCATCCCCGACCACCGCCGCCCATCGATCGGCGTCCGGCTGCCGCCGTATCACAATCCTTCCGGCCTGGAGGAGCATGAGCCGCTGGGGATCGAGCAGCACCCATCGACGTACCTTGGCCGCCGGAAGGAGGCGCGCAAGCTCCTCCGCGTCGTAGCCGGGGCCCGAGCCGGCGTCGAGGACGGACGCGCCGGACGGGACATGCTCGACGGCCGCGCGAAGGGTCCGCCGCATCCGCCACCGGCGGAGCCGCGTGCCCAGCAGCCAGGACCAGCCCGGGCGGCCCGGAAGGGGCATCCGGCGACGGAGGTTCCCCGGCTCGCACGGAACCATCCGATGATCACCCCGCGGGCTCCGGAACGGTCGCCCGCCGGTATCCGCGCGAAAACCCCTCGACGGCCGGCCCGGAAACCCTCCGGAGTAACGCCGGCTCTCTCGCCGGCGGTCCGGGGGCAACAATGCCTATATAGGGGCACCTTTTGGGCGCGCCCGGAGCCCATCGAATGGCACAGAAGCCCCACCTCAACATCGTGTTCATTGGCCACGTCGACCACGGGAAGTCGACGACCGTCGGTCGCCTGCTGCTCGACACCGGCTACATCCGCCAGGAGGAGATCGACAAGTTCCGGGCGGAGGCCGAGGCGAAGGGCAAAGCGACGTTCGAATTCGCCTGGGTCATGGATGACCTCAAGGAGGAGCGGGAGCGCGGGGTCACCATCGACATTGCGCACCGCCGGTTTGACACTCAGAAGTACTACTTCACCATCATCGACGCACCCGGTCACCGCGACTTCGTCAAGAACATGATCACGGGCACGAGCCAGGCCGACGCCGCCGTCCTGGTCTGCTCCGCCGCGGAGGGCGTCCAGGAGCAGACGCGCGAGCACATCTTCCTGTCGCGCACCCTCGGCGTCGCGCAGCTCATCTGCGCGATCAACAAGATGGACCGGCAAGAGGTCCAGTTCGCCGAGAAGAAGTACAACGACGTCAAGGAGGAGCTGACGAAGCTCCTCAAGAACGTCGGGTTCAAGGTCGACCAGCAGGTCGTCTTCCTCCCGATCTCGGCGTTCAAGGACGACAACATCAACAAGCCGTCGCCCAACATGCCCTGGTTCAAGGGCCCGACCCTGCTGCAGGCGCTCGATAACCTGAAGGTCCCGGAGAAGCCGACCGACAAGCCGCTCCGCCTGCCGATCCAGGATGTCTACACGATCACCGGGATCGGGACGGTCCCCGTGGGCCGCGTCGAGACCGGGAAGCTCAAGATCGGCGACAAGATCATCTTCCTACCCGGCGGGAAATCCGGAGAGGTAAAGTCGATCGAGATGCACCACGAGCAGGTGCAAGAGGCGATTCCCGGCGACAACGTCGGGTTCAACGTCCGCGGGATCGACAAGAACGACATCCGGCGTGGCGAGGTCGCCGGGCCGGTGTCGAACCCCCCGACCGTCGTCGAGAGCTTCACTGCGAACATCCAGGTGCTGAACCACCCGTCGGTGATCACCGCGGGCTACACGCCGGTGTTCCACTGCCACACGGCCCAGGTCGCGTGCGAGTTCACCGAGCTCCTCAAGCGCCTCGACCCGAAGACGGGCCAGACCGCGGAAGAGAACCCGCAGACGCTCAAGACCGGTGACGCGGCCGTCGTCCGGATCACGCCCAAGCGGCCGCTCGTCATCGAGAAGTACAAAGAGTTCCCCCAACTCGGACGCTTCGCGGTGCGCGACATGGGTCAGACCGTCGCGGCGGGCGTCGTCGTCGACGTCAAGAAGCGCGAGGCGTAACCCGTTCCTCTCCCCTCGGAGATTCGGAGGCCGTTCGACTATGCCCCAGAAAGCCCGAATCTCATTGAGCGGCGTCGACGCGAAGAAAGTCGACTCGGTCTGCCGCCAGATCCGCGAGATCTCCTCGAAGACCGGGGTCGCGATCGCCGGACCGATCCCGCTGCCGACCAAGCACCTCAAGGTGCCGGTCCGCAAGGGGCCGGACGGCGGCGGGTCGAGCACGATCGACCATTGGGAGATGCGGATCCACAAGCGGTTGATCGACATCGACGCCGATGAACGGGCGCTGCGCCAGGTGATGCGCATCCAGGTCCCGGACGGCGTCAACATCGAGATCGTCCTGAAGTCGTAGCGCGCCCGTGTTCGCCCCCGGGTCGGGCCGATACCTCGGGGTCGCAGCGGTCCTCTCGGTCGCCCTCTTTGCCGGCGCCCTGCTCATCGGTCCAGCTCGTGGGCTGTTCGATCTCCTCTTCGTCGGCGGGGTCGCGGCGGGGATTCTGTTCGGTTTCCTGGCGTGGTTCTTCCGAGACCCCGAACGTTCCCCGGGCGCGGGCATCGTTTCGGCGGCCGATGGGCGGGTGCGGTCGATCACGACCGAAGGGGATCGACTGCGCATCGCGGTGTTCATGAACGTCACTGACGTCCACGTCAATCGGTTCCCGATGGACGCGGAGGTCCGATCGATCGAGAACGCGGGCGAGGGCTTCCGGCCCGCGTACGCTCCCGAGGCGCACCATAACGTCCGGCGCCACTACGCGCTCTCGACCTCGTTGGGGGAGGTGGAGGTCGTGCAGATGACGGGCATCGTGGCGCGACGGCTGGTCTCCCTCGTCCGACCCCGGGAAAAACATGCGAAGGGCGAACGGCTCGGGATGATCCTGTTAGGTTCGCGCGTCGACGTCCTCCTGCCGGCCCACCGGGCCGAGCCGCTCGTCCGGGTCGGCGAACGCGTGGTCGCCGGAGTGACCTCCATCGCCCGGGAGCGGCCGTGACCGGGCGCGGCCGCCTCTACGCGAACCTGGCGACGCTCGCCAACGGCGCCGTCGGGGTCGGAGCGGTCCTCTATCTCCTCGCCGGCAACAAACTCTGGGCGATGCTGCTCATCATCGCCGGCTTGGGGTTCGACGGGCTCGACGGGCTCCTCTCCCGGCGGAGCGGGACCCCCGGAGGCTGGTTCGGTCGCGTCGCCGACTCCGTGGCCGATTCCGTCACGTTCGGCGTCGCCCCGGCGGCGCTGATCGTGGTCCACACGGATCACACGCGCCTTTGGGCCCCGTGGTCCTCGGTCACCCTGGCGGTCGGTGCCGCCCTCTTCGTTCTCGCCGTCGCCCGCCTCGTCTACTTCACGCTGAAGGCCCACCACCTGCCCTACTTCCTCGGCGCTCCCACCCCTCAGACGGCCCTGGCGGTGATCGTCTTCGTCCTCTTCGGGGATGTGCCCGGTTTCTGGGGGACCGACCCGCTGTTCGTCCTCGTTGGGTCGGCGGCCGTGGCGGCCCTGATGGTCGTCCCGATACGATTCCCCAAGATCCGGCGCGGCAGCAAGTTGAGGGGGCCGATGACGATCACCGCGGTGGCGCTCGTCGTCGCGATCCTGCCCTTGCAGTTCCATCCGGCGACGGGGAGCTTCGGCTACCTTCTCGCGTTGGGGGCGGCGCTCGTGGGGGCCGCGGGGATCGCGACCTATTACCTCGTTGGGCCGTGGACCGTCCCATCGGCCGAACCCGTGACGGAGACGGCCGTGTTGGGGGATCCGAAATGACCCCGGTCCGCATGCCGACGCGTCCGCCCCGGCTCACGCCCCGGGAAGCGCTCCTGTTCGAGGCGGGGATCAAGCTCGGGGGGATCTTCCACCAGTACCTCGGGACCCCCGTGTCGGCGAAGACCGCCGGTGGTCTCGCGGCCGCGATCGCCGGCGCCGTTTCGCTCCAGCCGTTCGTCCACCGGGTCACGGTCGGGATCGACGTCGCCCGCGGAGGACCGACGGGGAAGGGTCGGTACGCCTACCGATACCTCACTCCCGAGATGCTCTCGGTGCGCGTGCACCTGCGCGACGGTCCGACCCGGGTCGTCGTGGGGATGAGCTACCGGGCGGACCTTCGCTATCCGCTCATGCATGTGGTCTCGGCGTCGTCCGCTCCGCGGAGCCGCCGAACCGCGGCGCCGCGTCGCCGGCCGGCCTAGGGCCGCTGGTCGATCGCCGTGTAGGTCAGATCGACCGGGCCGATGTACTGGGCCGTCGGCCGGATCAGTCGCAGGTCCTCGTACTCCTCCAGCACGTGGGCCGTCCAGCCGGCCACGCGGCTGGCCGCGAAGATCGGGGTGAACAGGTCCTTCGGGATCCCGAGCAGCGTATAGATGGAACCGGAATAGAGATCGACGTTCGGGTAGAGCCCCTTCTCCCGCCGAACGACCTCCTCCTCGCGCCGCAACAGGTCGTAGTAGCGGAGATTCCCCTTCGCTTCCCCGAGCCTACGCGACCATTCCCGGAGGATCGTCGCCCGGGGGTCCTCGACCTTGTAGACCCGGTGGCCGAACCCCATGATCCGTTCGTGTCGCGAGAGCTTGTCGCTCACGACCGCCTCGACCCGTTCGACCGAGCCGATCTCCTCGAGGAGCTCCATCGCCCGCTCGTTCGCCCCGCCGTGGAGCGGCCCCTTGAGCGTGCCGATGGCGCTCGTCACCGCCGAATAGAGGTCGCTCAGCGTCGACGCCGTGACGCGGGCGGCGAACGTCGAGGCATTGAGCTCGTGGTCGGCGTGGAGGATCAGCGCGACGTCGAGGGCCCGGGTCTCGAGTTCCGAGCCGCTCGAATCCGTCAAGGCGTAGAGGAGGTAGGCGGCGTGGTCGAGCTCGGGACGGGGGCGGAGCGGCGGCCGACCGGAACGACGCCGGTGGAAGTATCCGAGGATCGACGGGAGGACCGCGGTGAGGCGCTGGGCCCCTCCGATCGAGCTGGCCCCCGGCCTCGTCTCACCGGGTTCGAACACCGCGAGGGCGGAGACCGCCGTCCGGAGGACGTCCATCGGCGAGCTCTCCGCGGGGATCTGGTCGAGGACCTGGACGACGCCCGGGGGGAGCTCTCGCAAGGTGACCAGGCGAGCCTTGAGCTCGGCGAGTTCGGCCCGCGTCGGCAGTCGTCCGTACCGGAGGAGGTAGGCGACCTCC
>JABCYU010000110.1 GCA_013290045.1 Methanobacteriota archaeon | reverse complement strand
GCCTCGAACGGTTCCTCGGGGTCCTGCTGGAGCACGTCAACGGGCGACTCCCGCCTTGGCTCAGCCCGGAGCAGGTGAGAGTTCTCCCGGTCGGAGAACGCCACCAACCCGCCGCCGATATGCTGGTCGCGGAGCTCGACGGTATCGGGATCCGGGCGGCGAGCTCCGGCAGCCAGGAGACCCTGGGTAAACGGGTCCGGGAGGCCGAGGTCGAACGGGTGCCGTACATCGCGGTCTTGGGGGACACCGAGGTCGCGGGCGGTTCCGTCGCCTTGCGGGTCCGGGGGCAGAAGGCGCAGGAGATCCTGCCGTCGGCGGCGTTCGTCTCCCGGGTGCGCGAGCGCATCCGGACGCGATCGTTCGACCCTTGAACGGTGGGGCGCCTAGCGGCGGGCGGACCGGGTCGCGCGCCGGACCTCGCGGCGGGCGGCGAGGAACCGGTCCTCGAGCTCCGCGCTACCGACCTGGTGGGCGTCCCGAAGATGCGAACGGAGCCGGGCGAGGTCGATGAGCGCCCCGCATCGGGGGCAGGTGGCGCGGGAGCGGCGGCCCGCAACGAGCCCGCCTTGCATCACCTGTGCCTACCCGACCGAGGTATAGAAACTCGCGCCTCGAGCGCGGCCGTTTCTGCTGACGGCCGGCACGCTTCGGGACGGCTCGGGCAAGGGTTTAATAATCGACCAGTTGAGCGGAGCCCGACCGCTAGGAATCGAAGATGAACCTGTCGACCGGCCAGCTGGAACTCGTGATTTTCCTCTCGTCCCTGCTCGCCCTCGCCTACGCCGGACTCCAGACGTTCTTCCTCCTGCGGGAGGACGAAGGCGACGAGACGATGCGGTCGATCGCCGCCGCGATCCGGGAAGGGGCGATCGCCTTCCTGCGCCGGGAGTACATCGCGGTCTTCAGCGTCGCCGCGGTGGTGGCGGTGCTCATCGGGATCGCCTTCTACAACACCAACGGCGGCCGGCTCGCCCTCGGGTTCCTGCTCGGAGCGGCCGGTAGCGCCCTCGCGGGCGCCCTCGGGATGCTCGTCTCGGTCCGGGCGAACGTCCGGACGGCGGCCCACGCCCGCAAGGGCAACCTGGCGGCGACGATGGGCTATGCGTTCCGCGGCGGGACGGTCACGGGGCTCTCCGTGGCGGGACTCGCCCTCCTCGAGCTGATCGTCTTCTATACCGCGTTCGGGGGCAACGTCCTCGACCTGACCGGCCTATTGTTCGGCGCCTCGCTCATGAGCCTGTTCGCGCGCGTCGGAGGCGGGATCTACACGAAGGGGGCCGACGTCGGCGCGGACCTCGTCGGCAAGGTCGAGGCGGGGATCCCCGAGGACGACCCGCGCAACCCGGCGGTCATTGCCGACAACGTCGGGGACAACGTCGGCGACTGCGCCGGGATGGCCGCCGACCTGTTCGAGACCTACGTCGTGACCGCGGTCAGCGCGATGCTCCTCGCCCAGTTGATCGGGAACGACCCGCAGTTCGCCAATTTCGCGACCCAGTTCCCGAACGCGATCCTCTACCCGCTCGCGGTCTGCGGCTGGGCGATCATCGCCACGATCGTCGGCGCCTTCTTCGCCCGGATGCGCCCCGGCGGGACAATCATGGGGGCGCTCTACCAGGGCCTGGCGGTCACGACCGCCGTCGGGCTCGTCGGTCTCTACGTCCTCGACCAGTACCTGATGGGCGGCAACTGGGGGATCTTCGTCGCGACCGCCGTCGGGCTGGTCGTGATGATCCTCATCGTCGTCAACACCGACTACTACACCTCGGCGAGCTACTCGCCGGTCCACCGGATCGCCGAGTCGGCGCAGGCCGGCGCCGGCCCGACCGTCATCACCGGACTTTCCGTGGGGCTCGAGTCGGCGATGATCCCCGGCCTCGTCATCGTCGGCGGGATCGTCGCCGCGTACGCCGCCGTCGGGTTCCAGGGGAGCTGGACCTGGGCGAACCTGAACCCCGGCTTCGGCCTCTACGGGATCGGTCTCGCGGCCTCCAGCATGCTCGCCGTCACGGGGATGATCATCTCGATCGACGCCTTCGGGCCGATCACGGACAACGCCGGTGGCATCGCCGAGATGGCGAAGCTCCCTCCCGAGGCCCGGGCGGTCACCGACCCGCTCGACGCCGTCGGGAACACGACCAAGGCGATCACCAAGGGGTATGCGATCGGCTCGGCCGTCCTCGCCGCGCTCGCCCTCTTCGCCGCCTACACGTTCGCCGCGGCGAGTCAGGCGCACCTCCCCTGGAGGGTGTTCACCGGCAACCTCACGATCGACAATCCGCTCATCGTCGCGGGGCTCATCATCGGCGGCATCCTGCCGTTCTTCTTCACGTCGTTCCTGATGAACGCCGTCGGCGTTGCGGCCCAAGCGATCGTCTTCGAGGTCCGCCGCCAGTTCCGGGAGATCCCCGGCATCCTCGAGGGGACCGGCAAGCCGGAGTACGGCAAGTGCGTCGACATCGTCACGGTGGTCGCGCTCCGACAGCTCGCGGTTCCGGCGCTCATCGCCGTCGTCACCCCGCTCGCTGTCGGCTTCCTGCTCGGCCCCCTGGCCCTGGCCGGCCTCCTGTTGGGCGTCATCTTGTCGGGGTTCCCCCTCGCCCTGATGATGACCACCGGCGGCGGGGCGTGGGACAACGGGAAGAAGTACATCGAATCCGGCCACTACGGCGGGAAGCACTCCGACGCGCACAAGGCGGCGATCGTCGGGGACACCGTCGGCGACGCGACCAAGGACACCGCCGGCCCGGCGATCAACCCGCTGATCAAGGTCGTGAACACCATCTCGATCCTGTTCATCGCGCTGATCGTGGCGCACTCGCTGATCGGCTACTGAGCCCGAAGGCTCCCGGGGCGCGTCGTCGCCGGGACCTGGGGCGCCGTGGAGCGCCGGCGGAGATCGCGAGCGAGCGCCTCTCCGGTCGGGGTGAGCTGGTAGACCTTGAGCCGTCGGGGCTGGCCCTGGACGTGCTCCCGGCGCTCTTCGAGCACGCCCGCCGCGACGAGTCGGGCCAGGACTTTGGCGAGGGCGCTCTGCGTGGCGTTCAGTCCCTCGACCATGCCGGCTTGGGTCATCGACAGCGGGGCGAGGTCGAAGCGAGTGATGCGCGGCTGATGTCGGAGGTGGAGGACCACCCGCATCGACAATCGTAGGGCGGGCTCGGTCGATTGTCCGGGCGCTGACGTCGGAAAGGGGGTCGTCGGGCCCGCCGGGGGGCCCGACCCCGATCCCGGGAAGGCGAAACCCGCAGCCGGCGGGGCGACGCCGATCCGGGGGGTGGTAGCGGAAGCGACGGGAGCGCCGACGGCGCCAACGGCCGGCGGTGGCGCCGTCATAGCGGTCCGCGAGGAGAGTGAGATCGGGGAGGAAGGAGAATCATCGGGAGACGCCGCCTCGGTCCCCACCCCGGCCGTCGCAGCGCCTCCGGCTCCCGAAGCGTTGAGGAGCGGCCGGGCGGCGACGGAGCGCGAGGCGCCGTCCCATCCGGCCGGCGAGCGGGGGATCCGGCTCCACAGGAATCGGAGGAGGAGGACGAAGCCGGCTCCGGCGAGGAACCCGACGAGCAGCAGCAGGCTGGGGTCCAGGATCATCCCCCCCGAGCATCCCGCGACCCGCTCGGCGCGGTCACGGTACCTCGTCGCGGTCGTCGGCGCTCTCGGCCGTCATCCCCCGGACGAGCGCCTGCCCCTCCGCCGCGAGCCGACGCCTCCGGTACGCCTCAGTGGCCAGCGCCGTGACGGCGAGCCCGAAGAGGAATCCGATGACGACGACGAGCGCCCCTCCGTACGCCGCGAACAGGTCGAACCACGAGGTGACGTTCGCGTGCGCATTCGGTGGGGCGGCGGCCGGCAGCACCATCACGGTCTGCTGGGCCTGGGCCTGGTGGCCGGTCGCGTCGGTCAGGCGGACCGTGACATCGTACGTCCCGGCCTGCGACGGGACGCACCGTAACGAGTTCGCGTCCGTGCTGGCGCAGCCGGGCGGTAGGCCGGTGTAGGCGTAGTGGATCGGCGCCGCGCCCCCGGTCGCCGAGACCAGCAGGTACAACGTGCCCCCCAGCGTCAGATTCTGCGGCGCCGCCGCGAAGAGGGCGACGCTGAGCGCCCCGACCCCGCTCGGAGCGACGGTCATCCGCCCGAAGACCCCGACCTCGTGCCCTCCCGTGTCCGAGACGATGGCCTGGACGTCGAAGTTTCCGACGGCGGTGGGGGTGCACGGTAGGGTCGCCGTGTCCGAGGAGGAGCACCCGGGCGGCAGTCCGGCGTACCGGTAGCTGAGCGAGAGGTTGGCCCGTGCGACGACGCTGAGCGTCGTGGAGCCGCCGAGGACGATCGCCGTCGGGGAGGCGACGAACGCGAGGATCGATGGCGAGCCACCGCCTCCGACCGGGTACACCGTCAGGTTCGCGCCCACGGTCACATTGGCGCCGTTGGCCCCCGACACCGTCGCCTGCACGAAGTAGACCCCGGCCGAGTTGGGCCGGCACGTCAGGTTCGAGGCGTTGACGGTGATGCAACCCACCGGAAGCCCCGAGTATCCGTATCGGAGGAACGCCCCGCCTCCGCTCGCATTCACCGAGAGGTTCGTCGAATTCCCCAGGGTCATCGCGGCGGGAGCGAGGACGAACGCCGAGACGAGGGGGCCACCCGGTGCGCCTGCCGGGGTGACGGTGAGGCCGGCGGAGGCGCTCCCCCCAAGACCGGCGGAGTCCGAGATCTGGACGGTGATCGTGTAGGCGCCCGACACCGTCGGGTAGCAGGGCAGGCTCGGCACGGTCTGGGAGACACAGCCCGGGGGAAGGCCGGCGTACGAGTAGGTGAACGGGGGCGTGCCCCCCGATACCGAGGTCGCGATCACCGTACGACCCCCGACCGCCAACTGGGAAGGCGAGGGGCCGAACCCGGTGATCGTCGGCCGGACCGAGACGGAGAACCCGACGCTCGCCTGGGTCTGATTCCCGGCGTTGTCGGTGACGGTGAGGATGACGCTGAAACTCCCCGTACCGTTCGGGACACACGTGAACTTCGAGAGGTTCACCGAAACGCAGCCGGGGGGGAGGCCCGCATAATCGTACCGATACGGTACAGACCCGCCGCTGACCGTCGCGGTGAGATTCAGCGGCCGGCCGATGTCCCCGGCCGATGGCGAGACGGTGAACGACAGGATCCGTAGAGCCGTGCCGACCCCCGGGGACCAAGCCCAGGTGTCCCCGCAGGGCCGAGCCTGGCTCCCCGGGCACACCGCTCCGGTGTACCCGGGCGCGGTCCACCCGGTCAGGTTCTGCCCGCCGAAGATCAACCCGTAGCCATCGGAAGCATCGTAGGTTGCCGGCCCGTTCGCGCGCGCCGGAGGCGCCACGGCCGGGTACGCCTCCGACCACGTTCCTCCGCCGTAGATCCACGTCGTGCCGGTGGGGCTCAGCATCACGACCTTGCCGCTCGCCGGATCGTAGAGCATCTCCGCTCCCGAGGTCTCCGGCGGCGCTCCGGGGGCCGCACCGGTGCGGTTGGTCCAGTTCCCATTCAGGTAGCTCCAGGTCTGGTTCGCCACGTAGGGGGAGGTCGAGATCGTCGGGCCGAAGAGGAGGACGTAGCCGTCCGCGGCATCGTAGACGAGCGGGTTGTTCGGAGCGCCCGGCCGGGGCCCGGAGCCGCCCGTGAGGTTGTGCCATGCCCCCCCGTGGAACGCCCAGGTCTGCCCCGCCGGTGTGTTCGTGTACAAGAGGACGTAGCCGTCCGCCCCGTCGTAGACCATCCCGGGCGCCGATTGGTTCGGGGGGGCCAGGATCGGGGTCAGATGCGCCCAAGAGCCGTTCAGGAACTCCCAGGTATCCGCGAGAGGCATCGAGCTCCCGGTCGTCGCCGTCCCCCCGAACAGCAGCAGGTAACCGTCGGCGAGGTCATCGACCAGCCCGGCCGCGAAACGGGGGGAAGGGGCACGGACCGGGTGAAGTTCGGTCCAGACCCCGCGCTGGAACTTCCAGGTGTCGTTGACCCCGGTGATCGGAGCCGAGTTCGAGCTGAACGGCGGGACGATCCAACCACCGAACAGGAGGACGTAGCCGTCCCCTGCGTCGTAGGCCAGGGAGGCGCTGATCCGAGGCCCGGGACCGGGTCCGTCCCAAGAGGTCCAGTTCCCGGCCCGATAGGTCCAGGTATCGTTCTGGGGGGCGGTTCCGGGTTGGGGGGCGTAGCTCGTGCCCCCGAACATGACCACCTCGTGGTCGTGAGCATCGTAGGCGAGTCCCGGAAGGAAACGGTCGGATGGGATCCCGGCGGTCGCGTAGGATCCCCAAACACCGGCGGAGTACCGGTACACGAGTTCGTACGGTCCTCGGGTGGCGTTCTGCGCGGCGACGAGCATCACGTAACCATCCGCCGCGTCGTAGACGGTCCGGGCCTCGGTGAAGTACCAGCATTGGCACGGGGCTCCGGTGGCCGCGACCCGGCTCCAAGACCCCCCGGAGAACGACCAGGTGTCGTTGAGCCAACTGGCCCCGAGGCCGCCCCATAGGATCACCGCCGCGTCGGCCCGATCGTCGACCTGCTGGGCCTGCCCGCGCGGTGGCGGTGCCTTCCCGGCGGAGGCAGTGAGGTTGGACCAGGCCCCTCCGGAGAACGCCCACGTGTCGTTGAAGTAGAACGAGCCGGCGTGACCCGTCGGGTTGGCCCCGCCGAACAACAGTACATAGCCGTCTCCACTATCGTAGGACATCGAGGAGGAGTACCGGTCGGGCGGCCGGACGGACTTCGTCTCGTTGGTCC